>CAIMTJ010000026.1 GCA_903844385.1 uncultured Burkholderiales bacterium
GCCATCAGTGGCAATTTGTGCCGTTGTACGGGATACCAACAAATCGTCGATGCGGTGATGCATGCCACCCGTCCTTTGGGACTCACCCACACTGGCGGCGAAGGAGTCAACCATGTCAAATGAATCCCAAGCCCCCAAGGGCAAAGCCCCGTTTCGCTTCATTGGCAAACACCGCCGTGCAGTCGAGCACAAACGTTTTGTGTTGGGCCAAGGCCATTACGCCGCCGACATCCAGCGCCCGGGCATGCTGCACGTGGCCCTGATATCGAGCCCCTACGCCAGCGCCCACATCTTAAAAATCGATGCCAGTGAGGCCTTGGCCATGCCAGGCGTGCACGCTGTGCTCACGGGCGACGAGTTGGTGCACAACACCGACCCCACCTTGCCCGGTGTGGACGCGCCGCAGGTCACTCGCTACGCCTTGGCCCATCAAACCGCACGCTACGCGGGCGAGTGGGTGGCGGCCGTCGTGGCCGAGACCCGCGCCTTGGCAGAAGATGCCGCCGAGTTGGTGCAAATTGACTATGAAGTCCTCCCCCACATCGTGGACCCCGAAGCAGCGCTTCAAAGTGGAGCACATTTGGTGCATGAAAAGCATGGCAGCAACGTCATCTTTCACCGCAAATTCGTTTGGGGACCCGTTGACGCCGATTTTGCCCAATGTGAAAACCAGTTGAGCTACCGAGTGCACTGGGCCAGAAGCTCCACGGTGCCCATCGAGACCTTTGCGGTGACGTGTGAGTGGAGTGACGCCACCCGCATCTTGGATGTGTGGGCCTCCATTCAAATGCCCAAGTTCCCGGACCAAGTGGCCAAGGCCTTGAGGTTGCCTGGCAACGATGTGCGCGTGCACTTTGATGTGGATGTGGGCGGCAGCTACGGTGTCAAGCGCGGCTTAAAGCACACCATTTTGGTGGCCTATTTGGCCAAGAAGCTCGCTCGCCCCGTGCGCCTCATTGAAGACCGCATTGAGAACATGCGAGGCGGTGATATGCAAGGGCCCGACCGCATTTTCGATGTCACGCTGGGGTTTCAAAACAGTGGCGAGATTCGCACCATGAGAATCAAGGCACTCGAGGACATCGGCGCCTATTCGGGCCGCTCGCCGCTGCAACTGGGCAAACCCGTGGGCGCCATCGTGGGGCCCTATCGCATCAAAAGCGTGGAGTATGACGCAACGGCCGTGCTCACGAACAAGACCCCTCAAGAAGCGGTGCGCGGCTTTGGACAAGCACCGACCAATTACGCCTTGGAGACCGGCATCGATTTGGTGGCCAGGCACTTGAACATGCCCGCTGTGGCCCTTCGAAAACTCAACCTCATCGCCCCGGATGAATTCCCTTACCTCATCCCCTCGGGCACACACTACGACTCGGGCGACTACGAGACGGTGCTCGACAAGGCACTTAACGAGGCCAAGTTTGAAGAGCTGATCAAAAAGCGCGATCGCTTTAGAGAGAACGGAATTTTAGCCGGCGTGGGTGTCTCCACTTGTCTTGAGCCTTCAGGCGGGAACTCCTCCTTTGAGCCACTCTTTAATCCTAAAAACCAAACCACCACGTGGATGGATTCTTGCTTGGTCCGGGTCGACCTCTCGGGCGCAGTCACCGCGCTCATGGGCACCTCCTCATCGGGCCAATCCCACGAAACCATGGTCTCCACCGTGGTGGCAGAAATCTTGGAGCGCGAGCCCGACTCGATTCGCGTGATCAAGGCCGACAGCTTGAATGCCCTCCCCTCCAACAGCCCCGTGGGCTCGCGCATGGCCATCATGCTCGGTGGCGCAGCAGCGGGTGCGGCCAAGAAAATTCGCCACAAATTGCGTTTGATTGCCGCTCACAACTTGAAAGTCCCTGAAGAAGAGCTGGGCTACCGCGATGGAGGCGTGTATCAGCTGAGCCAACCAGACCACCAGATGTCATGGGACGCACTCGTGGAAATTGCACACCGCAAATACCACTGTTTGCCTGAAGGCATGGAGCCTGGGCTGCAAGAGAAATTTGTCTGGGAAGTGCCCACCGGGGGTGAGCTCCCCACGGGTGACGGACGGGTGCAGATGTACCCTTGTCACTCCTTTGAAGCGCACGTGATTTTGGCAAGCATTGATCCAGGCACTTGCAAGGTGCATATCCACCGCTATGTGGTGGGACACGACTGCGGGGTGATGATCTCCCCCGATGTGGTGCACGGCATGACCTACGGCGGGGTGGCGCACGGCTTGGGTGCAGCCCTCATGGAAAAGTTTGCGTTTTCTGAAGACGGACAACTCTTGGCCGGCACCTTCATGGATTACTTGCTCCCGACATCTCACGAGGTGCCGGAGATCTCCATTGTGGACCACTGCACCCCATCTCCCCTGACCGAGTTTGGTCAAAAGGGCTCGGGAGAAGCCGGCTATTTGGGCTCGCCTGCAGCCATTGCCAACGCCATCAATGATGCACTGGCACCGATGAAGGCACGCATCAGTGCGCTGCCGATGACGCCTCAAGCCATCTGGCAGGCATTGGAAGAGGCCAAGGCACAGGCCAGCCCGACCACCGCCAGCACCCAAGCCCAAGCTCAAGCCCATGCTTAATTTTTGAACCTGCTATTTTTTTATGACCACACCAGCACCCCACTTCGTCCAAACTGGATACACCCATGAATCGTTCAACGGGCCAGCCTGCGCCTTGAATGTTCGTCGCTATGGCTTGGCGGGCTCGCCCAGCGTTCTCATGACGTCTTCGATTTTGGCATCCAGCCAAATGTGGCACGAACAAGCCCTGCTACTGAGCGCTTGTGGCTTTCAAGTCTTGGCCTTGGACACGCGTGGGCATGGCGACTCCAAGAGCAATGGGGGTGCGTACCACATGAACGATTTGGTGGCCGATAGTGTGAGCGTGCTCGATCATTTTGGGGTGAACCAAGCCCATTACATCGGTTTATCGCTGGGTGGGATGAGTGGCTTTGGACTGGCCCAGCAGCATGCAAACCGTTTGTTGAGTTTGATCTTGTGCGACTGCCGCGCCGACATGACTCAAGCCTTCGCCGCCCCCTGGGATGAGCGCATGGCACTGGCCCAACTCCACGGCTGCGAGGCCTTGGCGCGTCCAACCCTGGAGAGATGGTTTGGTGCTCCCTTTTTGGAGGCAAACCCCAACATCACCGAGCGATTCATCGCTGACATCGCTCGCACCCAGGTCGCGGGCTTTGTGGGCTGCGCGCACTCAATTCAAACCCTGGATTACCTGGGCGGTGTGGGCTCGATTCATGCGCCGATCACTCTGTTGGTGGGCGCCAATGATGGGCCCTTGCCCGTCGCCATGGCGTCGATCAAGGAGGCCATCGTGGGCGCGAAGTTGGAGGTCATTGCCGGCGCCGGTCATTTGCCCAACATCGATCAACCCCTTCGATTCAACGCCGCCATGATGCGGCACTTTTTTCAAAACCCAGCCTGGAGTCTCTCATGAGCGAACAATTGATCATCGAACAAGACGGTCGTTTACTAAAAATCAAATTCAACCGCACCCCCGACAACGGCGTGTCTGACAGCATGGCCGCGGCGTTGTCCGAAGCCGTCTTGAATGCCCATGACACATCCGATGCGGTGCTTCTCTCCAGTGTCGGACCCGACTTTTGCACGGGGCGTGTCAGAGATGCCGCCTTCCCGCCCTCCCCCGAGGCCTATACACGCCGCGATGAATACGACTCGATTTTCAACTGCTACAAGGCCTTGCGTTCTTGCAAAGTGCCCGTGGTGGGAATGCTGCGCGGGCGAGTGATGGGCTTTGGAACGGCCATTGCAGCGCTGTGCGATGTGGCCATTGCGTCGGACCAAACCACCTTCAATATTCCTGAGATCGCCCACAACGTCATGCCCACCATGGTGATGTCTGCCCTTTACGACCGCATGAGCCGAAACGCCATTTTGTGGATGGCCTACTCCACTGACTTCATTGGTGCTCAGCAGGCCATGACCTTTGGCATCATCAACCAAGTCGTGAAAGACGCCGAGCTCGAGTCTGAGGTCAAGCGCTTTTGCGACACCTTGCTCTCACGCCCTAGACCCGCGATTTTGGGACTCAAAGAATATTTGCGCGTGGCCCCACGCATGGACGAGCAAGGTGCCATTGATTACGCTCGAAGCCTGCACTCCATGGTCAACACTGCCGCAGAGATGAAGAAAAAAGCGCATTGATGCCCAACTGCAGGCCCTCACGGGTGCGTATTGCATTCGTTCACTGACCCCCCCTTTATTTAGAGAGACACCGCACATGGAAATCATTGGCACACAACTCATCGCTGCACCTCGTGAAGCGGTTTGGCTCGCCCTCAACGATCCACTGATCTTAAAGAACTGCCTGCCTGGCTGTGAGTCGGTGGAGAAGTTGAGCAATGAAGAGTTCAAAGTCATCATCAAGACCGCCATTGGACCACTCAGAGCGCGCTTTCAAGGCTCTCTCATCATGACCGAGTCGCACCCACCCGAGTCTTGCGTGATGAACTTCGAGGGTCAAGGCGGCGCGGTGGGGTTTGGCAAAGGCACCTCCAGCGTGAGCTTGGAATCGGTGCCCGAGGGAACCCAGTTGTCCTACAACGCCAAGGCACAAATTGGTGGCAAATTGGCCCAAGTGGGCTCTCGCTTGATCGATAGCGTTGCGAAAAAAATGACCGATGATTTTTTCAAAGCCTTCAAAGCACAACTGCAAGCCCCCTTGGCCGAGCCAGCGGGCAAGACTGCACTGCCAGCCCCAAGCCTCACACCGACTGCAAGTCACACGGTGAGTCTCAGCACCGA
Source organism: uncultured Burkholderiales bacterium (assembly GCA_903844385.1). Taxonomy (GTDB): domain Bacteria; phylum Pseudomonadota; class Gammaproteobacteria; order Burkholderiales; family Burkholderiaceae_C; genus Limnohabitans. Next base: position 4,778 of record CAIMTJ010000026.1, read on the forward strand.
AGTGGCCCATGCCAGTGTTGGGAACATTGGGAATGTTGCCACCAACACGCACAGCGCTGCGAGCCCAGCGGCAAACGCCGCTGCCCACTCGTCCTCCAACGAAGAGCGCGCCCACATGGTGCCTGCGTGGTGGATGGCGCCGGCTTGCATCTTGGGTGCAGCCATCGCGATTGCAGCGCGCTGGATCAATTGAATGGACACGTCAAAAAATGGTTTTAAATTCTGATGACCTGACGCGACATTGATCCAACTTTTTGAACGGCCGACAAGGTGAGGAGACACTTCAATGAAAAAAAATACCGAAATCACAATCACACATAAGCGCGTGACTCTCAAAAAGTTGGCGGGCTGGACGGCGGCAGCGGGGGCGCTTTGGTCGAGTCACTCGACAACCCTGTGGGCCCAATCCCTGGGATCCTCCAGTGGAAAAGTCGTGAAACTCATGGTGGGGTTTCCGGCCGGTCAAGCCACCGATTTGGTCTCTCGGGTCATGGCTGAGAAACTGAGCAGTTTCACCGGTGACAATTTCATCATTGACAACCGCCCTGGGCAAGGCGGCAGTTTGGCCTTGTCGGTGCTTGCCAAGTCGCCCCCCAATGGGAGCGTGATGATGATGGCCCACATGTCGGCCCTGGAGACCAACCCCCATGTCTACAACTCGGTCGCTTACGACACCTTGAAGGATTTTGAGGCTGTTGGGTTGCTGGGAGACTTGCCTTTTGTGCTGGTGGTCAATCCAAGCTTGCCGATTCAAAACTTCAAAGATTTCGTGCAATACGCCAAGGCCAATCCCGACAAACTCAACAACGCCTCGTCAGGCAACGGCACGGTATCGCACTTGGCCATGGAGGAGCTCAAGCACCGCATGGGCCTCAAAATCACCCACATCCCTTATAAGGGCAGTGTGGCCGGCCTCACCGATGTGATCTCTGGCAATGTCTCGATGGCGCTCGAGACCGCCTCGGCGGTTCGTCCCCATGTGGAGTCGGGCAGACTCAGGGCCATTGCCAGTGGAGCGGCCAAGCGATTGGGGGGAGTTTTTGCAAGTGTGCCCAGTTTCAAAGAGCATGGCATGGGAGACTTCACTGCAGTCACCTGGCTCATGCTCTTGGTGCCAACGGGCACACCCAAGTCATTGATTCAGTCCACTTTCACGGCCATGAACACGATCGCCACCAAGCCCGAGGTCGAAGACAAGTTGATCTCGCTGGGACTACAACCGAGGTTCAGCAACTCTCCCGAAGAAGCCCAAGCCTACTTGCGCAGTGAATATGCCTATTGGGGCGATGTGGTCAAGCGCAGCAATATCGAAAAAGAATAAAGAGACACGCCCACCATGAACAACTCCTCACTCGTTCGACCAGAGTCCATTGCCAAGCTTGGGGCAGTGCTGTTGGGGCATCCCCCATTCACCACATTCAAGCCAATGGCTCAACCCAGCAAACCAACATGGCGTCTCTCCAGTCTCTGCGCTGCAGTGCTGTGCACGTTCATGGGCTCTCTTCAAGCCCAAAGCGTTGCGCCTGGACCCAATCCATCTTCTGCGCCGTCCTCTGCGCCATCGACTGTGCCCTCAGCAACGACCTCAACAGCGACCTCACCCGCCGCCAGTGCCGCGGCGTCGCCATCCCCAGGCAATGCCACCCAACCCGCTGGTGCTCAGGCGAGCCTCACCAGTGCCGATTCACCCTTGCTCTACGACAAGGCGGACCGCGCAGACAAACTCCTAGCAGCGGCCAAACAAGAGGGCACGCTCACCATCTATACCGCGTTTCGCCCCCAGGACATGCCCACCTTGATCGCCGCCTTTGAAGCCAAAACCGGCATCAAGGTGAAGTTCTGGAGGTCGGGCAGCGACAATGTGGTGCAACGCATTGTGCGCGAGTCGGGCTCCAAACACCAAGAGGTTGACCTCATCATGACGCCGGCAAGCGAGATGCTGGCGCTCGAGCGCGAGCACTTGCTCCAAGCCGTTTATAGCCCCCATGTGAAAGATCTGATCGCTCAAGCCCAGGTGAGCTCGCGCCGCTCGAGCAACATGATCATGAATGTGGTCGTGCAGACCTACAACACCAATGTGTTCAAGAAGGAAAATTTACCCAAGACTTTTCAAGACTTGAAGGACGCGAGATTCAAAAATAATTTGGGCATTGAGGCCAAGGCAGAGGAATGGTTCAGCAAAGTGGTCCTCACCATGGGCGAGGACAAGGGGCTTGCCCTGTTCAAAGAGATTGCCCAAAAAAATGGCCTCCCACCTCGCCTAGGGGTCTCACTGCTGCACAACTTGGTGATCGCGGGCGAAGTCCCCATTGCCCTCACCGATTACATCGATTTACCCGAAAAAGACAAACGTGCTGGCAAACCCGTGGACTGGTTTGCGCTGGACCCAGTGGTGGCGCAGGGCTTTTCGATTGCCGTGGCACAGCACGCCAATCACCCCAACGCGGCCCTGCTCTTTTACGACCATTTGCTCTCCCCAGAGACACAAAAACTGTTTGCCTCGTTGGGCTACTACCCCACCAGCACCAAGGTCGCGAACCCCTATGCGGACCTCAAAATCAACGTGATCGACCCCGTCTACGCCGCCGACAATTTTGGCAAGTGGACCAAACTTTTTGAGCAAAACGTGACCAAAGTGAGCAAGTGAAGTTGGCCGCGCCAATGGTCCACTTGCCCACCTGTTCACTGTTGCCCTTGATCACTTCACCTTTTTAGCTTTCACTCTCCCCCAGGACCCTTCCATGAAAAAAACCACGACCAGCCATTCTGTCAAATCGGCCGCATCCAAGAAAACGAACCCACCGAAGACATCGAGCAAAGCCAGTCCTGCAAGATCAAGTGTGGCCGCCAGCGCCAAAGCACTGCCTTCCTACACCCGTGACGAGCGCGCTCGTGGCTACCCCGATTTGCACGACCATTTGGCCGCTTTGGACAAAGCCGGTCTTTTGATCACGGTGGATCGCAAAATCAACAAAGACACCGAGATGCACCCCTTGGTGAGATGGCAATTCAGGGGCGGCATTGCCGAGCCCGATCGCAAAGCATTTTTGTTCAACAACATCACCGACAGCAAAGGTCGTAAGTTTGACATTCCCGTGGCCGTGGGGGTTTTGGCGGCCAACCGAGAAATCTACAGCATTGGCATGGGCTGCAAGATTGAGGACATTGGCAAGACTTGGAACCATGCCATTGCACACCCCATCAAACCCATGGAAGTCCAAGACGCCCCTTGCCAAGAGATTGTCTACACCGGCAAAGACCTCTTGAAACCCGGCCAGGGCTTGGACGGCATTCCCGTGCCCATCTCCTCACCCGGTTGGGACAACGCGCCCTACACCACGTTGTCTCAGTACATCAGCAAGGATCCGGAAACTGGGATCCAGAACATGGGGGTTTACCGCGGGCAAGTCAAGTCCCCCACGCGACTTGGCATGAACCCTTCCCTAGAGAACCAACCTGGCATCTACACCCACTGGGAGAAATACAAAGCCAAGGGTCAAAAGCTGCCTGCAGCCGTGGTGCTCGGTTGCCCTGCGAGTGTGGCCTTCACGTCGGTGCAAAAACTCTCTGAAGACACGGATGAGTTTGACGTGGCGGGTGGCTTGGTGGGTGCTCCCATTCAAGTCGTGAGATGCAAAACGGTGGACCTCTTGGTGCCCGCCGACGCCGAGGTGGTGATCGAAGGCTTCATTTCAACCGAATGGCTCGAACCCGAAGCGCCCTTTGGCGAGTCGCATGGGCACGTGAATTTGCAAGAATTCAACGCTTACATGGAAGTCACCGCCATCACCCGCAAAAAGAAGGCCATTCTCACCTCCATCATCTCTCAAGTCACCCCCTCCGAGTCGAGTCTCATCAAGCGCGTGGCCTTGGAGCCCGTGTTTTTGAATCACTTGAAGCGCAACATGGGCATCAAAGGTGTCAAGCGCGTGAGCATGCACGAGCCATTGACCAATTTAAGAAAAGTGATCGCCGTGATTGTGGAGCGAAATACTCCCCCCACTGAAGTGTGGCGTGCGCTGTATGGAGCGTCCTCACTGTTGCGCTCGGGCGGCAAGTTCGTCATCGCCATCAATGACGACATCGATCCAGACAACGCCGATGCGCTTCTTTGGGCGATGAGCTACAGAGCGAACTTTGCGCTTGACCTTCAAATCATCCATCACCGAGACCCTGGACACGGGCCCAGGAGTGAGAGAAACCATGGCGAGGATTCGGCCATGCTCATTGATGCGACCCTCAAAGACGACTTCCCACCCATTGCGTTGCCCAAGCAAGAATACATGGAAAACGCCAAAAAGATTTGGGAGGAGTTGAAGTTGCCACCCCTGCGCCCAGAGGCCCCTTGGTTTGGTTATTCACTGGGCGACTGGAGCGAGAGAAATGCCCTCATGGCCGAGCGTGCGGTCAAGAGTGACTATTTCATCACCGGTGAAGAAATTGCCAAGCAACGCCGCAAAGACTTGCCCATGAACACCGAGATCAAGCGCCACATCGAAGAGACTTTCCTCAATGCTCTAAAGGGCAGCAAGTCCAAGTCCAAGTCGAATTCCACGGCCAAGACACTCAAAAGCAGCAAAGCCAAAAAATAAGCTTGCCACTCGATGCAGACGACTGCGTTGGTGTTGTTTCAAACAACACCAACCCAAGCGGGTGAGCCAAGTCCCCCGCTTGAGTGGACACAAACTCCAAGTCATGGATGGTCATGGATGGTCATGGTCACACCGGGGGTGTCGACAATCGTGTCCTCACCGGTGTCTCTCAAATTGCGGACACTGGGTGCTTGCCGCTCCTGGCCGATGAAACCCCGTAGCGTCAAACGTCAGCGGCACAGTTGAACTGCCCGCGTCAAGATTCCTTTGCCGATGTTGCCTCAGCAAAGCTTAGATTTGATTGGTTCTTTGGGCGAGGTGACCCCACTCAGTTCAAAGCCGGTATGGTTTTGGGCTCGGGCGCAGGCGGCAAGCTCTCCAAGTAGGCATGGATATCGGCCAAATCATTGTCGGACAGTATCTTTTGCGTGTAAGGTGGCATGGGGCCACTGGAGTTGCGAACAAACGCCGAGATGTAGGCCAGGGGTTTGGGATTGGGTGCCAACCTCAGCCCTGCCGAGCCGCCTTGCCCGACAAAGCCGTGGCACTGCCAACAGCCGTTTTTCACATAGGCCTCTTTGCCTTTTTCGGCAGAGGCGGCCCAAGCGGTTTGGGTTGTTAAAAACCACACACACGCCGTGAGGAGGACTCCAACGCGCAATTGGAGTGCGGGAGTTGGATGGCGTGCGGGGTGCACGGCTTTGATCGGATTCGATCTTGTGGTCATGACAATTCCTTGATGCGAAACGATGAAATGGGTTTAACGCGGTTGAGTCCAAACATTGAGCAAAGCGGGTTGGCCCGACTTCACCACCTCAACGGCCACTTTCAACGCGCTGGCCAACTCAGCCGGATCCTTGATCGGGCCCTTGGCCCACCACCCCATGGACTCGGCGAGTTTGTGGTATTCGATGTCGGGGTTTTGAATACTCGTGCCGATGGGTCCCATGTCGTTGCCGTTGTTGACTTTCCTATTCCTGAAGTTGGCCATGCGCTGAATGTGCATCACCTCTTGGTGCCAGCCGCGGTTGTTGTGCATGACCGAGAGCAAAGGAATTTTGTGCTTGGCCGCCGTCCACAAGACCCCGGGTGCAAACATCAAATCCCCATCGGACTGGATGCTCACCGAAAAACGCCCCAAATCCTTGTTGGCCAAGGCGGCACCCACGGAGGCTGGTGCTCCATAACCCACACCAAAACCGCCTGAGCGGCCCAGCCAATGGTGGTGTTTCTCCATGGGCCACAAACGATTGGGCCAATTGCTCACATTGCCCTCGGAGGCCACCAGTGACCAGTCCAAATGCTTGATTGCGTTGTAGGTCTCCATGCACAAGCGCGCCGTGCTGATGGGACTGGCGTTCCACCCCACAGCAGCGGCTTGCTGATTCTTGATTCGCTCTTGGGCATGGGCTTTCTTGGCATTTTCACCGCGCGCAGCAATCGCGTCTTTGGCGCTGCTGGGAATGGCCGCGCGCACCGCCTCAATGAGAGCGGGTAAAGTGGCTTGGGCGTCGGCTGGCATTTGCACATCAATCTCTTGCGGGCGCTGAAAGTCTTGGTAATTGGACTTGGTGATCAGCTCGGAGGCATTGATACTGATCAATTGGGTGCCCGGCTTGATGCGACTTTCTTGAACACCGGTTGCATCAAACAAACCGTTGTCGGTGTACTGATTGACGGTGCCCCAAAAGTCCGACAACTCGAGCCCCAAAATCACATCGGCATTGGCGATGACGCTGGCGGGACTCGAGAGGTGGTGGGTGTTGGGGAAATTCATGCGAGAGCCCTGATCGACCACGCGAGCTTGCAAAAGCTCTGCGAGTTGCACCAAGAGCCCAATGCCAGCAGGCGTCCTGGCCGAGCGGTCGGCCACGATCACGGGATTGACGGCGTTGGCCAACAACCTTGCAGCCTCTTTGACTGCCCCTGTGTCACCTTGCGGCGGCGAGCTTGGTGTGTAGCGTGGGATCGAGGGCATGCGACCGCCCTTTTCGCGGATGATCTCCGACTGCAGTCCCATGTCCAGTGAAATCGCGACCGGCCCATAAGGAGGCGTCATCGCCACCTTGTAGGCTTTGACCATGGACTGGGAGAAGTGGTGCAAGGACACCGGTGCATCGTCCCACTTGGTGTACTCACGCACGATGCCATTGATGTCTTGGGCGGCATGGTAGGTGGGCACCATCGGTGGTCGAAAGGCTGCGTCGGCATCATTGCCCCCCATGATGATCATGGGCACGCGGTCGCACCACGCGTTGTAGACCGCCATCGTGGCGTGCATCAAACCCACCGTGCCATGGCACAAGGTGATCAAGGGCTTGCCTGAGGCTTTGAAGTAACCGTGCGCGATGGCCGCCGCAGACTCTTCGTGCATGCAACTGATGTACTCGGGCATCACATTGCCACCGTAATCAATCAAAGATTCATGGATAGAGCGAAAACTCGATGCGCAGTTCGATGGCAAGTATTTGATGTCCAAGGTCTTGATCACATCGACCATGAAGTCAGACCCTGCAACACCTCCCACACGCCCAAAGTCAGGTGGGGGCATGCCTTTTTCATTCTCCATGGCTTTGATGGAAGGCGGCAAGGCCGTGGGCAGTTTGGCGCTTGCGCTCTCGCTCGCCTTGGCTTCGCTCGCCCCCATCACCCCAGTGGCACCGGCCACACCGGCAGCACTGGAGGCTAACATGTTGTTTAAAAATTGGCGACGCGCTGGCTTGGTTGGATGAGGTTTTTCTTGCATGCAAGACCTTTGAGAAAATGAAGACGGTTGAATGGGAGTCATCTTCATGGCGACTCCAACTCGGTTTAAGAAGATGCCTAAGATAGCCAAATTCGCACCCATTGACCACACGCAATTACCCTAGCAAAGTCTGGCCAAGGTGAACATGGATGCTCACTCAGGCGCACTCAGGTGCGCCCCTGCCCCCCCCCTGCACACCCGCCCAACCCGACAGCCTCGCACCTTCGCGTTAACCCTAGCTCATCATTGCGTAAACTCTGGGGTTGTTTCTACCCTCAGGCCTTGACATCGGTCCTCGACTTTTTCGCTTGGGGCCATGGACACCACCCACCCAACCCGTTAATTGCACACGAACACGCTAGCCCATGAACCACTTCACCCTTTTTACACGCGCTCACCTCCTGGCCCTCTTGAGTTTGTGGGGAGCTGGCGCCTGCGCGCAAACCTACCCCAACCACCCCATTCAAGTGATTGCACCTTCGACAGCAGGCGGTGGGTTTGATTTGGTCGGCCGAGTGCTTGGGGGCAAACTCTCCGAGCAACTGGGACAACAATTCGTGGTGGAAAACAAACCCGGCAGCGGCACCTTGCTGGGGACCCAAACCATTGCCAAAGCGCCCGCCGATGGCTACCACCTCTTGGTGGGCGGTTTGTCCAACATGGCGCTCAACACAGGGCTTTACAAACAACCCGGCTACGACCCAGTCAATGACTTCATTGCCATTCGGTTGGTGGTGAGTCACTCCTACACCTTGATTGCCACCCAATCCTTGGCCGCGAACAACTTGAAAGATCTGTTTGCACTGGCCAAAGCCCAACCGGGCAAGCTCACCATTGGCTCGAGTGGGCCGGGCAGTGGACAATTCATTTTGGCCACATTGCTCAGAAACATGGGCAAAGTCGATCTCCTGCAAGTGCCCTACAAAGGCGCGCAACCCGTCTACATGGATCTGATTGCGGGGCGGGTGGATTTGTTTTTCGACAACTCGACCACCACACGCGCTTATTTAGAGTCGGGCCAAGTCAAGGGCTTGGCGGTATCGTCTAAAGCGAGAGCAGCAGACGCGCTGTCCATACCCACCCTCAAAGAAACAGGCGCACTCGACCTCGAGATGGAAACCTGGTTTGGGTGGTTTGCCCCCGCCAAAACCCCCCTGCCCATTGTTGAGAAACTTCGCGCCGAGATTGACAAAGCCATGACCAATGCTGAAGTGAGGACTCGGTTGCAGCAAGGCAGTGGCAGAATTTTGCACTTGAGCACCCAAGAGACCGAGGCCTTTGTCAAATCCGAGTCCCTCAAGTGGCCTGCACTTTTGAAGCAAGCCGGCATTGAGCCCGAATAAAGTCACCCCCTTAAAGAGCGAAACAACCCATGACAACATCGAATGCATTACTGGACAAATTGGCGCTCCACGACGTGGTGCAAAGCTGGGCGCTTTACCGCGACACGGGCGACTGGGAGGGACTGCAGTCCACCTTGCATCCAAGCGCACACATGACAGCCACCTGGTTTGACGGACCTTTCACCGATTTCATCGTGGCCGTGAAGGCGTCTTGGCGCAAAGGCTCCTCGAGTCAACACTTTTTGGGTGGCACCGTGTCTCAAATCGTCGGCGACAAAGCCATCGCCCAAACGCGCATGACCATCATGGTGCGTGGCGCCTTGGAAGGCCTCGAAGTGGATGTGAGTTGTGTTGGCCGCTTTTATGACCGGGTGGTCAAAGTGGGCGGGGAGTGGAAAATCTTAAAGCGCAACGTGATCTATGAAAAAGACCGCATGGATTTGGTCAACCCGGGTGCTTTGCTGGAACTGGATGCACAAAAACTCGCCCAGTTTCCTGAAGGCTACCGCCATTTGGCCTATCTGCAATCGAGCCATGGTGCCCAGGTGAGTCCTCACTTGGCCACCGCGCAGGGCGATGCGTTTGATCGCTTGTTACAAGAGGCACAGGCCTGGATTTATTCATAATTTTTAAGGAGACTTCAATGACTTTTTACCGTTGTGCCTGCAAAGGCGATGAGCACTTGAACCACACCAGTGCAGAGCGTATCGACACCGCCAAACGCGGATGGCTCAGTGGCCTGGGCGCGGCCAGCGGCTTGGCCAGCGTTGGTGCTTTGGGCTTGGGTGGCGCCCTCACCTCACTCCTCGCCACGAGCGACACGGCTCTCGCGCAAACACCCGCGAAGCCCCACCGCATTGACATTCATCACCACATCGTGCCCCCGAAGTATGCGGAAGCCTTGAAGGCCTTTGATGGCAGCAGCGCACCGAAGTGGAGCGCCCAAATGTCCATTGAAGACATGGACATGAATGGCATTGCCACCTCGGTGGTGGCCCTCATGCAGCCGGGTGCGTTCTTTAACAACCAAGACTTGGACCGTCGCTTGGCCAGAGAAGCCAACGAATATGCCGCCAAAATGATCCAGGACTACCCTGGGCGCTTTGGCTCCTTTGCCACCTTGCCACTCATGGACACCGAAGGGTCCTTGAAAGAAATCGAGTATGCGTTTGAGTCCTTGAAGGCCGACGGCATTGGCCTCATGACCAGTTATGGCACCACCTATTTGGGTGACAAGAAGTTTTGGCCCATCTGGGAAGAGTTGAACCGAAGAGGCGCGGCGATCTATGTTCACCCCTTGGGCCCAGGCTGCTGTAAAAATCCATTGAGCAACATCGGACTGCCCGACTCCTCCATTGAGTTCGCCACCGACACCACCCGAGACATTGCCAGCATGCTTTTTGGGGGAGCGGCCAACCAGTTCCCCAACATCAAATGGATTTGGTCACACAGCGGGGGCACCATGCCTTTCCTTTGGAGCCGCTTCACGCGGCAAGAAGTCGACATGAAAGAGGCCGCCAAAAAAGTCCTCCCCAACGGCGTCTTGGCCGAAGTTCAACGCTTTTACTACGACACCGCACAGGGCCATCACGCCGGTGCCATGGCCGCCTTGCGCGCCTTGATTCCAACGTCTCAAATCATGTTTGGCTCGGATTTCCCTTACCGCAAAGGCCAAGAGGTGAGAGAAGGTTTGGCAGCGCGCGACTTCACCCCCGCTGAGCGCATGGCCATCGACCGCGGTAACGCACTGCGCATCATGCCAAAACTCAAAACCATTTGACCTGAAATCGGATTGGTCATCGGACCTGCGATTTGATCTGGCAAAAAAAAGGTGAGCGGCGTGTCACACACCGCCCACCGTACCTCTTCGACCTCAAGCGCTGAAAGTGCCGAAGAGTTGCTGAGCCCCGATCAAAGCTTGCCCGACAAGCTCAGGAAAAGCGCTCTTGGAGCACCAGGCAACACGGTTTGGGATGTGCCTTGAGGATCGCTGTACGAAAAGCCATTGCTGCCAATGGTGGAGATGTACTTTTGATCGGTGATGTTGGTGATGCTCAACTGCAGCACTGCATCGCTCATTCCAGTAGCATTGCCGAGTTTATAACCAATCATACCGTTGAGCAGGGTGCGTGATGGCACGGATGCGTCATTGGAGTATGTATAGAAGCGCTTACCCATGTAATCAAGACTCAAATTCCCAAAGTAAGCGGCCGTGTCGTAACTTAAGATGGACTTGAACAACATGCTGGGTGTATCAACCAAGGTGTTGCCATTGGTGTTGTAAGTGACGCCATTGCTCACGTAGTTGCTGGTGTATGTGCTTTTGTTCACGCTCGCACCGTTGTACCAAGAATATCCAGAACCCATTTTCCAGGAGTCTGACACTTCAATGCCTTTCATGCTGACACCGCCCACGTTGGCCAACACAGAAGGGTTGCCGACAATGCCTGGACCGACTTGAATGCCCAACCAACGGTCTTTGAATTCGATGTCGTACACGGATACCAAGTCTTGGTGAGTGTCGTTGTTGAAACGCCAACCAGCCTCATAGGTGGTTGAAGTTTCAGGCCTCAACGTGCTCAAGATGGCTTTGAATCCTGGCGTTGAAGTGGAGAAAGGACCTGCCACACCCGCGGCTTGATAGGCACGCATGTTTTGCGCAACACCGGCAAACAATTCAGAACTGCGATCCAACGCATAAGTCAAACCGATTTGTGGCAAGAAGGGCTTGGAAGCGGTGATGCTGCCTTGAGGTTTGCTGCTGGGGTCGCCCACTTGCAAATTGCCCGTGATACTTGAATTCAAGGACTTGGCACCAAAGTTGAAGGTTGTCGTGGGTGACAAGGTCACTGAATCCTCAAGGGAGACCACGGTTGTCTTGGTGTCAAACTGGTACTGCCACTGGGTGTAGAAGGGGTTGCTTGGGAAATCATAGGGCGACGAAGGCGCAGTCGGTGAGACCGAATAATAGCGTCGCGCATTATTGAACAGATTGTCCTCATACCAAAACGCTGCCTTGATGGCATGAATGCCAGCCGTGTAGTTGAGTTCACCCAAAACGCCAGAGCGGTTGATGGCATACTCGGTTGTTCTCTCGGAGATGGGGCTACCATTTGGAGAAGCGACGTAAGGTGTATACCACGTGCCTGCTCCATTGTTATTGTGGTGATAAACGCTGGCCTTGGTGGACAAATTATCATCAAAGTTGCTCTTCAAACTCACGCCAGAAATTTGATCTTGCCTCAAGCCAGATCCAGCGTAATACTGATAATCGCAAGCAGGTGTGTAATTGGTCGCTTTGCCGTTCACGGTGTTACCGCAAACTGTATTGGCAATGTTAAGCGCTTGCCCAAAATTGGGATAGGTGTTGTCAATCCCTTGCCCAAATTGATTGATCATGGCCAACGACAAATCTTGGTAATCGACTTCACGGCGATCGGATGAATTGAAAAAAGCGGTCAATTTATTGCCGCCAAACTCATTGACCCACTTGGAATTGAACATCACTTGGCGATCCGCCCCAGTGCCTTTCCATTTATTGGACGTCTGACTCGTCAAGCTTGCATAGGCACGGCCCATATCGGTCTGACCCGTCTCGTAACGGCCAAAAAAGTGGCCCGTGTTAAAGCTCCCAGTCCCCACATTGAATGAAGTGCCACGCTCTTTGGAGGGATCTTTGGAGTAAAACTGCAAAGTGCCTCCCAAGTTGCTCGAGGAGGCCGTGCTCAAAGAACCCGTGCCCGCGGACAATGTGGTGCGAGAGATGTTTTCTGTGGCCACTGCACGGCTGATGTGGAGTCCATTCAAATTTCCATAAGACATATCCCCCAAGGGCAAGTCATCAAGCGTAAAACCGAGTTGATTTTGATTAAAACCACGCACCGTGATGCGTTCTGACCATTCGTAGGATCCAAATGTGTCTGCTGATTGAAAGTTCACCGAAGGCAGTCTAGCGACCGCAAGCATTGGGCTTCCACCAGGCATCAGTTGATTCAACTCGGCAGAAGAAATCGACTCGACTTGCCTTGACGAGCCTTTGCCGTTGGCAGTGATCTCGACTTTGTCGAGCTGAGTATTTTGAGTTTGCGCCCATGTCATAGAGGGCAACGAGCCAAAAACACATGCTGCTAGCGCAGCATACAAAGTGGTGTGAGCAAAAGAGGGGGTTTTTGAAGTCATGAAAATTCTTTGATAAAAATTTAAAGTAAAAATTCAGGTGCAACTTTATTTCTTGCGTGTTAACTATTTGTGACAACCTGCCGTTGCAATCTAATTTTGGATGATTCAAATCAGCTTTTTGTCAACCTATTTTCATCGAGAAGTCACAATTGTTTCCGACATTAACTGGTCGCGTATTTTTTCTTTTTCTATCCAAAACCCATTTCATTGGGTCCAATTGCTACCACCTCTCACACCTGGAACTCCTCATGACACGTCAAGTCTCACGCAGACAATTCATCGCAAACACCGGAACCTTGGCCATGGGTGTGAGCGCCTCCGCCACGACCAACGTCATCGCCAAAGAGTTGTCCCCAGTTGAATTCAAATATGGTGTTGCCAGTGGTGATCCCTTGGCCGATGCTGTCATCATATGGACACATGCCAAGGCGGCGCACTCGAACCAAGCGGTCAAGCTCAGGTGGGAGGTCGCCATCGACGAAGCCTTCCAAAATATCTCGCAATCGGGATGGGTGGAATGCTCGGCCAAGTCAGGCTTCACGGCCAAGGTGGACGCACAGGGCTTGAAGCCCAATCAGTCGTATTTTTATCGGTTTGTCCATGCCTCGGGCTCAGTCTCCAGGATCGGCACAACTCGCACTCTACCCGACAGCAGCAGTACCTCGGATGTGGTCCTCGCGGTATTTTCCTGCTCTTTGTATTCTGCTGGGTTTTTCAACGCTTACGACCACGCTTGCCAAACCGACGCACAATTTGCGGTGCACTTGGGTGACTATATTTATGAATATGGGGCAGGCGAAAAAGAGTATGGCAACTCAACTGCCAAAGCTCTGGGACGGGTCACGCAACCACCTGGTAATCTAGTGAGCATCAAAGACTATCGAACCCGGTACGCGCTTTATCGCTCTGACCCAAATCTGCAAGCATTGCACGCGAAGATGCCTTGGATTTGCGTTTGGGATGACCACGAGTTTGCCAATAATGCCTACGTCAACGGTGCGGAGAATCATGATGCATCAACCCAGGGCAAGTGGACACTGAGAAAAGCCGCTGCCGCCAAGGCCTACCACGAGTGGATGCCGATTCGAACACCCGACACCCACAACTTGTACAAGATCTATCGCAAGTTTGATTTTGGTGTTGTCTTGACTTTGCAAATGCTAGACACTCGCATTGAAGGCCGAGCGAAACAATACGCCAACTTCGGCGAGCTCAAACCTGGCTATGCCTATGAAGACTATTTCAATGGATTGAACACCAAGACCAACGGCTTGCCAAATGATTCGCAGCGCGGCATGATCAGCTCCGAGCAAATGCAATGGTTGAAAGACAACTTCACCGCCTCAAAATCGACTTGGCAGATGCTTGGCAACCAAGATGTCATGGGTAAGATGTGGATGCCTTCGTCTGTTTTAAAACCCCTGTTTGATTCTGCAACGCATCCTGAAGACCCACAACGGCGCGATCAAACGACATCATCTATTCAAAAATTTCTCACCGCCAAGGCCACCCGTGCAGCCAATCCTCAGGCTCTCACGCCTGAGCAAAAGAGTTTATTGAGCCAGACCGAGAACCCACGTCTGCCCTTCAATCTCGATGCTTGGGATGGATACCCCATGAACCGCGAGTTGCTGCTGCAAATTGCCAAAAGCAGTCAAAAAAACTTGGTGGTCATCTCAGGCGACTCTCACAATGCTTGGTTCAATGGCCTCACCACCATGAGTGGAGAAAAAGTAGGGTATGAGTTTGCGGGCACATCCGTCACCTCTCCTGGCTTTGAGAGCCTTGGATTGGGAGACTTTGCGCCACTCATCGATGGCAGGGCCTTGATGCCCCAGTTGGGGGCCAGCGCAGTGGGTGCTGGCTTGGGACTCATTGACGATGTGCACTATGCTCAGACCAAGAGCCGAGGCTACTTAAAAATCACTGCAAGTCAAAGCACCCTCAAAGGCGAGTACATTTTTATGAACACTGTGCTCAGCAAAGACTACACTGCCAGTGTCGGCCAGACCATCACCATTTCAAAAGACGGTACCGTTCAATACGCATGATATTGCCCCATCACTGGGGCAAAAACCAACAGTCCATGAACTGTGCTAACTTAAGGTCCGCCTGTTGGCCTAGACGACAAGGTGGCTCTAAAGTGGTTTTAAAGCGGCCTCAACACTTCTTGGATGCCCCTTGACGAATCGGGGATGGAGTTACCCCAAGGTGCTCCTTTGAACAGGGTTGGGACAGAGGTTTTGGGCTAAACTCTTTGAATTGAGTTTTAGGTCGCTTTTTGATGAAGTCTTTTTTGTTTTGGGTCTGCCTCATGGCCATGGGGTTCGATCCATGCCTTGCGCAAATCACTGCAACAGTATCACTGGGCAACACCCTAGGGGAAAACACAGCGCTGGATTCCACAGACTCAGGTGTGGGCTTGTCAAGAACCGACCCAACGACACTGCGCTCACCTGTCGGTGGCAGCGCAAAAGACGACACCCCAGACAGCCAAAACAGCAACATCACCACTTCATCCATGCCGGTGCTCAGTTTGTCTTGGCCCAGGGTGAGGCCCCAAACTCAACCCAGAAACGATGAGTGCGTCCCGTATGCCGCGTCCTTTCACCAAGTGAGTGACTCTATCTTGAGAGCGATTCTTTTGGTGGAGTCGGGCATGAACCCCAATACCATCAATAAAAACGCGAACGGCAGCATTGACCTGGGGCTTGGGGGGATGAACTCGGTGCATTTTCAGGAACTGGCGAAATTCGGCATTGCCCCGGTTCACCTCTTGAATGCCTGTGTGGCGACTTACGTCACCGCTTGGCAATTAAAGAAACAATTCACACAATATGGGGTGACCTGGTTTGCCGTTGGCGCTTACCACTCGATCACGCCATACTTCAACCAGCGCTATCAAATCCTGATTTACAACCAGCTTCTTAAAATCCACGCCCTACAAGGCACCCCCTTGCCAGTGCCCCCCATGACGCCCAAACCAGGCTAAAAAACGCAACTCCGCCGAGCCAGTGTGGCAAAAAATCAATTTGTCACCATCGCGTCATAAAAAACTGTTCCAGTGGCCATAAATCACTCGCGCGCACAGAATTGTTCAATATCGGCTTTTTTCCTCTGCTCATCACCCAGTTCATTTCGGCCACCGCCGACAATGCACTCTTGATCGTCTGCATTGCCATGCTGCTGGAGGTCGCCAGCGCCGCTTGGTGGATTCCGATCCTCAAGGCCGTCTTCATCGTCTCCTTCATTGTGTTTGCCCCCTTTGTGGGCATTTGGGCCGACATGGTCCCCAAGAAAAGTGTGATTTTTTGGGCCAACAACCTCAAAGCCTTCGCCTGCTTGTCCTTGTTGTTGGGACTTCACCCATTTGTGAGCTTGGCCTTGGCGGGGTTGGGTGCTGCGCTTTACTCGCCGGCCAAATATGGACTGGTGACTGAAATTGTCAAGAAAGAACTCCTGGTCAAGGCCAATGCGTGGCTGGAGGTGAGCAGCGTCTTGGCTGCCATCTTGGGCGCCATGGCCGGTGGCGCTTTGGTGAGTACCCAGTTCAACGAGGGCTCACTCGCGCTGGCCCTCAACGCCTACTCTCCCATTGCTTCGGTCTATGCGCCAGCAGTCCTGGTGCTGTTGATGACTTATCTCTTGGCGACTTGGTGGGCTCGGTTCATCCCCTTGAGCCATGCGCTCTACCCCCATGTGCACCTCAAACTCAACAATGCGGCCCCACTTTTTTTGCTCAACTTCAAAAAACTCTGGCAAGACTCGGAGGGCAAAATCTCGCTATCGGTCACCACGCTGTTTTGGGGAACAGGGGCGACGCTGCAGATCATGATTCTCGCTTGGGCCCAGGAGGTGCTGGGACTGACTTTGAGTGAGTCGACCTATTTGCAAGTGAGTGCCGCCCTTGGGATGGTGCTGGGTGCCATCATCGCCGCCAAAACCATTCCCATCGATAAAGCCCGCAGCTTTTTGAAACTCGGTTGGGCTTTGGGGGCACTCATCATGGTCATGACCGTGGTGCACGGCTTGGTGACGGCCAGTGTGCTCATGGCCGCCATGGGGGCCGTTTGTGGAGTCTTCATTGTGCCCATGAACGCTTTACTGCAATTCCGGGGCAAAGAGATGCTCTCGGCCGGAGAGTCCATCGCAGTTCAAAACTTCAGTGAGAACGCGAGCGTTTTGGTGATGGTCTCGGTCTACAGCCTTTTGTTGGCCTTGAAGTTACCCACGGCGGTGTTGGTCTTTGTCTATGGTTTGTTGATCGTCGTGTTGATGTCGCTCATCGTGAGGCTCAACGCGCGTCTGTAAGGGTCGACCTCATGCGCCATCAAAGTTAAGTGAACGGGTATGAAATTGGATGTTTTGATCAATGACCATCAAACACCCATTCAACTTGGTTGTCCAGCACTCAAACAAGGCGTGGTAGACCATTCCTCCACAAGAGTCAGAGACCTCTTGGAGAGGTCTTCGAGCCTGCATATCAAATGATCTTTTCCGCCCTCAACTCGTCAATCTCCGCTTGAGCGTAGCCCAGCTGTGCGAGCACCTCATCGGTGTGTTCACCCAATAGAGGCGAGCGGGTGACCTCGGTTGCGCTGTCTGAGAGTTTAATGGGGTTGCCCACACTCAAGTACTTGCCGCGCTTGGGGTGGTCCACTTCGACGATGGTGCCGGTGGCTCTGAGAGAAGGTTCCTCGGCAATTTCTTTCATTGATAAAATCGGCCCGCAAGGGATATCGAATTGATTCAAAATCTCCATCGCTTCAAACTTGGTCTTGGTCTTGGTCCACTCTTCGATGCGATCAAAGATCTGTTTCAAATGCGTGAGTCTCGCACCTGGCGTGGCAAACTTGGGATCGGTGATCCAATCCTCTTGACCAATCACCTTGCAAATGGAAGCCCACACAGGGGCTTGGGTGATGAAATAAATGTAGGCATTGGGGTCACTCTCATAGCCTTTGCACTTCAAGATCCAACCCGGTTGTCCACCACCTGAGGCGTTGCCCGCTCTGGGGACAGCCTCTTTGAATTCACCGTCAGGGAACTGGGGATACTCCTTGAGGACTTGGGTGCGATCGAGGCGCTGCTGGTCTCGCAACTTCACACGGCACAAATTGATCACCGCGTCTTGCATGGCGGCCATCACTTTCTGACCCCGGCCTGTCGTATTGCGCTGATAAAGTGCGGCCACAATCCCGAGCGCCAAGTGCAGTCCCGTGCCAGAGTCTCCAATTTGAGCACCCGTCACAATCGGTGGGCCGTCATCAAAACCCGTGGTGGAAGCGGCACCCCCAGCGCACTGGGCGACGTTTTCATAAACCTTGCAGTCCTCATAGGGCCCAGGTCCAAAGCCCTTGACCGAGGCCACAATCATTTTCGGGTTCAAGGCTTGGATGCGCTCCCAGGTAAAACCCATGCGGTCCAAGGCGCCTGGGGCAAAATTCTCAACGAGCACATCACAGTCTTTGATCAAAGTCTCTAGCACCGCTTTGCCCTTGGGGTTCTTGGTGTCCAAGGTGATGGAGCGCTTGTTGTGGTTGAGCATGGTGAAGTACAAACTGTCCACATCTGGGATGTCTCGCAACTGTCCGCGGGTGGCATCGCCCTCCCCGGCTTTTTCCACCTTGATCACATCGGCGCCAAACCACGCCAAGAGTTGGGTGCAAGTGGGACCAGACTGAACATGGGTGAAGTCTAAAATTTTCACGCCATCGAGTGCTTTGCTCATGAAGAGGCTCCTAAAAAAAGTTTGAAATCCAAATAGAGATTTAGGCAGCGCTGGCCGCAATTTTGGGATTGAGTTTGGTGATGCGTCCGCTCTCAGTGCCTGCTGTCTCGTCAATCACGGCATTGATCAAGGTGGGTTTCCCAGAAGCGAGTGCGGCCTCAATGCCTGCTCGCAACTCACTGGGTGTGGTGGCATGCACCCCCACACCGCCAAAGGCCTGCATCATGAGGTCATAGCGTGCGCCTTTGACAAAAACAGTGGGTGCGACATCGCTTCCACCACTTTGATTGACATCCATGCCGCCATAAACCCCATTGTTGTTGAAGACCACCACGCAAACGGGCAAGTGGTAACGACAAATGGTCTCGACCTCCATGCCACTGAACCCAAATGCACTGTCGCCTTCAATTGCCAGTACCGGTTTTTGGGTGGTGACAGCGGCTGCGATGGCAAAGCCCATGCCGATTCCCATGATTCCCCAAGTCCCCACGTCCAAGCGCTTTCTGGGCTCATACATCTCCACAATGCTGCGGGTGAAGTCCAGGGTATTGGCGCCTTCGTTGACCAAGGTGATGTCGGGGTGTTTGGCAATGATCGAGCGCACCACTGAGAGCGCACTGTGAAAATTCATGGGACTCGGATCAAGGGCCAAGGTCTCGGCCATTTTGTTCAAATTTTTATGTTTCCGCTCAGCAATGCCTTGCACCCAGTCTTTGGGCGCAGGCGTCCAATGGGGTCCCATCGCTTGCACCATCGCTTGCACACAAGAGCCTATGTCACCGATCACGGGAGCCGCGATGGCAACATTGCTGTCGATTTCTTTGGGCTCGATGTCAATTTGAATGAATTGCTTTTGATGGGGCTCGCCCCATGTCTTGCCCTTGCCATGGGAGAGCAGCCAGTTGAGTCTCGCGCCAATGAGCATCACCACATCGGCTTGGGCCAAAACATGTGAGCGCGCGGCCGCTGCCGACAATGCATGGGTGTCTTCCAACAAGCCCTTGGCCATGGACATGGGCAAGTATGGCACGCCCGATTTTTCCACCAAGGCGCGAATGGCCTCATCGGCCTGGGCGTAGGCCGCCCCTTTGCCCAAAATAATCAAGGGGCGTTTGGCGTTTTTGAGCAACTTCAACGCCCGATCGATGGCATCAGCCCCTGGGATTTGCTTGGGAGCTGGGTCAACCACATGGATGAGCGAAGCAAGTCCTGAGGAGTGCTCCATCACTTGAGAAAACAACTTGGCGGGGAAGTCCAAGTAAACCCCTCCCGGGCGACCAGAGAGGGCTGCGCGAATGGCACGGGCAACCCCCACACCGATGTCTTGGGCGTGCAAGACGCGAAAGGCCGCCTTGCACAAAGGCTTGGCAATGGCGAGTTGATCCATCTCTTCGTAGTCGCCTTGTGCCAAATCAACGATCTCGCGCTCACTCGAGCCGCTGATCAAAATCATGGGAAAGCAATTCACCGTGGCGTTGGACAAGGCCGTGAGGCCATTGAGGAATCCGGGTGCCGACACGGTCAAGCAAATGCCAGGTTTTTGCGTTAAAAAACCAGCCGCTGCGGCTGCATTGCCCGCGTGCTGCTCGTGGCGAAACGAGATCACGCGCATGCCTGCTGCTTGCGACAATCGGGTCAAGTCGGTGATGGGGATGCCCGGTAGGCCATAGATCGTGTCGATACCGTTGAGCTTCAAGGCTTCAATGACCAAATGAAACCCATCAATGGTTTTGAGCGGAAGGCTCTGAGGTGTGTTGCTCTCTTGGCTCATGAATCAGGGTCTCCAACTGGATCAAACGACGAACAAAAAAAGAGTAGGGAATTGAGTTGGCCGCTCTCCACTCGTGTCTAGAAATCTCAATGCCTATCGGTCTAGCTCAACTCATTGGAATGCATTGCGTCCACACTTTCAGTATAAACAAAAGTTGACTTGGGCCCTTGCTCATTTGACTCCCCACCTGATCAGACCTAGTGATTACCCTAGGATCAAATATCCTACGGGACAAACAAGCTCACTAAAATGAAAGGCCTTGGGGTGCAAGACCCCGACAACGGGCTCGCTGTGAGTTGCAGCCGGCCCGGCATTTCTTTGCGACTGTGTTAGGGTGACCCCATGAAAATTGCATTGATCGGCAGCGCTGATTTCGGTCGCGCTGCATTGGAGGCTTTTTTAGACCGCGCAGACGAGGTGGTGGCGGTGTTTTGTGCGCCCGACAACCCCAAGTCCAGCAAACCCGACGCTTTGAAGGCTGGAGCCTTGTCTCGGGGCATCACCCCCATTCAATTGCCCAATTTGAGAGGCGCGGATGCGATTGAATTGATGAAGGACAGTGGCGCTGAAATATGTGTGATGGCGTATGTGCTTCAATTTGTCACCCAAGAATTGGTGATGACGCCCCGGCTGGGCACCATCCAGTACCACCCCTCCTTGTTGCCCAAATACCGTGGGCCAAGCGCCATCAACTGGGCCATAGCGCAAGGAGAAAGCGAGACCGGACTCACCATTTTTAGACCCAGCGATGGATTGGATGAAGGGGCTGTGATTTTGCAAAAAACGGTTCCCATTGGACCCGATGACACGCTAGGCCAAGTCTATTTCGATCATTTGTTCCCCCTGGGAGTGCAAGCGCTCATGGAAGCGGCCGATTTGGTCAAAGCGGGCAAACACCAAGAGCACATCCAAGACGAGTCCCACGCCAACTACGAAGGGTGGTTCAATGCGCAAGCCGCGCAGTTGCATTGGGGCTTGCACATCCAACAGATCTACAATTTGATTCGAGCTGCCAACCCCGCTCCTGGCGCTTGGTGCTTGTACAAAGGCGAGAAGGTCCAAATTTTTGACACCCGAAAACACTTGAGTCCCACCTTTGGCAGTGTGAGCGGTAAACCTGGTGAAGTCACCCACGTGACCGACACCGCCCTTTGGGTGGCGTGTCAAGGCGGACAACTCGAAATCTTAAAAGGCAAAGCCCCCAATGGACAAAAAGTCTCGGGCAGCGAGTTGGCTCAAGCCTTGGGGCTCACCAAGGGCGCATTTTTTGACCTCTAGAGTTGATGTCTCCTCGGCTATATCCATTTCCTATTTGAACCATTCCCTTTTTCATCGTTTTCACTTTTCCCACCTCTCCCTTTTTTTGAAGATCTTACCTATGTTCCAATTCCTATCACTCGCCAGACTCAGCCTCGCCGCTTTCTTGATCACCCCCTGCTGGGTGAGCGCCCAATCGACGAACTACCCCACCAAACCCGTCAAAATCATCGTCCCCTTCGCCTCGGGTGGTGTAGCCGACAATTACTCTCGGTATTTGGCACCCAAGCTCCAAGAAGAGCTCGGTCAACCCTTCTTGGTGGAAGATCGCCCAGGTGCGGGGTCCATCATCGGCACCGACTTTGTAGCCAAGTCCGCCGCCGACGGCTACACCTTGCTCATGATGTCCAACACCCAAACCGTCAACGAGTCCTTGATCCCCAGCAAGCCCTTTGTCCTCACTCGAGACTTTGTTGGCATTGCCCCGATCAACTACTCCGATTTGGTCTTGGTGGTGCATCCCTCACTGCCCGTCAACAACTTGGCTGAACTCATCAAATTGGCCAAGTCCAAGCCTGGTGTGTTGAATTTTGCGTCCTCCGGCACGGGCACACCCTACCACATGGCCGGCGAGCTCTTCAACGCCTTGGCAGGGGTGGACATGGTGCACGTGCCTTACAAGGGCAGCTCGGGCGCGCGCACCGATTTGATTGGAGGACAAGTCAACATGATGTTTGACGCCATCACCACCATGTCTGAGTTCGTCAAAAACAACAAAGTGCGTGCCATCGCCACCAGCGGTCACACGCGCTCGACCATCATGCCCAACGTGCCCACACTGGCTGAAGCGGGCGTCCCCAAATTTGAAGCCACCATTTGGCTCGGCCTCATGACTCCCAAGGGCACGCCCAGCGATGTGGTCACCAAGATCAACCAAGCCATCGTCAAAATCGTGAATAAGCCTGAAGTCAAGGATTTGTGGGCAACACAAGGTGCCTACCCCATGGTCATGTCGCCTGGCGAGTTTGATAAATTCTTGCAAACCGATGTGAACAAATGGGCGGCCATTGTCAAATCCGCCGGTATCAAGGCCGAGTGATCGGGGCCTGCCCGCAAGTGCTCAACGCCATCCTTGGAGGCCGTGTTTCGGAGTGGATCGCCGGGCCGTCTTTTAGCACCTTGATGCATCTTGAATCAGGGGTCTCTCGCCCAAGATAGCCAAGCCAAGATAGCCAAGCCAAGATAGCCAAGCCAAGATAGCCAAGCCAAGAAAGCCAAGCGATGAACACCAGTCTGCAGTTCACCCTCAACGGCGTGAGTGTCACACTCGCCAGCGCCAAAGATGAGGATGGGCATGATCGAACCCTTTTGGATGTGCTGCGCAACGAGCTCGGCCTCAAAGCCACACGCTTGGGCTGCGGCCAAGGCCAATGCGGTGCGTGCACGGTGCTTCAAGACTCAAAGGCCATCCTGGCTTGCGAAGTGTGGATGAGCGATTTGACAGGCGCGAACATCACCACACTCGAAGGCTTGGAACATGACGGCGTGCCCCATGCTTTGCAAGCCGCGTTCATTGACCAGCAAGCCGCGCAGTGTGGGTTTTGTACCAGCGGGCTCATCATGCGATCGGCTGCCCTGCTGCAGCACCATGAAAAGCCCACACGCGCCCAAATTGAAGACGCCTTGAAGGACAACCTGTGCCGCTGTGGTGTGCATGAGCGGGTGATCCAAGCGGTGCTGTTGGCCTCAGGCCAAGACAGCAGCATGAGCACCAGCACCTCTCACCAGCCAACCAGCAAGCCATTTGAGCTCGGATGAACATGTCCCCCCATTCCAACGACGCCCTCCAAGCACTGAGTCCTTCAGTCTTGGCCAACCTCCATAAAAAACCCAAGGTGCGCGATTGGTTGGACCTCTCGGCCACGGGGGTCATCCAAATCCACACGGGCAAGGTTGAAATTGGCCAAGGTATTTTGCACGCCCTCATGCGCATCGCTGGCGTGGAGTTGGGGGTGAGTGCGCCCGAGCTCCACGTCTTGGCGGCCAGCACGGCACGCTCGCCAAATGAGGCGGTGACCTCGGGCTCCTTGTCGATCCAAGACTCAGGCGCCACCGTGCGCCATGTGTGTGCCCATGTGCGTGAAGCCTGCCGCCAAGCCTTCGCCCAAGCCCATGCGGTGGCCACCCACGACGTGCGCACCCAAGATGGAAAACTTTATGCCGGCGAGCATGTCGCGCCCCTGATCTCCTTCATCACCGAAGCCTTGTTGGACGGCCGGGTCACTTTGCAAGCACTTCCCTCCCAACCCGAGGAAAAACCCACTCCAATGCGCCTCCAGAGCAGCGCATTCAATCAACGCCAAGACATTGCGCAAAAAGTCATGGGTCAGTTTGAGTACATCCAAGATTTGGTCAAACCCGACATGCGCTGGGGCCTGGTGCTGCACCCCAGAACCTTGCGAGGGCAATTGAGGTTGGAGCGTTTGAATCGGTTCGAGCAATTGGCGCATCAAATCGCGGGCGTCGAGCGGGTGGTCCATGACGGTGCCTTGGTCGGTGTTGTGGCCCACCATGAACACGCTTTGTCGCGCTGCGGCGCACTTTTAGACTTGGAAACGCTCTGGGACGAGTCACCCAGCGCCCTACCCAGTGAGCTAGAAAACAACCAAAACCTCGGCGCTTGGCTCAAAGCCCAAGAGCTCGAGAGCCAAACCATCAGCCGTGAAGGCGTTGTGCCTTTTGTCGCGCCGGGTTTTGTCGCCGCGGCTTTGGCCACCTCAGCCCCGGATTCCAGCCCAGCGGTGAGCGTGAGCGCCAGCTTTACCCGGCCCTTTGTGCAGCACGCCTCCATTGGCTTGTCCACCGCTTGGGGCCGTTGGCGAGGTGAGAAGGAAGTCAAAGGCGACGATGAGCATCAAGCCTGCCAACTTGAAGTGATCTCCCACTCCCAAGGCATTTACAACTTGCGTCGCGACTTGGCGCTCTCGATGGGTCTGCCGCAAGAACAAGTCAGGGTCGATCACCATGCTGGGGCGGGTTGCTATGGACACAATGGCGCCGATGATGTGGCCTTCGATGCGGCGTGGCTCTCAAAGAGCTGCTCAGGACACTGGGTGCGCGTGCAGTGGCGTCGAGTCGATGAGTTGGGGCTCTCACCCCTGAGTGCTGCCATGGCAGTTGACATCACCGCCAGCGCCAGCATGAGTGGTCATTTGCAGTCATGGCACACCGAGCTCTGGAGTCAAGGACACGGCACACGCCCAGGGCGCGAGCCCACACCAGCCCTCTTGGGTGCCTGGCAAGTTGACCAAAGCGCTCACCCCGCCCCTATTTTGGTGGCGGTCAATGCGCCACTCAGTAGCGGAGGGGGTGCTGAGCGCAACGCTGTGCCGCTTTATGACATCCCCGACTGGGCCGTGCACAACCACCGGGTGCTCAGTACCCCCTACCGGGTCTCGGCCCTCAGGAGCTTGGGAGCGCATGTGAACGTCTTTGCCATGGAGTCGGTGATGGACCTCTTGGCCGAGCGTTTAAAGATGGATCCACTGAGCATCAGACTCAACAATTTAAGCGATCCGCGTGCACGCGCTGTCCTTGAAGGTGTCGCTGAGATGTCGAATTGGTCTGGCTTGAGTGCGAGCTCGCACCCTGAGAGTGTGGGCTGGGGGCTGGGGTTTGCGAGGTACAAAAACACCGGTGCCTACTGCGCTGTGGTGGCCCAAGTGGCGGTCAGCGAAGCGGTCCAGGTGAAGAGATTGTTCATCTGTGCCGATATCGGGCGCGTGGTGCACGCTGATGGTGCCATCAATCAGATTGAAGGCGGCGCTATCCAGGCCATGAGTTTGACACTGTGGGAGCAAGCGCATTTGGGCATTGAGGGCGTGCGCTCGCACGACTGGGAACACTATCCGATTGCACGCTTTGGACAGACACCCCCGATTCAAGTGCGCCTGATCGACCCCTTCGAGAGCGAGAGCGCAGGAGCTGGGGAATGCTCGATCGGACCCACTGCGGGCGCATTGGCCAACGCGGTGAGCCAGGCGATCTCGGCACGGATTTACAACATGCCTCTCAATGCTGAGAATTTGCTCCAAAGCTTAGAAGCCTAGACCGCCCGTCGACCGCAAAGCAGACCCCGCAGCATCTCAAGGCTTGGGCTTACTTCTTGGCCTTCAAGGGCAATACTCCTCCCAGGAGATAGGCCTCGCCCGAGAGGATTTTGTAAGTGCGGATGTTCTCCATCTCTTGGAGCAAATCCGCTGCACTGGTGTGGTGGCGAGTCAGCGCAATGACCAAGTGCTCCACTTTTTTGCTCAAGACCTCCAACTCACGGCTCAAGTCGGCGTGCTTTTTTTGCCAACTGTGCAAATGAACCTCATAGTCAGCAAGGCGGCCTTGCTCTTGCTCCTCATACTTCTCCCGCTCCTCCTTCTTGGCGTTGGGATTGAGGGCCAGCAGTTTCGAGTTATCCGACAACTGAGGTCTGAATTCATCAATATCAATGATTTGATCCTTGATTTTAAGAATCAATTCATAACTCGAGTACAAGGTGTCAACGATGTCTTTGTCGCTCTCTTTGGTCATGTCTCAAGCCTTCAATGGTGGTGAGTGGGTCTTGTCAGTCAGGATCAGGCCTTCGCGTGAGGGATCTTGAAAACACGCTCGGCATTGGTTTGGAAGAAGGCCATTTTGTCCGCGGCATCCATTTTCATGGCATCCAAGGTATGCACTTCTTCAACCGCAAACTGGTAGGGGTAATCCATGGCGTACATGACGCGGTCCACACCAATGAAGTCCTGGGTGAACTTGATGGCCTGCTCCCATGCCACGCCCGAGTTGGTGATGATGAAGTTGGACTTCATGTACTCGCTGGGTTTTTTGCCAATGGGCTTCATGGAGTCATAGCGCTTGGACTTGACGGTGGCAGCGTGCATGTAGTCCAAACGATAGGCCCAAAACGGCAGGGCCTCACCCATGTGACCGATGATGATTTGAAGCTTTGGAAAGCGATCCAAGGCACCGGAGGTCATGATCCTCAATGCGTGAAGACCCGTCTCAACGCCAAAGCCATAAATGGCGCCATCAAGTCCGGCTTCCAAAAACGGCATGATCATGCTCTTGGGCAAGGCATTGGGGTGCAAATAAATGGGGGTGTCGTGCGCTTCGGCAGCTTCAAAGATCTCCCAAAACTTGGGGTCTGACAAATACTCACCATGGGTGTGGGAATTGATCACCACCGAGTTCATGCCGAGTTTGTTCACGCCGCGCTCAATTTCCTTGGCCGCAGCGCTGGGGTCCTGAGGTGCCACAGCGATCATTCCGACAAAACGCGTGGGGTGACGGCGAACGGCTTCGGCCAAAATATCGTTGGCCGTGGGGGTAAAGGCCACCGCGGTCTCCTTGTCCATGATTTGCACACCGGGTGAGGTGAGTGCAATGACTTGGACGTCAACACCGGTGTCGTCCATGTGCTGAATCCTCACTTGGTCCAAATCCAAGAGGCCGCGCATGATGTGCTGGGCGCGTTCGCTGGGGCTACTCATGTAAAACCCCATCAGATTTTTAAAACCAATATCCACATCCCCCTTGGCCAAAATCTTGTTGTAGATGTCGAGCATCTCTTGGGGCGCAAACGCCTCCTCGGTAGCGATACGGCGATAGGGAACTTGGGCTGGACGGTTGGCGGCTGGGGTGCTCATGGGTGCTTCCTTTGGATCGAGACTTGAAAATAGTTGGCCCAATTCTATGACAAAGCGCTCGCCTGCTTTTAAACTCCTCACCATGCCACAAACCTCCTCCTTCACGGCTCAAGCACCCCAGCGGCCCTCCCTCCATGAGGAGGTGCTGATTGGCGTGGATGTGGGCGGCACCAAAATCGAGGTCTGCGCCTTGCGCCACCCGTCCACAAGCGACCCGTCTTGCCTGGGGCAAGTTCTTTACCGCGAGCGCCTGCCCACCCCCAAGGGCGACTACCAAGCCACCATCGAGCTCATCCACACCTTGGTCGAGCATTGCTCTCAAACCCTAAAAATTCAGTGGCCCCAATGCGTGGGACTGGGTATTCCGGGCACTTTGGACGCCCAGACCCAGACCATTCGAGGCTCGAACTCCTTGGTGCTCAATGGCCAGGCCATGGCCCAGGATCTGAGAAACAGCCTGGCTTGTGACGTGGTCCTTCAAAACGACGCGAACTGTTTTGCCTTGAGCGAGGCCATGGACGGTGCTGGACAAGGCCACGCCATGGTCTTTGGGGTCATCATCGGCACGGGCTGCGGGGGTGGGATTGTGCACCATCAGCAAATCTGGGGGGGAGCGAACCGCCTGGGTGGAGAGTGGGGTCACACGCCACTGCCCTGGGCCAATGAGCTTGAACGGCAGCGAGCACCGTGCTGGTGCAAAAAGTCCTTGTGCATGGAACGCTTTGTGAGTGGCACTGGATTTGAAGAAGACCATCTTGTGGCAAGCGGACTGCCCCTCAAAGCCCAAGAGATCGTGGGGTTAGCAATCATGGGCAACCCTCAAGCGAAAGCGAGCTTGGAGCGCTACATCGACCGACTCGCTCGGGGCTTATCCATGGTGGTCAATATCTTGGATCCAGACTGCATCGTCTTGGGAGGCGGGATGAGTTTGGTCGAGGAGCTATACTCGCCCTTGCAAGCGAAGTTATCGAGCTACTGCTTTCATGAGGGCAGTCGCACCCCCATCTTGAAAGCTGTGCATGGAGACTCCTCGGGCGTCAGGGGAGCCGCTTGGCTCAGTCAAACGCCAGCCAAGCAGCCATGACGACCATCAAGCCAAAGCTTGAAGAGGCGTCACCACGGGTGTGTCCTCTTGATTGGGGCTTTTGGAAAACCATGCGCTTGTCACCCTCGACTCAGGGGCTTGAGTTTGAGTCGTGGCGAGCTTCGTAACGGGTCGCTGGAGTAAGGCGAACCAATTCGATGGGCAGCGTGCTTGCAAAAGAGAGCAATTGTAAATATCAAAATCCGATGTATTCATGATATGACTCCTTGATCGACCCCTGCGGACATTCGCTTTCTTGCAACATCTGTGCCCAAAAAATACACCGCATTGGTGCAAGGGTGCATTGATTCGGGCAACGGATGGACGCTCTTGATTGAATCGAGATCATCGGTTTCAATCAACGTCACTGAGGTATTGTTATTGTCAATATTGACACTGATGTGAAAAAAGGGCTTATTTACACAAAATTATTGACAGACTCGCCTTCTTTAAACCCAAAATTTTTGACCAGCGCACGCCTTGAATGTTTGAGCCCTCCTAGCTCCCTCTTTCATGACTCACTTACTTCATTACTTCCCTACTTCCCTACTTCCCTACTTCCCTACTTCCCTACTTCCCTACTTCCCTACTTCCCTACTTCCCTACTTCTTTACTTCTTTACTTCTTTACTTCTTTACTTCTTTACTTCTTTACTTCATGACTGACTGACTTCATTACTTTCCTACTTTCCGACTTTTTTACTGACTGACTCCATCACCGACTTACTTTCCGACTTCGTGACTTTCGCTTGCACTCAAGGCCCCCCTAACGGATAAGATGAGCACATGTCTATTTTTTCCACACTGCGGGACTGGGCCAGAGGCATCAAACGCAATACCATGGTGCTCTGGTTTGCTGCTCGTCACCCTGACACGCCCATCTTGGCCAAGTTGATAGCAGCCATAGCAGTGGCTTATGCGCTCAGTCCCATCGATTTGATTCCCGACTTCATCCCAGTACTGGGTTATCTGGACGATCTGATTTTGTTGCCCGTCTTGATTTGGCTGGCCCTTGAACTGTGCCCCAAACATGTGATCCAAACGAGCCAACAAAAAGCCGATGATTGGTCGAGCGAGCAGCAAAAGCGCCCCGTCTGCTTCGCAGGCTTAGTCGGCATTGTGGTGATTTGGCTGATTCTTGCCACGACCTTGGGTCTCTGGGTCTACCAGCGTGTGGGTGATTAAAGTAGGCCAAACAACAAGCTCAAAGCGTGACATCAAGGTGTATGAACACGACTGGCACTGCATCGGCTGAGTTTGAACTCACCCATCAATGAGCTTTATAAAAAGTGAGATGAAGCAACAACAGTCCCCAACATTCATCATCGCTTTGATACGAACTTATGGTAGTCTGAGTCTCTTTCCAAGGAGAGCTGATGAGAAAAATTTTGGTCACTCACAAAGTCAAAGACATTCAATGGTGGCTCGCCAACAACTCGATTGAAGAAACCTGGGGCAAGATGGGTTTCAAGTATGAAATTTTTACGCAAAAAAATAACAACACCGTTGCTATTTTTGCAGAGGCGCCTTCAGCAGAAATTGTAGAGTTCATTCTCACCAACACAACATTGGCGACCACTTCCATGAAGGCGGATGGCGTGTTGATCGAAACGCTTGAAATATTTGAACATCACAAGGCTTGATCAATCATCAATTGGGTGACTGCGATCGGCAGTTGACCCAGAGCGACGCCGCTATGAATGACAGTGCGGGTTAAATTCAGTCACGAAAAATAAAATACCAATACTCTAAAAGTGAGCGATCAATTTTAAAGTAAAAAAAGCACATTAAAAAGCACAGAATAATGCACATAATTAGGAGCTTGTCTACGTCTGTAACCCAAACTATTTTCGCTAGAAATACAGTCAGCATGACTGATTTGAGGCGTAACCCTGCTGAGGTGATTGAAGTGGCGAATCAGTCGCCAGTAGCCGTTTTGAATCATAACAAACCTGCTGCTTACATCATATCTGCGACAACTTATGAAGAAATGCTCGAACAAATTGAAGATGCAGAACTTACCAAAATAGTTAAAACTAGAGCAGGAGGCAAAACAGTTAAGTAGTGATCGATCAACGCCTTGTTATCGTCGTTGTGGCCGTTGGAAGACGAGATCACGAAGATGCATACCTTTCAGCAACCCAAAGGGGCAATTAATTGAGCTTCAACTGTCATCACAACATAAGTAAGCTTTAAGATTTTATGCAATGATGACACTTACATCGCTTTAATGGGCTGCATGCCTAGACGGATCAATCGATCACATAACTGCCCTGAGAAAAGCTCACCCTCAGGTTGAAGCCGCCTTCCATCACCAGCCACTCCTTCATCTCGAAGGTGACAATCTCATGGACAACATAGGGGTCGGTTTGAACGATATCCACAGCCGCCTCCAGTGACGCTGCTCTGAGGATGGTCATGCCACCAGCGGGGGAGCCAGGTTTGCCGGCAGTCGCTTTCGAGTCCACAAACGGGCCTGAGCCAAAAATGATGCCTTGTTTTTCCAGATCAATCATCCACTTCAAATGATCGAGAAAGTAAGCTTGAGCGTTTTCATTTTTAAAGGGATGCCTGAGCATCACGAACAACTTTTTTTTCAAAAAGTGTTGGGTGATTTCTTGCAGTTCTTTTTCTTGGGGTGTTGCAGTCATGGTCAATAGGCTGAATAGGATTTGTAAACCAAGGTGCGAAACCACTGGTGTCCCAGGTCCGAGTGGACCTTGTCATGCCAGTACTGTGACACATCGATGGTGGGAGAGGTGAAAGGCAACTCACAGATCTCAATGGCGGCGTGCTTGGCCAAGTTTTCGGCCAATCGTCTGGGTATACAACACAACAAATCGCTGCTGGCGATGAGCTCACCAATCCCCAATCCATGCGCCAATTCAATCGAGACATTCCTTTTGGCTTTCTTGGATTTGTAGAGGCTTTCCAATACTTTTTCAAAGTCATCATGACTCTCGGCTGGCGGGTGATAAGTCGCGAACCTGGCTCTTAAAAAATCATCCAAAGTCAACTGTCCAGAAAAAATGGCGTGCCCTTGCCTGGCAATCACCACATAACTCTTGGTGAACAAGCGCTGGCTGTGAAAACCCACCTGAAAATCATCAAAGGTCCCGATGGCGATGTCAATGCTGCCATCCATCATCATCTCCTTGGCCCGAGCAGGTGAGACATGCACCAAGGAGACCGCGATTTGATGACTGTCTCGCTCGATGGCTTTCAATAACCGGGGGGCGAGGATCAGCTGCCCCACATCACTCGTGTACAAACAAAACGATCGCGTGCTGGTGCTCGGATCAAATAACTCCACCGAATCGATGGCGACTTGGATTTGGTGAAAGGCCGCCACAATGGGTGGGGCCAGTTTCTCAGCAAGTAGGGTCGGCATCATGCCTTGGTTGGTTTTGACGAACAATTCGTCATCAAAATGCCGCCTGAGCCGGCGCAACGCATTGGAGATGGCGGACTGCGTCATGGACAACTCATGAGCGGCCAGGGTGACGCTATGCTTTCGAATGAGGGTCGTGAAAACCTTCAATAAATTGAGATCCAAATCTTTGATTTTCAATTTTTAAAACCTTCTTTTAAAAATCAAAGTCACCCACCCTTTTAAAGGGCATGGAGTTTTTGGTTCTGTACGATGAGGTGTTTAAATTGACCAATTTGTTGGCGCAGCAATTGACGAGTGTCTTCATCAACACAATCGCCTTGTGAATTGAATTTGGTTTTCACTTGACCCATGAACACCTCGGGCTTGATCAAGGTGTGGGCTTGCTGAGAATCCAACACTCGCCTGAGTTCGTACTGAACCCGAGCACCGCCCAAGTGACCCGTCGTGGCAGACCCAATCATGGTGGGTTTGTTGAACAAGGGATTGGGCTTCAAGCGGGAGAACCAATCGATGCAGTTCTTCAAACGCGCGGGCAACGAATGGTTGTACTCGGGCGTCCAGATGACCAAGCCATGGGATTGGGCAACTTTCTGGGACAAAGCGATCACCGGCGCAGGAATGACACCACTCTCCATCCCAGGCTCGTAGAACCCAATTTCTTGGAGGTCAACAATCTCCAAGGTCATGCCTGGGGCCATCAAGGCACTCAAGGCCTTCAATGCCAGAAAATTGTAAGACTCTGGGGTGCATCGGTTGGTGATGCCCACCAAGTTGAGGATAGGCTCAGTCATGATCAGTCGCTCCAGTGACACTCACTTGCATCTCTCCCAAATGGGAACCTTTGGCCACCAGCGTATCACCAGGGCGAATGGGGCCCACACCTTGTGGGGTCCCCGTCATGATGACATCACCGGGCTCGAGCGTATAAAACTCAGAGGCGTATTCAATCAGTTCGCGCAAAGACATCACCATGTCCGACGTATTGGTGTGTTGGCGCGTTTCACCGTTGACACTCAGGTGCAAGTCAATGATGCTCGGATCAATTGATTCATGCGGCAAGGTGAGCCAAGGCCCAAGCACGGTGTAGGTGTCGATGGATTTTCTAAAACTTCGATCCTCTGGGCCTCTTAGGGTGATATCCAGACCCAAGCAATACCCCAAAACGTAATCCAAGGCGTTTGACTGGGAGACATTTTTACAGCGGCGAGAGATGACGGCGCAAAGCTCGATCTCATGATCGGTTCTGCGCTCTAAAAATCGCTGATGAATGCCGTGACTCGGCCCCACCACGGAAGAAGGGGCTTTTAAAAACAAACCCGCTGTTTTGATATCGGTGATGATGTGCCCAAACGCCTGCCCATTTTCTTGCATTTCAAGAATATGGGCCTTGTAGTTGATGGGGGCTGCAACCACTTTGCCTGGGGCTTGGATGGGGCTGTTGATGTGGACCGCCCCCAAGTCAAAGCGCTCACACTTGGCCAACAACGCGGCCAAGGCGCTCGCCTCTTGGGATTGAAGCCAGTGCACCGCACCACACAAATGGCAATCTTGCAGGTGCGGCGTGATGTCGATGATTTCTCGGCCCGAGACCAGACCCAAGCGTTGGTGATTGAAATTGATGATGTTCATACGGTTGTGGGTTGTTGGCCACTCATTGCTTTTTTGATGCGCTCGCTTGGCAGCGGGGCATGACCCCATTGATCCATGCGCTCAGGCGGTCGCGCCCATTGCTCTGGAGTTCCGGGCACGTGATGCGGGTTGGTGATTTGTTGAACTTCGGCCGTGTACTCCACCACCTGGCCATCGGGGTCCAGGAAGTAAGAAAACACATTGTCCCCCGGACCGTGCCGACCCACACCCCATTCTATGGCATGGCCTGCCAACTTCATGCGGCCCACGCCAAACATCAAATCGTTCCAGCTCGCCATCTCAAAGGCGATGTGATTCAAGCTCACGCAGCCAAAATCTGCCAGCGCCAGGCTGTGATGGTTGGCATTGCAGCGAAAAAATCTCATCTTCAGGGTCGAGTCACTGAGTTGAAAGCCCAGGGTGTTTTCCAAGAACTGTGTCATGCCCTCGACATCTTGGGTGTTGACGACGACATGGGCGAGTTTGACGGGCTGCGTGGAGTCTCGACTCTCAAGTGCATGATCCTCGCGATCTGAGACCACTTTGTGCACTCGCCCTTCGGGGTCGTGAAAGGCAAAACCCCACCCCCCACCCGGACTGCCCAGGCGCCTGGGCGCTTGCTCGGTGGGCACACCCGCGCGCATCAAGCGCTCGTAGAGGCTTGCCAGTGAAGCTTGATCGCTCACCCCCCAAGTGATGCTGATGAGACCTGGGGTTTGGGCTTTTTCGAGGACCAGCACATGGTGATCCACCCCAGTGGCGCGCAGCCAAACACCCTCTTTTGTCCTTTGCACAAGCAAGAGGCCCCATTTTTGGGTATAAAAATCCAATGAGCGCTCGAGGTCGTTCACCCCGAGCGTGACCGCACGAATGCGATCGATTTCTGGGGGGTGGTGGTGTTTTTGCATCCCTTGACTTTATTGAACCATGTCTAAAAACGAGCGGTTCCCCAGCACCGTCGACCACATGGGGTAGACCGTGGTGAGCATGTCTTTGGACACCGCCGTGAAAAAGCCCAGCATCGACTCTTCGAGGGCAAAGACGTGATAGCCCAAGTCGTAGCCGGAGATGACGGTGGCGTAGACACACACATCGGTGGTGAAACCGGCAACGGCGATGTTGCGAATGCCTTTGGAGCGCAAGATCTCATTGAGTCCGGTCCCACCAAATGCGCTCACTTGAATTCTGGGTGCCAAGAACAAATCGTTGTACTCCGCTTTGGGCATGAGGGGGGCGTAATAGGCCGCCTCTTTGGAGCCCACTTTCCAAGCTTTTCTCAGCAACTGCCCGCGGTGAAAAGCACCTGCATTGGTCCAATCGAGTTCGCGATGATTTTGCGTGTAGCCTTCGGTCACATGGATGATCCAGACGCCTTTTTTGCGCGCTTCATCGACCATTTTGACCGTGTTGTCGAGCATGCCCTTGTCATAATCAGGCTTGAACTTGGCGTACCAAGCGCCATCGGAATTGACAAAATTGCCCTGAAAATCCACCAAAATGATGGCGGTTTCTGAGGCCTTGATATTTTTTTCCGGCGCAGGAACGTCCTGGGCCCACAACACAGTCGAGCTCAACGCCGTGAATAGCACCACTGCACCCCAGCATAAATTCTTCAATTTCAATCCCAATGTTGTCATGATGGTCTCCCTTTGAGTTAATGTGGGAAGAATCCTAACCAACAATTGATATTTTCAATATCAATTAAACAAATAACTATTATTCGCCATGGAAATACGATTTGGCGTTCTAGGCCCTACCATAGGCGAGACATCAGCAACCCTCATTTGACCCCCTTCATCATGAAAAAATTGATCTGGCTTTGTGCGTTCCTCACCCCACTGTGCATGGCTCAAACTTATCCGCTCAAACCCATCACCGTGGTGGTGCCCTACGTTGCAGGGGGGGTATCGGATGGGTTGGCGCGCTCCTTGGCGCTTAAGCTCACGAGCACCCTCAATCAGCAAGTGATCGTTGAGAATAAGCCCGGGGGCAACACCTTGATTGGCGCCACCTTCGTGGCCAAAGCCCCAGCCGATGGCTACACCTTGCTGCTCACGGCCGAAGCCACGCTCACCATGAACCCGATGCTGTACGCGAAACTGCCCTACGACGTGGAGAAAAATTTCGCCCCCATCGCAGCCCTCGCCTCCATCCCCCAAGCGTTTGTGGTCTCCAACCACACGAACGCCAAAGACATGAAAGAATTCTTGGCCTTGGCCAAGAAAAATACCGACAAATTGTCGTATGCCAACTTGGGCAGTGGCTCCACCGCCCATTTGAATTTTGAGCTGTTTGAAAAAGAGGTCGACATCAATTTGACGCCTGTGCCCTACAAGGGGGCCGCCGCCGCTTTGAACGACTTGCTAGGCGGCCATGTCGACGCCATGATTGTCTCCACCGGTTTTGTCTCCTCTCACGCCAAGGCTGGCACTTTGAAAGTTTTGGCCGTCGCCGGCGTCAAAAGATCCCCATTGCTGCCCGATGTGCCCACCTTCAAGGAAGCGGGCATCGCGGGCTTTCAGCCCTCCTCTTGGTTTGCACTGATGGGGGTTGCAGGAACGAGTCCCGACGTGATTGACAAACTCAACGTGGAGGTCAATAAACTGTTGAAGGATCCCGTTTTCAAGGCAGAACAATTGGACAAATTCATCCTCGAGCCCATCGGCGGCAGCCCGGACGCGCTCAAAAATCTCATCAAATCGGACTCGGTGAAATGGACTCGAATCATCAAAGAAACGCAACTACAACTCGACTAAACCTGTGCTCAATCTTCCCCTCAAGGATAGGGGGACCACTGCGACTCCCCCCTTTGTTGCAGTGCAACCGCGCCCAATCTGACGCACGGCCAAGGCTTTAACCCGCGGGGGTGAGGACCTGACCGCCCGCCTCAGCAGAATGGGCGTGAATCAAGATCACCGCCATCACACAAGCCTCGGTTCCACGGTTGACCCAGTTGTGAATGGTGCCGCGCTGCACCATCACGTCGCCCGCTTTCAAGTGAACCTCGACCCCGTCGTCGAGCTCCATGTCGATTTCACCCGACATCACCACGATGTAGTCAACCGAATCGGTTCGGTGCATGCGGTAGGCGACACCCGGCTTGAAGTCCAAAATGCGAAACACCGAGCCGTTTTCGATGAAGGTGAATTTACCTTCGCGCATGCCATAGTCTTTGTCCGTGGTGTTGTCTGCGGGCGCCGCGTCGGTCGTCCAGATATTGCACACAAACCCGTTGGGGCGTCCCTCTTTGAAGTGCTTGCACACCTCATCAATTTTGACCACCGCTTTGCCATGTTCATCGTGCCCCGTGACCACGCGGCGAATTTGTGCAGTTTGCATGTGAGTGTCTCCCAGTGATTGAAAACAAAAAAAACCAAACCAACATTCAAATCGAAAAAATCAAACCGACCCGCATCGCGGCTGAAGCCTCAAGCGCGATGCTACAAGCTTTTTTGCCAAAAAAAAACTGGCTCCATCCTCATGGACAACCAGTTTTGTGGGTTCGAGATCCAAGAGGCCTCGAGCTCAAAAGCCCCCTCCTCAGGCCGCGGCAGTCGCCACTTCTTTCAGACCCATTTGGTCCAAAGCGTGGGCCAAGTGCTCCACACTGCGAGGCACATTGTGGAGTTTTTCCAAACCAAAGAGTCCAATGCGAAAGGTCATGAAATCGGCGGGTTCATCGCACTGCAAAGGCACCCCAGCCGCCGTTTGCAGCCCAAGGCTCAAAAACTTCTTGCTGTTTTGAACGTCTGCGTCCGTGGTGTAGCTCACCACCACCCCTGGGGCTTTGAAGCCATCGGCGGCCACACTCACAATGCCGCGGGACTCGAGCAAAGCGCGCACAGCGCTGCCGAGTGCCACTTGCTCGGCCTTGACCTTGGCAAATCCATAGTCACGCGTTTCTTGCATCACTTCTCGCAAACGCATCAAAGCGTCGGTGGGCAGTGTGGTGTGGTAGCTGTGGCTGCCGCCTTCATAGGTCTCCATGATCTGGAGCCACTTTTTAAGGTCCGCCGCAAAACTCGTGCTCGCCGTTGAGTCGATCACGGCTCTGGCGCGCTCACTGAGCATCACCATGGCACAACAGGGTGAACCACTCCAGCCCTTTTGAGGAGCGGAGATCAAGATGTCCACGCCAGTGGCTTTCATGTCCACCCACATGGCGCCTGAGGCGATACAGTCAAGCACAAAAAGACCGCCCACCTCGTGCACGGCCCGGGTGACTTCGCTGATGTAGTCGTCTGGCAAAATCATACCCGCTGAGGTCTCCACATGGGGAGCAAAGACCACGTCGGGGCGCTGCTCCAAAATGGTTTTCACCACCTCTTGCACCGGACAAGGAATCCAGGCAGACTGAGAGCTGGCCGTGACCCGGCGGGCTTTGAGCACCGTGGCTTGGGCGGGAATGTGCCCCATGTCAAATATTTGCGTCCACCGGTAGCTGAACCACCCGTTGCGGATCACCATCACTTTTTTACCGGTGGCGAACTGCCTGGCCACGGCCTCCATGCCAAAGGTGCCACTGCCGGGCACGAGCGCCGTGCTGTGGGCGTGGTAGACCTCCTTTAAGATGGAGGAGATGTCCTTCATGGCACCTTGGAATTTTTTGGACATGTGGTTCAACGCGCGATCGGTGTAGACCACCGAAAATTCGAGCAAACCATCGGGATCGATATGGGGCAATAAACCAGGCATGGGAAAGTCTCCAAAGTTGTAACCAAGAGCGCGTGCTCAGCCCCTGGCCATCCAGGGTCAAGCACATGGGCAAGGCGGCCATTCATTTTGCTTCAAAATCAACAGGCCAAGACACGCATTATCCCTTAGTCTGCGCGCTCACGCAGGGCCTTGGCGGCTTGTCCTGGCTCGAGGCCTATTGAATCGACCAGGAGCGGCGCCACAAGGAGTGAACACTTTGCCCTTGTTTGGCATCGAACACCCCGGCGGCGTAATACAAGTAACCCGCGCTGCCGGTCATCTGCTCGGAGGGGTAATTGGGTGATATGAGTGAGGGGTAATAGTGATACGTGGCCCCCACCGTTTTCAAAGCCACCGAATTGGGGGTATCAAACTTCATGAAGGGTGTGGGGTTGGTCCAACTCATCAAACTTGACCCACGGTCACCACGACATTGTTGAAGGTCAAACTGCCCACGATGACCGTTGGAATGGTCAACTGATTGGTTTGGTTGTTGTAGCTATCCATCGACCCCAAGGCGGGCAAGCTGCCCAC
>CAIMTJ010000027.1 GCA_903844385.1 uncultured Burkholderiales bacterium
CCGCGCTGCGCTTGGGCGCTTGGGCGCTTGGGCGCTTGGGCGCTTGGGCGCTTAGGCGCTATGGCCGATGCGCCCGCGGCGCCTCAACCCTCCTCTTTGACCGCGCTCACCATGGGCGCCCAGCGCTTGATTTCATCGGCAAAGAACTGATTGAATTTGGGCACATCCCAGTCAAACGTTTCCATCGAACTTTTACTCAGTTGCTCTTGCGCGGCGGGGCCCTTCATGATTTGACGCACCACCGCATTGAGCTTGGTCACGAGGGGCGCAGGCATGCCCGCCGGGCCCGAGAGCGAAAACCACGTGACCGAGGTGAGCTTGGAAAACCCCAGCTCCGCAAAGGTGGGGACATGGGGAAAATCCTTCAGTCGCTTGCTCGAAGACACCGCCAAAGCCTTCAATCGGCCAGCCTGGATGTGCACACTGGCGGTGGACAAGGTCGTGAAGGAGGCGGGGATTTGACCCGCGACCAAGTCGGCCATCGCTGGCGACGCGCCTTTGTAGCCCACATGCACCATGTCGATCTTGGTCATGCGCTGGAACTCCTCACCGATCAAATAGCCATGGGTTCCTTTGCCAGGGGAGCCCCAACTCACACCACCCGCGGTCTTGTTGGCAAATTCAATGAAGCCCTTCACATCGTTCACCGGCACCTTGGCATTGATGGCCATGACGAGAGGGGGACCACCCAAGATGGCGATATGAGAAAAATCCTTCATGGGATCAAACGCCTTGGGGTTCTCTGCCGGTGCAATCACATGCGAGCCAATGCCAGAGACCACCAAGTTGTAGCCATCGGGGGGTGAGTTGGCGACAAACTGTGAGCCAATGATGCCACCGGCGCCACCTTTGTTGTCGATCACAAAGGGCTGCTTGAAATAGTCGCTCAGTCCGGTGGTGACCGTGCGACCCAAGGTGTCAGCACTCCCACCCGGTGAGTAAGGCACGACCACTTTGACCGCGCGCTGGGGCCATTCGCTGCCTTGGGCCTGGGCCTCTTGCAATCCCATCCAACCCATCGCTCCCAAAAAGGG
This sequence comes from uncultured Burkholderiales bacterium, assembly GCA_903844385.1. Classification (GTDB taxonomy): domain Bacteria; phylum Pseudomonadota; class Gammaproteobacteria; order Burkholderiales; family Burkholderiaceae_C; genus Limnohabitans. The sequence goes on from CAIMTJ010000027.1 coordinate 1,035, forward strand.
CGCTGCGGAGAGTTCCAGTAGTTGACGACGTTGCACAATGAATTCCTTCAAAAAAACCAAACAAAAAAACAACCCATCCCATCACGGGTCACGAACCAGTCAACCATCAGTCAACAACAGGCCGTGAGACGGCACACCCCATCGGCAAGTCTCACACCTGTTTATTTCTCTGCGCCAATTGTAGAGGACTTCGCTCAAACTCACCGGCAACGCTTGGGCAATATCCCCACAGAAAAAGCCCCTGCCACGGGTCTTTTTTGCTCGAGCGCGAAGCCAACGCTTTCGTGCACAATAGACAACATGTCCTCTTCGCACGAACTCCATCAAATCCATTTGCCCCCGACGTTCACGGATCTGTACAAGGATCCCGCTCGACCCTACGCCAAACCCTCGCTGCCGTTTGCCGACATCTGCCAGCGCTACGACTGGTGCGAGGACATGGCACAAATGCTGTGTGAGCCTTCACTGCACCAATTGGCCAGCTTGCACATCACCGAGCTGGACGTGATCGAGCGCACCTACCAAGGCCTCTTGGCAAGCCCCGAGGTGATGAACGCCCAAGAATGCACCTGGGTGATGCAGCGCTTGTGTGAATTGCTCAATTGGTCCATCGAGGACTTGCGAGCCCAACTCGATCGGGTGCGCTCCCACTGCGAAGACAACCCAGCGCAAGACACTGAGCGCCTCGCCGACGGCAACGCCAGCCCTAGCGCATGAACGAGTCCGCGCCATTGTGGAGCAGCACTGTCTTGCTGGCCTCGTGGGTGTTGTGGTTGATCTTGGGCCTGATCGTGGGCAGCGCCATGAATGCGCTCATTCACCGCCTGCCCTTGATGCTCTTGGCGCCCGACCCACCGATCGATCCCCATGCGATCAACGCGTTGAATGCACCCCATTCGCCTCCTGCGCACTCTCCCCCCCCCGCACCCAGGCTCAGCCTGTGGTGGCCGCGTTCACACTGCCCGCTGTGCCTGCACCCCCTGGGGCTTTTACAACTGCTGCCCGTGCTCAGCTTTTTGCGCCAAGGCGGGCGATGCCATTTTTGCAAAGGCGCCATCGCGCCTCGCTACTTGTGGGTTGAGATCCTGAGCGGGGTGTGGTGGTGTTGGTGCGCTTGGCGCTTCATGCAACCCTTGGGCAGCGTTGGGTTGGGTGCCCTCTCCACCAGCACGACAAGCCTTGCGCTCTCGGCATTCAGTGTGAGCACGCTGGGGGCTCAAGTCGCTGCTTGCGCACTGTGGTCGCTTTGGGGCTCGCTTTTGATTGCCCTGGCCGCCATCGACTGGGAGCACCAGTTGCTCCCAGACGCCCTCACACAGTTGCTGCTTTGGGCGGGCTTGATCGCCTCGGGCAGTGGCCTGTTGAACATCGAGCTACACGCCTCGCTTTGGGGGGCGGTGCTGGGATATGGCAGTTTTGCGGGCATTGCACTGCTCTACCAAGCGCTCACTGGGCGCGAAGGGCTTGGGCAGGGCGACTTCAAGCTGCTCGGCGCTATGGGCGCCTGGCTGGGCCCCTGGGCCCTGATCCCGATCGTCTTCATGGCCTCTTTGTCGGGCTTACTCTTGGGACTTTGGCGCGTGCGCCTTGAGGGCCTGGCGCAACTGCACAACCCCATGCCCTTTGGGCCCTTTTTGGTGCTGGGGGCTGTGGTCACCCTGGTGTGGGGACCGGCCGCGTGGCTGAGCTTGCTGCTGCATTGAGCCCAAGAAGGAGCCCTGTCCACCATGAACACCCACCACCTTAACCCCAAACGCTGAGCATCCCATGCAACACATTGGCATCACTGGTGGCATCGGCAGCGGCAAAAGCACCGTCACCCAAATGTGGGTGCGCTGTGGTGCCCAGGCGATCGATGCCGATCAACTCTCGCGAGACCTCACCCGCTCGGGCGGTGCGGCCATTGACCTGATCCGACAAGCCTTTGGTCCAGCGGCCATCGGCAGCGATGGCGCCATGGACCGCGCGCACATGCGCGAACGCGTCTTCAGCGACCCCCACGTCAAAGCCCAACTCGAGGCCATCCTCCACCCCATGATCCGAGACGCATCTGAGCGCTTGAGTCAAGCGGCTCGCTTGAGTGGTGCTCAGGTCTTGGTGCACGACATCCCCTTGCTCGTGGAGTCGGGTCGACATGGCAGGCATTTGGACCGCGTCTTGGTGGTCGACTGCAGCCCTGAGACCCAAGTGAGTCGCGTCATGGCCAGAAGCGGCTTGTCGCGCGACGAGGTCCTTCGCATCATCCAAGCCCAAGCGAGCCGCCAGGCAAGGCTGGCCGCGGCGGACTGGGTGATTGTGAATGAGGACATCAGCCTTTCTGAACTCGAGCGTGAGGTGCAAGCCCTTTACCAATTGGCCCTCACACCCAAGGGCAGGCCTGCGAGGCAGTAGCGAGGAGACAAGCTCTGGTGCTGATTTCTGGGTCGTTCGCGGCTCACGGGGCTTGAGCCTTGCAGCCAGGGTTCAATGGGTGCCCACCCGCCTTTTGTGATGCTCGGCAACCCTGAGACGCGGACGCAAAACTCACAAATTAAGTGCTTGAGCGATAAAAATCAAGGCCAGTCGAGGGTATGATTTGACAGTCCTACACTTGACCCTAACCGTGATCCTTTTTGAACACCCCTTTAATGAGCGAGTCCGCACCTATTTGCGGCTCGAGCATTTGTTTGATCGCTTTGAGCAACTCATTGTGCGAGAAATGGCCTTGGATCACCATTTTTGCTTCACCACGCTCTTTGAGATCATCGAAGTGGGCGGTCGCACCGACCTCAAAACCGACATGCTCAAGGACCTGGATCGCCACCGGCTGCACTTGATCACGTTTCGCAACAATGCCAGTGTGGACCAACAAGTTTTAGAAACCGTCCTCTCGCGCATTGACCACGCCTTTGACAGCTTGAACGGCCTGGGCTCCAAAATCAACCAACTGGTCGGGGAGAATGATTTTCTCGCCAGCCTCAAGAACAGAATCTCCATTCCTGGCGGCACTTGTGGTTTTGATTTGCCCATCTACCACGCCTGGCAACAAAAACCCGTCGCCCTGCGCCAAGACAATATGAAGCACTGGACCGAGCCCTTGGAGCCCCTCAAGACCAGTGTGGACATCTTGCTGGGCTTGATGCGCGACAACGCCAGTGCGCAAAAAGTCTCGGCCTCTGGGGGGGTGTTTCAGCAAAACCTCCCGCAAGGCAAGTTCCAGCTCTTGCGCCTCTATATTGACCCGGCCCTCAACTTGATTCCAGAAATCAGCGGCAACCGCATGATGGTCTCCATCCGATTGATGCAACAAGGCGATGACGGTCGACTCCAAGCGAGCAACACCGACACCACCCTCGAGCTCGCCTTGTGCAGTTGAGCCTTCGACTTGACTGCGCCAGAGCACTGCACACCCCACACCACCAGACACCTCGCCTCAAGGAGTTCGCGTCTTGTCCACCGCTCGAATCGTCACGTGTCCCGCTTGCCAAGGCCCCAGCGTTTACGCCCCCGACAATGCCTATCGACCGTTTTGCTCTCGTCGCTGCAAAGAGCATGACTTTGGCGCTTGGGCCAACGAGGAACACCGACTCCCGCAAGCGCCGTCCAGTGATGAGCTCGACCCCGATCAAGACTTGGAGAGGGATCTGGGGGCCGCGTCGGATTTGGGATGGGACCCAGGCGTGCGTTCGGCCTTGGGCGTCAACGGGGTGGGCCCATTGAGCCTGGGCCCTGACGGTTTGCCGCCATTGCCCGGCGGCTCTGCGGGCGCTCAGCCCACGCTCAAACGGCTTCAATAGCGCAACACTGGCTGGCTCTCTGAGGCGTTAGAGCGCTGTGGCCTTGGGGTCTAGGCTCTGGCGAGCCGATCGAGCACCGGATAGGCCCCAGGCAGCACTGGACTCACTCTCACCGGCAAGGTCTGCCACGCCGCCGCTTGCCCCTCTCGCATTTGCATCTCGCCAGCCCACTGAGTGACTCGGCAAAAGTGCAACTCCACCAACGCATGGGGATAGAGCACACACTCCACACACCACGGCTCAAAGACGCGAATCTCAAGCCCCAACTCCTCTTGGAGTTCCCGAGCCAGCGCCTCGCCCAAGCTCTCTGCGCCTTCAAATTTACCCCCAGGAAACTCCCAGTAACCCGCGTACACCTTGCCCGGTGGGCGCGAGGTCATCAAGAATGCGCCATCGGTGCGCATCAAAATCGCCACCGCCACTTGTGTTGGAGCTTGCGCCAAGCGCACTTGAAATTCGGGGCTGTTGGGGTTGAAGACGCGCGCCTGGTGAGCCTCGGACGGCCTGACTTCACTCACCTCATTGACCACACCGCCCTCACTCGGGGCCGCTTGCCAAAGAAGCCGCTCTTGGCCCTGGATTGGCACGAGACCGAGTTTGACCAAGCCCGGATAAACCGAGGGTGGGCAAGGCTGGGTCATGCTCGCGCGCTCAGGCTTGGACTCAGGCCAGCGCGCTCAATCGAGCGACGCATTGTCGTCATCCAAGTCCAGCCCTTGGTCGGCAATGGCGCCATGGCGGGGATGATCGGTGACAGCCGTGCTGCCCTGGGTGGCGCGTGCCGAGTAATCCTTGGCAAACTGGTAGGCCACGCGGCCTGAGCGTGACCCCCGCTCTAGCGCCCACAACAGCGCTGGCGCTTGGGCCGCGGCCAGTGCCGCAGGGGGCAACTTCATGTACACCAACCACTGCTGCACAATGCTCCAGTACTCGTCTTGGGAGAAGGGATAAAAACTGATCCACAAACCAAAGCGCTCGGACAAAGAGATTTTTTCCTCCACCCCTTCTCCGGGATGGATCTCACCGGTATGGCTCGAGGAGTGGGAGAGGTTTTCTTGCATGTACTCGGGCAACAAATGGCGACGGTTGCTGGTGGCGTAAATGAGCACATTGGCACTGCTGGCCGACACCGTGCCGTCCAAAATGGATTTGAGCGCCTTGTAGCTCGCTTCGCCCTCTTCAAAGCTCAAGTCGTCACAAAACACGATGAACTTCTCCGGGCGATGGCTCACCAAATCCATCAAGTCGGGCAAGTCCACCAAATCGGATTTGTCCACCTCAATGAGCCTGAGGCCCAAGTGGGCGTACTCATTCAAACACGCTTTGATCAAGGACGATTTACCCGTGCCTCGCGAGCCACTCAAGAGCACATTGTTGGCCCCCAAACCCTGCACAAATTGCAAGGTGTTGCGCGCCAACTTGTCTCTTTGGCCATCGATCTCTTTGAGGTCGGCGAACCTGAGCGGCGCGAGCTGGCGCACGGGCTCGAGCACCCCGTGACCGCTTGAGCGCACCCGGTAGCGGTAGGCAATACTCGCTTGCCAATCGGGCTCACTCAGGGGCATGGGGAGGACCGCCTCGATGCGAGCCATGAGGCTCAAGGCGCGCTCCATGAGCAGTTCGAGCTTTGGAGACAAGCCCAGGTCCTGGGCAGGGGTGGGGGTCAATGGTGGGTGATTCATGGTGTCAAAAAAAGAAAGTCAATCCAACAGAAAAAAAGCAGTCTTGTGAGTCCACGCCAACGCTGGCCAACAGTGGCCAAGGATGGACGCTCTAGGGGGCCGGTGTGTGTAAGCCTCAGCGCTCGCCCATCCCTCGCAGGCGCTGAGCCCAGGACAGGCCAGACTCCCGCTGCTGGCCTCAACTGCGGTAGTCCGCATTGATGCTCACGTAATCGTGCGAGAGGTCACAAGTCCAGACACTTTGCGCGTGTGGGCCCCGTCCCAAGAGCACGCGCACCACGATCTCGGACTGGGCCATGACGGCCTGGCCTTGGGACTCCATATAGCCTGGGTGACGACCGCCTTGGGTGACCACATGCACATCGTCCAAGTACATCTCGATGCGGTTTTGCGCCAAGTCGGCAATGCCGGCATAGCCCACAGCAGCCAAGATGCGGCCCAGATTGGGGTCGCTGGCGAAAAATGCGGTTTTGACCAAGGGCGAGTGTGCAATGGCGTAAGCCACTTGCAAACACTCGGCGTCACTCGCGCCTTGCTCGACACTCACCGTGATGAATTTCGTCGCCCCTTCGGCGTCTCGGATGATGGCTTGGGCGAGGTCGCAGGCGACTTCGCACAAGGCCTCCAGCAGGGCTTGGGCCTGGGGTTCGTGCCAGCTCTTGATCACCGGGTGCTGGGCGTGGTGGGTGGACATCACGACGAAGGAATCGTTGGTGGAGGTGTCGCCGTCGACGGTGATGCGGTTAAAGCTGCGCTGGGCGATCTCGTGGGCCAAGGCCGGCATCAACGCAGCATCAATGCAGGCATCCGTCGCCAAAAACCCGAGCATGGTGGCCATATTGGGGCGGATCATCCCCGCTCCTTTGGCCATGCCCGTGATGCTCACGCGTTGGCCATGCACCATGAGCTCTCGGCTGTAAGCCTTGGGCTGGGTGTCGGTGGTCATGATGGCGTTGGCGGCATCGAGCCAACTACTCAAGCCCAAAGTACGCACCGCTTCGGGCAAGACGGCTTGAATTTTCTCCACCGGCAAGGGCTCCATGATCACGCCCGTTGAAAACGGCAGCACCTGCTGTGCACTCACCCCAAGCAAAGCGGCCACATCGGCACAAGTCGCTTGGGCATGGGCCAAGCCCGAGGCCCCGGTGCCCGCATTGGCGTTGCCGGTGTTGATGACCAAGGCGCGCACGCCTTGGGCTGGGTTGGGGTGGGTGGGCAACTCAGCCAAGTGGGCACGACACACCTGCACGGGGGCTGCGCAAAACCGGTTTTGTGTGAACACCGCCCCCACGGTGCTGCCCGGTGCCAAGCGCATGAGCGTGACATCGCGTCGACCCACTTTTTTGATGCCCGCACTCACCACGGCCAACTCCAGTCCAGCAATGGCTCGCAAGTCTTGGGGCTCAGGCAGGGGTAAGTTGACGGGCATGACAAGGCTCTTTCAAAAGTTAAGGCCAAAGGCGATGGGTGGGCTCAGGACCATGGGTGCAAAGCAGGCGTTTGAGCTTGAAGGATCAAGCCAATTTACCGTGACAGAACTTGTATTTCTTGCCGCTCCCGCACGGACACGGCTCATTGCGGCCCACCGGCATCAGGGGCAAGTCGCCGGCGCGAGGGCTGCCCAGATCGGTCGTGACCTGCACTTGACCGCTCTCGTCAGAGGCGCTGTAGGTGACGTTGTGAATGGCTTCGGCCTCTTTCTCCAAAGTCTGCGCAGCCTCTTCGATTTGGTCGCGAGACTGGATTTGCACCGTCATCAAGCTCTTGGTCACTTCGTTTTTGACCGAGTCCAAGAGTTGCCCAAACAGCTCAAAAGCCTCGCGCTTGTACTCTTGCTTGGGCTGCTTTTGAGCGTAGCCTCTGAGGTGAATGCCTTGGCGCAAGTAGTCCAGCGCCGAGAGGTGGTCTCTCCAGTGCGAGTCAATGCTTTGCAAGAGGACCACTTTCATGAAGGGGGTGAATTGCTCATAGCCCACCCGTGAGACCTTGGCCTCAAACGCCGCGTGGGCGGCTTGCACCACCCGCGTCTTCACGTCGTCGTCATCCACTGCCGTTTGGCTCCCCACCCAGGATTGAAGCTCCAAGGGCAGTTGCCACTCCTGGGCCAAGGATTTCTCTAGGCCAGCCAAGTCCCACTGCTCTTCCAAGCTTTGGGCAGGCACATGGTGAGCCACCAAGTCAGTGAAACAGCCCTCGCGCAAGGACTCGATTTGTGCGCTCAAGTCGAGTGCGTCCAAGATGTCGTTGCGCTGCTGGTAAATCACCCGACGCTGATCGTTGGAGACGTCATCGTACTCGAGGAGTTGTTTGCGCATGTCAAAGTTGCGCGCCTCGACCTTGCGCTGTGCGCTCTCGATGCTGCGACTGACCATCCCCGCCTCAATCGCCTCGCCCTCGGGCATTTTGAGGCGCTCCATGATGGACTTGACTCGCTCGCCTGCAAAAATGCGCATGAGCGGATCATCCAAGCTCAAATAAAAGCGCGATGACCCGGGGTCGCCCTGGCGGCCTGAGCGGCCTCTGAGCTGGTTGTCAATGCGCCTGGACTCGTGGCGTTCGGTGGCGATGATGCGCAGGCCCCCGAGGGCCTTGACTTTCTCGTGCTCGACCTTCCAAGCTTGACGCAGGGCTTGGATTTTTGCTTCTCTGTCGCTCGCACTCAAGGCCTCATCGCTCTCGACCAAGGCAATCTCGCGCTCGACATTGCCCCCGAGCACAATGTCGGTGCCGCGCCCAGCCATGTTGGTGGCGATGGTGATGGTGCCAGCACTGCCCGCTTGGGCAATGATGTCGGCCTCGCGGGCATGCTGCTTGGCATTCAAGACCTGATGGGGCAATTTCGCCGCCTCCAGCAGCCCAGCAATGAGCTCAGAGTTCTCAATCGAGGTCGTCCCCACGAGCACCGGCTGGCCCTTCTCGTGACACGCTTTGATGTCGGCAATCGCTGCGGTGTACTTCTCTTGGGTGGTCTTGTAGACGCGGTCCAATTGGTCGTCGCGGTGCGAGGGGCGGTTGGGTGGAATCACCACCGTCTCCAAGCCATAAATTTCTTGAAACTCATAGGCCTCGGTATCGGCCGTGCCGGTCATGCCGCTGAGTTTGCTGTAGAGGCGAAAGTAATTCTGAAACGTGATGGAGGCCATGGTCTGGTTCTCCGCCTGAATGGAGACCCCCTCCTTGGCTTCCACCGCTTGGTGCAGACCCTCACTCCAACGCCGCCCCGACATCAAGCGACCGGTGAACTCGTCCACGATCACGATCTCGCCGTCTTGGTTGACATAATGCTGATCGCGAAAATACAAGTGATGGGCTCTCAAACCCGCATACAAGTGGTGCATCAAGGAGATGTTGGCCGGGTCGTAGAGAGACGTGCCAGGGGTCAAGAGACCAATGTCGGCCAAGAGCCCTTCGGCTTTTTCATGACCGGACTCGGTGAGGTAAACCTGGCGAGACTTCTCATCCAAGGTGAAGTCCCCAGGCGTGATGATGCCTTCCCCAGTTCGGGGGTCTTCTTCACCGATTTGCTTGACCAGTTGGGGCACGATGGTGTTGATGGCCAAGTACTCGGCCGTGTGGTCATCGGCTTGACCGCTGATGATGAGAGGCGTTCTTGCCTCGTCAATCAAAATCGAGTCGACCTCGTCCACGATCGCATACTGGAGTTGGCGCTGCACCCGGTCAGCGGCTTCATAGACCATGTTGTCGCGCAAATAATCAAAACCGTATTCGTTGTTGGTGCCGTAGGTGATGTCAGCGCGGTAGGCGGCTTGTTTTTCTGTACGGCTCAATTGCGCCAAGTTCACCCCCACGGTGAGACCGAGAAAGTTATACAACCGAGACATCCACTGGGCATCGCGTTGCGCCAAGTAGTCGTTGACCGTCACCACGTGCACGCCTTTGCCCGTGAGGGCATTGAGGTAGACCGCCAAGGTGGCGGTGAGGGTTTTGCCCTCACCCGTGCGCATCTCTGCAATCTTGCCTTGGTGCAAGGCCATACCGCCCACCATTTGCACATCAAAGTGGCGCATTTTCATGGACCGCACCGAAGCCTCTCGCACCAAGGCGAAGGCTTCGGGGAGCAAGTCATCCAAGGACTCCCCCGCGCTCACCCGCTCCTTGTAGGACTGGGTTTTGAGCGCAAAGTCCGCATCTTGCAGCGCTTGACAAGCGCCCTCCAGAGCATTCACGCGCTCCAGGGTTTTGCGGTACTGTTTGAGCAAACGCTCGTTGCGAGAGCCAAAGATCGAGGTGAGTAAATTGAAAGCCATGTCGACGGGTTCGAACACGCAAGGATACCCGGGGCAAAACCACCCCAAGTGCAGGACGTGTCACACTTTCTTTTGAATAATCCAAGGATTTTAACGCCCAATCAAGTCTGTACTCACGCGGTGCTCAAGACTCTTGAACTGTCAGGAAATCAGACTGGTGCCGCCCCTCAAAGTCAGATCCCCAAGGCGATGAAGGCGATCAAGGCGATCAAGGCGATCAAGGTGGTCAAGACCGTCAAGGCTTTCATCACGAAGCACCCCGCACTCCCGTGCACTTTGCATGGGTCTGGGTTCGGGTTGCGAGCGAGCGTTCTCGAGACCGCACACCATGAGGCCGAGTCCAACAAAATGAACTCTATTGTATTCATTTTATCTTCAAAGATAACGATAATGGTTGTGGCGGGTGCTGTCTTTGATAGACATTGCCCCAACATGGCAAGCGGGCACTTGGCACCAGCACTTGGGTGGCACTCGCACCAGCGCTCGGTGGGCACTCGCACCAGTTCACGTGAGCTCACCCGTGGTCACGCGTATGAGGCCTGGCCAGCGTGGATAATCTCCCCATGACCAAGCCCCTGCCAGACTTCAACGCCAGCGCCAGCTCCACCTCCAGCTCCAGCTCCAAAGAGCTGAGCGCACCTGTCCACGACCCCAAGGGACAGCCCGCATCTTTTACCAAGCCCGCCACCTTGCTCGCCTTCGCCAGTCTGGGGTTTGGTCAAAAACCCAGAACAGCGCCGCGCTACACGCATGAAGCGCAAGCGGTGCTGAACGCGGCCGAGCGCGCCCCGGGCTTGGGGTCCTTGATGGCCACCGCGCTCAAAAATCAAAAACGCCTCACCCTCCTCAAAGGGGTCGTGCCCCCCATCATTTTGGGCCAACTGAGTGCGGGCAACTTGGACAATGGGGTGTGGTGCTTGATGCTCAAAAGCCCCGCAGCGGCTGGCAAACTGCGCCAGCTCGTCCCGGCCATGTGCGCTCACTTGAGAACCAAGGGTGAATTGGTCCACGACATCACCGTCAAAGTGATCCAACACGCAGGCTAAAGCCCAAGAGGGCAACGCCGCCGACCATCGCCCACCATAGCGCAAAAGTGTGCACTTGAACGCCATTGAACCCAATCCCCTCAGACCCCCAGGATCTCATGAACTTACTCCCCCACCAACTCACCATGACCGAGCTCATGACGCCGCAAACGGCCAATTTTTCTGGCAATGTCCACGGGGGCACGGTCTTGAAGCTCTTGGATGAGGTCGCTTATGCGTGCGCGAGCCGCTACGCCAAAAGCTATGTGGTGACCTTGAGTGTTGACCAAGTCACCTTCAAGCAACCCATCCATGTGGGCGAGTTGGTGCATTTCTTGGCCAGCGTGAACTTCACCGGGCGCACCTCCATGGAGATCGGCATCAAGGTGATCGCCGAGAACATTCGCACCCAAGCGGTGAGGCATGTGAACAGTTGTTTTTTCACCATGGTGGCGGTCAACGATGAGGGCAAAGCCATTGAGGTCCCCCCCTTTGCGCCCAGCACCCCGGATGACAAGCGCCGACACGCGGGCGCCTTGGCGCGACGCGCCGCTCGCGAGCAGCTGCAACACCGCCATTGAAGACGACACTGACCCCAAAAAAAAACACAGGCCTACCGAAGCAGTCTGTGTTTTTTTGGCTTGTCTTGGTGCCCCCACTACGATTCGAACGCAGGACCTACTGATTACAAATCAGTTGCTCTACCAACTGAGCTATAAGGGCATCGGGTCGTATTTTACACGACTTCTTCTCAACACGGTTCAATCGACGGTGCTTTTTACGACAGCGGCGACTATTTGATTCTTTTGAGGTGAGAGGACCCACCAGCGGGACCTCCGCTTGCTGCGCCACCACCACCCCCAGAAGCTGGAGGGACTGGAGGGGCTGAAGGGGCGGGGGCTTGAGTTGGCGCACCCACTTGCTCCCCCGCCAGCGCTTCGGTTGAGGGGTTGAGCGGTGCAGACTCACTGATGGAATCGGCACGGTCGCTGGGATCTTGAGAGATCGCTTGGTCTGGTGGCACCGATTTCAAGCCCACATGGCCCAGCATCTTGGACCAAGCATTGGGAACGGTTGGAACGGTTGGAACGGTTGGAACGGTTGGGACTGTTGGAACAGTGGCACCCGTGGCGCCATTCTGTTCTTGCGCCTGAGCAGGCCTTGCACCCACGACGGACAAGCCCGAGGCGCTCGCTTTGGTTTTGCCCTGGGCGCTGTCTGCACCCTTGCCCGAGGCGGGGGGCCGGGGAAAGGCCATGCCCTGCGCGTTTTCTTTGGCGTAAATGGCCACCACTTGTTCGACCGGTACAAAGATCTCCCGCGCCACCCCACCAAAACGCGCCTTGAATTCGATCCACTCGTTGCCCAGCTGCAAGCCCCCGGTTGCCTCGGGACTGATGTTGAGCACAATTTCACCGTTTTTGATGAACTCTTTGGGCACGCGCACACGGTCATTGACCACCACCAAGAGATAGGGGGTCAAGCCTTGGTCCACACACCACTCAAAAAGGGCTCGAATGAGGTAGGGACGGGTGGAAGCGTTGTCGCTGTCAAAGTTCATGGTTCACCATCCAGGGCTGAGCAAAAAGGGCTGGGCAAAGGGGAACTCTGCAACAACCAGGCCCTTTTTATTTGCGCATGACTTTCTCAGACGGGGTCAAGGCCTCGATGTAAGCTGGGCGAGAGAAGATGCGCTCGGCGTATTTCAACAAGGGCGCGGCGTTTTTAGACAACTCAATGGAGTAGTGGTCCAAGCGCCATAGCAAGGGGGCGATCGCCACATCGAGCATCGAGAAGTTGTCGCCAAGCATGAATTTGTTCTTGAGAAACACCGGGGCCAATTGGGTCAAGCGGTCGCGAATGTGCGATCTCGCCTTCTCCAGCACCTTGTCTTGGGGCTTGACTTGGCGGGACTCGAGCGTGGTCACATGGGTGAACAACTCTTTTTCAAAGTTGAGCAAAAATAGCCTGACGCGCGCGCGATCCACGGGGTCACCGGGCATCAATTGGGGATGGGGAAAGCGCTCGTCGATGTACTCGTTGATGATGTTGGATTCGTACAAAATCAAATCGCGCTCCACCAAAATCGGCACTTGACCGTAGGGGTTCATCACATTGATGTCTTCGGGCTTGTTGTACAAATCGACATCACGGATTTCAAAATCCATGCCTTTTTCAAACAACACAAAACGACATCGGTGGGAAAAGGGACACGTCGTCCCAGAGTACAACACCATCATAATTAGAGCTCCATTGAATCAAAAAAGAGTGACCAGTCTCACACTGTGTCACTCTAAAAACGCTGCTCGGGCAGACCCGGGACCTTGTCTGAAAGTCCCGGACTGCTCGAAGAGCTGCATCTCAGCGGATGTCTTTCCAGTACGCCGCGTTCAAACGCCAAGCGCAAAGCGTGAAGACCAATAAAAAGAGCAACACCCAAACGCCCACTTGAACGCGGGTGTTTTGCGCGGGCTCGCCCATCCACTGCAAATACGCCACCAAGTCACCCACGGCTTGGTCGTACTGCAATGAGCTCATGCTCCCCGGTGTCACTTGGCTCCAGCCTTTGAAGGTCTGGATCTCTTCATCGTGCTCGGTTTGGGTCTCAAAGACAGGGGTGCGCACACCTTGGAGTTGCCACAGCACATGGGGCATGGCGACATTGGGGTAGACCAAGTTGTTCCAGCCCGTGAGCTTGCTGTCGTCTTTGTAGAAGGTGCGCATGTAGGTGTACAAATAGTCTGCACCGCTGCCACCACGACCCGCACGAGAGCGCGCAATCACCGTCAAATCAGGGGGCACGCCACCAAACCAGGCCTTGGCCTCTTTGGGGTCCATGGAGACTTTCATCGTGTCGCCCACTTTTTCAGTGGTGAAGAGCAAATTGTCCTTGATTTGCTTTTCCGTCAAACCGATGTCTCTCAAACGGTTGTAGCGCATGTAAGCGGCACTGTGACAATTGACGCAATAGTTGACAAAAATCTGCGCGCCATGCTGCAAGGCCACCACGTCATTGATTTTATCGGGCGCTTTGTCCAGAGGGAAACCGCCCTCCTCGGCTTGCACCTGAGTCAACCCCAAGAGGGCGAGTAGACAAGTGAGTAGGATTTTTTTCATCGGTTTTAACCTTTGGCAGTTCTTTGGTGGTTCAAGGGTTGCGGGGTGAGGGACACAAGAGCAGTGGGCTCAATGCGCGTGAAAAATCACGCGATCGGGCACCTGTTTGGTCTGACCCATTTTGCTCCACCAAGGCATCAACATGAAAAATCCAAAGTAAAACAAGGTTCCCACTTGGGAGATGCGCTCACCCATGGGTGAGGGCGGTTGGGTGCCCAAGTAGCCGAGCACAAAAAACACCACCACAAAAATGGCGTACATATACAAATGCCAATCGGGCTTGTAGCGGATCGATTTGACCTCGCAGTGATCTAGCCACGGCAAGAAGAACAAAATCACCACAGCGCCACCCATCACCACAACGCCCCAAAATTTGGCGTCCACGGAGTACATCATGACGGCCAACCCGAGGGTAAAGACCGCGACCACGATTTTCAAAAAGCCCGAAATCTGAGCCTTGGTGATGGTGAGCGCACCCGAGGCCAAGACGATCAGGATCAAGACCTTGACCATCTCCCCCGTGATGGCGCGAAGCATGGAGTAGTAAGGGGTGAAGTACCACACCGGTGCAATGTGCAAAGGTGTCTTCAATGGGTCAGCGGGGATGAAGTTGTTGGCTTCCAAGAAGTAGCCACCGAGCTCAGGCGCGAAGAAAATAATCGCGGTAAAAATCATCAAAAACACGCCCACGCCCATGATGTCGTGTACCGAGTAGTAAGGATGAAAGGGAATGCCGTCCAAAGGAATGCCTTGGTCGTCTTTTTTCGCCTTGATCTCCACACCATCGGGGTTGTTGGAGCCCACTTCGTGCAAGGCAATGATGTGAGCCGCCACGAGTCCCACCAGCACCAAGGGCACAGCGATCACGTGAAAGCTAAAGAAGCGGTTGAGGGTCGCGTCTCCGACCACATAGTCACCACGGATCAAGAGAGCCAAATCCGGGCCAATCAAGGGCACTGCAGAAAAGAGATTCACAATCACCTGTGCGCCCCAATAGGACATCTGTCCCCAAGGCAGCAAGTAGCCCATGAAGGCCTCGGCCATCAGACACAAAAAGATCGTGCAACCAAAGATCCACACGAGCTCGCGCGGCTGGCGATAAGAGCCGTAGATGAGGCCGCGAAACATGTGCAAATACACCACCACAAAAAACGCCGAAGCGCCCGTGGAGTGCATGTAGCGAATGAGCCAGCCCCAAGGCACGTCGCGCATGATGTATTCAACCGAGGCAAAGGCGTTGGTGGCGTCCGCCTTGTAGTGCATCGTGAGAAAGATGCCGGTGACAATTTGCAGCACCAACACCAACAAGGAAAGCGAGCCAAAGAAGTACCAAAAATTGAAGTTCTTGGGGGCGTAGTATTTGGACAAATGCTCTTCCCACAGCTGGGTCGCAGGAAAGCGGTTGTCCACCCAATTCATGAGCTTTTCGCCAGCGGAGGCATTGGGCGAAATTTCTTTAAAGTGTGCCATATTCGTTAAACTTTCATTCAAGCTTTTTTGTCTTCGCCAATGATCAACCTGTTGTCCGACAAATACATGTGGGGAGGAATCTCCAAATTGTCAGGCGCAGGCTTATTCTTGAACACACGACCAGCCAGGTCAAAGGTCGAACCGTGGCAGGGGCATAAAAAACCACCCGGCCAGTCGTTGGGCAAGGACGGTTGTGCGCCAGGCGCAAATTTGTCGCTCGGCGAGCAACCCAAGTGGGTACAAATGCCCACCGCCACAAACACCTCAGGCTTGATCGAGCGCGCTTGGTTGCGGGCGTACTCGGGGGTGAGCTCGGAGGGCTTGCGCTCGGACTTGGGGTCGGCGAGCTCGCCCTCGACGCTGCTCAGTGCAGCAATTTGCTCAGGCGTTCTGCGAATGATCCACACGGGCTTGCCACGCCACTCGACGGTGATTTTCTCACCCGGCTTGACCGCAGAGATGTCGACCTCCACGGAAGCACCCGCGGCCTTGGCGCGCTCAGACGGCTGAATGGAGCTGGCAAACGGAATGGCAGTGGCCACCGTGCCGGCTGCACCCACGCACGATGTGGCGATCAGCCAGGTGCGCTTACTTGAATCAATTGTGTTGTCACTCATGAAAGTCCTCAATGTGGCCCCAACGCTAGGGTTAACCATCTATTGTATCTGACTGCGCCACCGCATTTCAAGCCCCACCCTGGATGGGCTTTTTGGGCGTCTAACCCGCTGGCCGACCCCGATCATGGGCCCAAGCACTGGCTGCGCTACGCCGTTAAGTCAGCGAGCTCAGTTGCTGGGCCACCTGGACGGCTTCGAGCAAACTGCTCGCCCGCGCTTGACCCAGCCCCGCCAGATCGAAGGCGGTGCCATGGTCGGGGCTGGTTCTCACCAGCGGCAGCCCCAAGGTGACATTGACCCCTTGGTCCAATCCCAAGTATTTGATCGGAATGAGGCCTTGGTCGTGGTAGAGCGCCACCACGGCATCGAATTCACCCGGGCGTTGCGCCGTGCGCCTGGCCCGCATGAACACCGTGTCCGGGGACACTGGCCCGTGAACATCCAGGCCCGCCGCGCGGGCTTGGGCCAAGGCGGGCGTTAACATCTCGATTTCCTCTCGCCCCATCAACCCGCCTTCACCCGCGTGGGGGTTCAGACCACTCAAGGCAATCCTGGGTCGCCGCCCCAAACTGCGGCTCAAAGCCTGGTCGGTGATGTGCAAGGTCTCCAGCACCCCATGAATACTCAAGCTTGAAATGGCCTCCTTTAAAGAGATGTGAATGCTCACCAACACCACGGTGAGCTCGTCATGGGTGAGCATCATGCGCACGGGTAGCGCTGAATCAGGTCGACCCAAAAACCGCGCGCACTCGTGCTGCAGCAGCTCGGTGTGCCCCGGATAATCCCACAGCGCCAGTGCCAGGGCTTCTTTGTGGATGGGCGCGGTGACCACGGCCCTCACGTGCCCGAGCAAGGCCGCACGGGTGGCGCTCACAATGCTTTGGGCCGCCATCTCGCCAGACAAAGCCTCAATGCGGCCCATCTGAGGCAGTCGCCTCGAGTGCAAAGCGTCTTGGGTCTGGGGCGCGAGCGCCCGCTGCTCACCCAAGCCCTGCCCCACGTGCTCCAGGATCGAGCCCCAATGTTCAAGATTGATGAGCGCAATGACTCGCTTGGCGCCGTCTTCTGGGGATGGGGGTGCGAATGCGCGTTGCGAGATCAAACCGTCTTTGCCCCACGAGAGCTCATCGAATTCGATGCGGTGCTCGGGATCAACCCAGGCGCGGGCACGCTCAAAAACACCCCGATGTCCCAACACCACCGCGTCCTCACACAAAGCGGGTTGCTGCAAGAAACACTGCAACACAATTTCAGGACCAATACCCGAGGGGTCACCTTGTGTGATGGCCAATGGGGGGGGAGTCGTCATCAGGCAAGCGGCCTCAAGCGGGGTTGTCGATGTCGACAAACTCATGCGACAGCGCAAAATGCTCACCCAAGTGTTCACCCAGTGCACGCGCGCCGCCGCGCTCGCTGGCATGGTGACCACACGCCACATACACCACCTGAGACTCGCGCGCCCAATGCACCTGGGGCTCCGAGATCTCGCCGGTGATAAAGACCCGAGCACCGGCGTCGATGGCCGATTCAAAGTAGCCCTGCGCCCCGCCCGTGCACCACGCCACCACCCCCAAGGGCGCATCGCGCTCAAAGTGCGTGGGCTCAACGACCAAAGGGGTGCGCTTTAACTGCTGCTCAATGCGCCCGAGCAAGGTGCTCAAACTCAGCACCTCTGGCGTGTGCGCCACGGATGGGGCGGCTGGCAGGGCGGTCATTCGCCCCCAAAGCCCCAAGTTTTGCTCGCCAAAACTGCCCTGCACGTCTAGCCCCAGTGCGCGGGCCAACTGGACGTTGTTGCCATACAGTGGATGGGCATCCAAGGGCAAGTGGTAAGCCAAGAGATTGATGTCATGCGCCAAAAGTGCGGCCAAGCGCGACTTCATCCAGCCCGTCACGCACCCGCTTTGGTTGCGCCAAAACAAGCCATGGTGGACCAACAAGGCGTGAGCACGCGTGTCAATGGCGTAGTCAATGAGGGCCTGGCTGGCCGTCACCCCACTCACCAGCCGCTCGATCTCCAAGCCGCCTTCGACTTGCAGTCCATTGGGGCCGTAGTCCTTGAAACGCTCGGGCTGCAAGAGCTCGTTGACATAGGAGACCAGAGCCGAACGCGCAATCATGGCCGCTCACCTCGGCGCTTTTGAGGCTCTGGGGGCTCTGGGGACAACTGGGGCTTCATCTTGGGGCGTTGCGCGGGGGTGAGGGTGAGCTGCAGCGCTTGGTCTTTGCGCTTGATCTTGAACTCCACGGCCACGTTGGGCTTGAGCGCCGCCACAGCGCTCAAGAGCTCGGCCACATGCTCAACGCGCTTGCTGCCAACTTGCTCGATCACGTCCCCGGGCTTCAAGCCCGCCTTGGCCGCGGGTGCGTTTTGCAGCACCCCAGTCACCGCCACCCCCTTGGTGGCGGGGTCCTTCAAGCCAAAGGTGAGCATGAGCTCGGGCGTCAACTCATTGGGCTCGACGCCGATCCAGCCGCGGGTGACTTGGCCGTCCTTGATGATGCCCTCGAGCACTTGTTGGGCGGTGGAGACAGGAATCGCAAAACCAATGCCCATGGAGCCGCCCGAGCGCGAATAAATCGCTGTGTTGATGCCCAATAAATTGCCCGAGACATCCACCAAAGCGCCACCCGAGTTGCCCGGGTTGATGGCCGCGTCGGTTTGAATGAAGTTCTCAAACGTGTTGATCCCCAGTTGATTGCGCCCGAGCGCCGAGACAATGCCACTGGTGACGGTTTGTCCGACGCCAAAGGGGTTGCCAATGGCCAGCACCAAGTCCCCCACTTGCAAGGCGTCAGAGTTACCGAGCACGATCACAGGCAGGCGATCGAGTTTGATTTTGAGGACCGCCAAATCCGAATCGGGATCCACCCCAATCACCTGGCCCTTGGCTTGCCTGCCATCGTTCAAACTCACCTCAATTTCATCGGCGCCTTCGATCACATGGTAATTGGTCAAGATAAAGCCCTGATCGCTCACGATCACGCCCGAGCCCAAGCCCACTTGCGGACTGTTGTCTTCTTGGCCACCAAAAAAATGCTTGAACCAAGGATCCATCGTCGCGAGGTTTTTCTCGGGCGCTTTGCTCGTGTTGATGCTCACCACCGCAGGCGAGGCTTTTTTGGCGGCCGCACTGAAACTGCCCGCCGCCGTAAAACCGCTGTCCTTGTTCAGGCCCGCAACGCTAGCGGTTTGTAGCCCCAAGCTCGACAGCGATGGGCGATGGTTGAGCCACTCGGGCTTCAAGGTCACCAGCACAAACCAAACGGCCAAAAGGGCGGTGACCACTTGCGAAAACAGCAACCAGAGTCGTTTCATGGTGTGAAAAACCTTGCTAAAAAATCAAACACCCAATGGGCAGTACAACACGTCACTCGTCGCTGGGGGCTTGCGTGGTTTTGATGAAAATCTGCGCGGCCCAAATCCCCACTTCATAGAGTAAACACATCGGTATCGCCAGCGCCAACTGAGACACCACATCGGGTGGGGTCACAATGGCCGCCACAATGAAGGCGAGCACCACAAAATACGATCGAAACGATTTGAGTTTTTCGATGGAAAAAATCCCCATGCGCGCCAACACCACCACCACAATGGGCACCTCAAAGGCCATCCCAAAGGCCAAAAACATGGTCAACACAAAGCTCAAGTAAGCCTCAATATCAGGAGCGGCCGTGATGCTTTTCGGGGCAAACGATTGAATGAATTTGAACACTCGCCCAAAAACAAAGAAATAACAAAATCCAACACCCAAGAAAAACAACACCGTGCTTGAAACCACCAAGGGCAACACCAAGCGCTTTTCATGCGAATACAGCCCTGGCGCCACAAACGCCCAGAGCTGATACAGCACGATGGGCAATGCCATTAAAAATGCGGCCATGAGCATGATTTTCAAGGGCACCATGAAAGGCGAAATCACCGACGTTGCAATGAGGGTGGTGCCGGCGGGCAAATTCGCCACCAAAGGAGCGGCCAGCAAGTCGTACAAGTCCGAGGGACCGGGATAAATGCTCAAGATCACCGCCATCACGGCAATCGCCGCCACCGCCTTGACCAAGCGGTCGCGCAACTCGACCAAGTGCTGCACAAAGGGCTGCTCGGTGCCGGCGAGCTCGTCGGCAGGCGCCACCTGGGGGTCGGCTTTGTCGCTGGGCTTGGCGTGAGGGTCGGAGGAAGTGGGTTCAGACATGCGAGAGGGGTCGAAGTGGGCAATGAATCAAACGGGGCTCATCGGTGGGGGTGAGGTGAACATGCGTGCAGGCCTCTGGGCAGCGCTTGGTCGCTTGCGGCCTCACGCGCGGGGCCTAAAGCGCGCCACCCGGGCCGCGCCTGAGAGCGCTCGGGTGCGCACGCCTTGGCGCGCTTTGTACCACTGGGGCATGGCCGAGCGTTTGAGACGCCAGTTTTTGCCAGGGTGGCGGTATTGCGGCATGAACAGGGGCGGTAAAAAGTCGCTCGCGGCACTGGCGTGCAGGGGGTCTTGGGCCAAATCATGCGAGGCGTTGCCTTCGAGTCCGGCCGTCACCTCGCGCCAATCTTTCTCAAACTGATTGGAGCTGTCATGGATGCTTTGCTGCATGCTTTGTGCCGCCGACTCCATGGATTCCTTCATCTTTTTAAGCTCATCGAGCTCCATCGAGCGGTTGACCTCGGCTTTGACGTCGGAGACGTACTTCTGGGCTTTGCCAATCAAGGTGCCAACCGTGCGCGCCACGCGTGGGAGCTTCTCGGGCCCAATCACAATGAGGGCCACGGCACCAATGAGGGCGAGTTTGGAGATACCCAGATCAATCATGGGTGGGATACCAAGGAGACATCAGTCATGGAACGAATCAACCTTTTAACGTTGCTGGCAACATGCCCATCGAATTCAAACAAGACACTCCCCACGGCTGTTGCCCAACTCGCTGGCAATGGGGTGGCGGGTTTATAGCGTCTGGACTCGTCCCCTTCAGAGCAGGTTCTGCTCAGGCAAGGCTCGCGAGACGGCCCAAAGTGGGGGGGTCAGATCTTTTGCTTGGCCTCGACGTCTATGGTGGTTTTGTCGCTTTGGTGAGCAACACCAGCGGCCACATGGGGATGGGGGGGCTCGGCCTCAGGGCTCGGCGCAGCCTGGCCGTCTTTCATGCCCTCTTTGAAGCCCTTCACAGCGCCACCCAAATCAGAACCGATGTTCTTCAACTTCTTGGTGCCAAAGACCAACACGATGATCAGCAGCACGATCAGCCAATGCCAAATTGAAAATGAACCCATGTCTCAGTCTCCTCGGGGTTAAGTCACCGCAGTCTGGCGCGGTATGGATAGGGCCTATTCTATAACTGCCAAGACAACTCGCTTGAAACCCCGCAAAATAAACCCCCTCACAGCAAGATCGGTGCCCCAAGGGGTCTACCTCAACCCTTGGACCAGGGTCTGGGGCCACCCATCACGTGCAAGTGCAAGTGGTGCACCTCTTGGCCACCGTGCTGGCCGGTGTTGACCATCAAGCGGTAGCCGCCTTCGGGGTAGGGCCGGCAGCCCTCTTGGCGGGCGAGAACATCGACCTTGACCATCATGCGCCCCACCAAAGCGGTGTGCTCGGTGC
The DNA here is from genome assembly GCA_903844385.1 of uncultured Burkholderiales bacterium. Lineage (GTDB taxonomy): Bacteria > Pseudomonadota > Gammaproteobacteria > Burkholderiales > Burkholderiaceae_C > Limnohabitans. Next base: position 22,578 of record CAIMTJ010000027.1, read on the forward strand.
TCAACTGCGCCATGCTGGCAATGTGTGCTTTGGGGATGATCAAAAAATGCACCGGCGCCCACGGATGGATGTCGTGAAAGGCCATCATCTCCTCGTCTTCGTAGACGAGTTGAGACGGGATTTGGCGCTGAACGATTTTGCAAAAAATGCAGTTGTCGACGTGTTGCATGTTCAAAGTGACCTCTTCAAGACAAAACGCACCCCAGGCTTACTCGCCTTGGGCCTCACGGGCTTGGGCTTTGCGCAGGGCTTTTTCTTCCAAACCACTCAAGCCCTCTCGCCGGGCCAACTCTGCGAGCACCGCTTGGGGGCTCAAACCAAAGTGCGACAGGGCCACCAAGGTGTGAAACCACAAGTCCGCCATCTCGCCCACCAAGCTGTGTTCTTGCAGGCTCAAGGCCTGGGCGCTTGGTGCAGCGCTCTCGCGCAACGCTTGCAGATCTTTGGCCGCCATGACGACCTCGGTGGCTTCTTCGCCAATTTTTTTCAAAAAAGCGTCTGGACCGCGCGCAAGCAGTCGCGCCACATAGCTCTTGTCAGGGTCGCCCCCATGCTCGGGCTTGCGAGACTCAATGACCTGAGCCAAGCGGCCCAAGGTGTCGGTGGTGGTGTTCATGTCGCTGCTCGCCTTAGGGGTTGTGGGCCGTGTAGATGGTCTCGGGGTCTTTGAGCACAGGCGCAGTGGCCACCCACTGGTGGTGCTCATCCAGCGTCCAAGAAAAACAACTGTGACGCCCGGTGTGGCAAGCAATGGATGGGCGGTGGCCCTCTTGGGTGACGGTGAGCAAGAGCACATCCGCATCGCAATCGAGTCGCATGCTGTGCACGACTTGAACATGACCGGACTCTTCGCCTTTGAACCACAGTTTGCCGCGGGAGCGACTGAAGTACACAGCGCGCTGGGTCTGGGCGGTTTTTTCCAAGGCCTCGCGGTTCATCCAGGCCATCATCAGCACATCTCCACTGCCCGCTTCTTGGGCAATCACAGGCAACAAGCCTTGGCCATCAAAACGAACTTGGTCAAGCCAAGACGATGGGGAACTGTCGCTCAAGGCAGTCGTAAAAGGCGTGAGAGTTGACACAGCGAAGTCCATCCGTAAACAAAAAAAGCATTTTAAGGGTGAGCCGTCCTAGCGCATCCGTCTCCTCAAGACCCCCACTGGGCAGGCCCGGAATTGTCTCATCGCTTTGAGGCCACGGCGTTCTTCAGGCCCAAAAGCTTGAAGACATCAAGGCACCCGACATCAAGGTCTCACGGGAATGCCACGGGCCCTCAAACACGCCTTGGCCTCTTGTATGGTGTGCTCGCCATAATGAAAAATACTCGCCGCGAGCACCGCATCGGCGCCACCGAGCGCAATGCCATCGGCCAAATCGCCCAAGGACCCCACGCCACCGGAGGCAATCACGGGCACACTCACCGCATCGCTCACGGCGCGGGTGAGCGCCAAATCAAAACCACTTTTGGTGCCGTCTTTGTCCATGCTGGTGAGGAGAATTTCACCCGCCCCCAAGTGGGTCATGCGCTGGGCCCACTGCACCGCGTCCAGTCCTGTGTCACGCCGCCCCCCATGGCTGTAGACGTCCCAACCCGGCCCCAGGGCCTCACCTTGCTCGCCCAGGCGCGCTTCTTGCGCCGGTGTTCTTTTCTTGGCATCGATGGCCAACACGATGCACTGCGAGCCGTATTTGTTGGCCGCATCCCGGATCACTTGGGGGTTGGCAATGGCGGCCGAATTAAAACTTGTCTTGTCCGCGCCTGCGTTCAAGAGACGCCGCACATCCTCCACCGTTCTCACGCCGCCCCCCACGGTCAAGGGGATGAACACCTTGGAGGCGACGGCTTCAATGATGTGAAGAATCATGTCTCGCTCATCGGAAGTGGCCGTGATGTCCAAAAACGTGAGTTCATCAGCGCCTTGCTCGTTGTAGCGAGCGGCAATTTCAACGGGGTCACCGGCATCCCTCAGGGACACAAAATTCACCCCCTTCACCACCCGCCCAGCGGTCACGTCTAGGCATGGGATGATGCGCTTGGCCAGCATCAGGAGGCGTCCAACTCGTCGGCGCGCGCCTGGGCTTGCTCAAAATCCAAAGCGCCCGAGTAAACCGCCCGACCGCAAATGACCCCTTCAATGCCTTCATCTTGCACAGCACACAAGGCCTCAATGTCTTGCATGCCCGACAGGCCACCACTCGCTATCACGGGAATGGAGAGCGCTTGCGCCAGCCTCACGGTCGCCTCCACATTGATTCCCGAGAGCATGCCGTCGCGTCCAATGTCGGTGTAGATGATGGACTCCACACCATAGTCTTCGAATTTTTTGGCCAAGTCCACCACCTCGTGGCCGGTGAGCTTGCTCCAGCCATCTGTCGCGACTTTGCCGTCCTTGGCGTCGAGCCCCACGATGATGTGTCCACCAAATGCCGAACAAGCGTCCTTTAAAAAGCCTGGATTTTTGACCGCCGCCGTGCCCACAATGATGTAGCGCATGCCCCCGTCAATGTATTTCTCAATCGTGTCCAAGTCACGAATGCCTCCACCGAGCTGCACCGGGATATCGTCACCCACCGCTTTGAGAATGGAGCGAATCGCACTGTAGTTCTGGGGCTTGCCGGCAAAAGCGCCATTCAAATCGACCAAATGCAAACGCCGCGCACCTTGCTTGACCCAGGAGAGTGCCATCTCGGTGGGATCCTCGCCAAAGGTGGTGGCTTGGTCCATGTCACCTTGAATGAGGCGAACGCAGTGGCCGTCTTTTAAATCAATGGCAGGGATCAGTAGCATGGTGTCAAGAATGAAAGGGTCGGAGATGGACGGTGAAGAATGGGGATGGGGGTGGGGGACAGCCAGCCAGTCGGATGGGCGAATACAGTGCTTGAATGGGACAGGATCTGGGGTCTGGGCTTCTTGGCGTCAAGGAAGGGACAAGGTGTCAGGGTGACCAACTCAAAAAATTGCGGTACAACTGCAAGCCATTGTCTGCGCTTTTTTCGGGATGGAACTGGGTGGCGAAAATATTATCGCGCGCAATGGCCGAGGTAAAGGGCTCGCCGTAGTCAGTTTCCCCAACAGTGTGGCGCGTTTGAGACGCTCGGGCGTAATAACTGTGCACAAAGTAGAAGTAACTGTCTTGCGCCACCCCCGCCCAAATCGGATGGTCTTGGGTCTGGCGCACCGCGTTCCAGCCCATTTGCGGCACCTTGAAGGGGTGCCCATCGGCTTGCAAGCGCCCGCTCAGTTGAAACTTCACGACCTCGCCGGGAAAGAGCCCCAGGCACGGCGTTGAGAGTGAACGGGTGCGCGCAAGATCTGCAAGCGCCGCCGCGTCTCCTTGGTGAAAGACTTCGGCCGAGGACTCGAGCAGCATTTGCATGCCCACACACACCCCAAAGAGGGGTTTGTTTTGCGCGCCTTCGAGGACGGCCTCCAACAGTCCCGAGGCTTTGAGCTCGTGCATGCAGTCGGGCATGGCACCTTGTCCGGGCAAGACCAAGCGCTTGGCTTGTCGCACCGCATCCGCGTCTTGGGTCACCTCCACCGTGAGCCCCATGGGTGCGGCCACAAACCGCAAGGCCTGCACCACCGAGCGCAAGTTGCCCATGCCGTAATCGATCACGACCACATCGCTCATGCTGAGTGCACTTTCATCCCAAACTGCTCCCTTGCTCGCTCTTGACCCATCCATTGCTCCTCATTGGTCCAACAAAGACTTACAACGAGCCCTTGGTCGAGGGCACTTGACCCAAGGCGCGGGGATCCCACTCCAGGGCAGCGCGCAAAGCGCGGCCAAAGGCCTTGAACACCGTCTCGGCTTGGTGGTGGGCGTTCACGCCCTTGATGTTGTCGATGTGCAAAGTGATGAAGGCGTGGTTGACCAAGCCTTGAAAGAATTCAAAGGTGAGTTGGGTGTCAAATTCACCGATTTGACTGCTGGTAAAGGGCAGGTGCATCACCAAACCTGGGCGACCCGAGAAGTCCACCACCACCCGGCTCAAGGCCTCATCCAAAGGCACATAGGCGTGACCATAGCGTCGAATGCCGCGCTTGTCCCCCACCGCTTGGGCGATCGCTTGGCCCAAGGTGATGCCGACATCCTCCACCGTGTGGTGGCCATCGATGTGCAAGTCACCGCTGGCCTCAATCTCCAAATCGATCAAGCCGTGGCGGGCGATTTGGTCGAGCATGTGGTCAAAAAACCCGATGCCCGTGGAGAGCTTGGACACACCTGTGCCATCCAAATTGAGTTGGACGCGGATTTGCGTCTCAGCCGTTTGACGACTGACTTCTGCGGTGCGAGGTGAGCTCATGGGGTCGTGGTGTTGGTCAATGGAAAAAAGTGGTTGGGTCAGCCGTGCAGTGCACTGCCCATGAAGCCACTCAGGGCAGGATTCAAATTGGTTTTCAAGGGCGAATTCACAAAGTCGTTCAAAGCGCAAGCCCGCTTCAGTGGGCCTTAGGGGGCTTTAACAAACCCGCCAAGGCCGCGATGAAGGCGTCATTCTCTTGGGGCGTGCCCACCGTGACTCGCAAACAACCCTCCAGCAATGGATGCATTGTAGAGACGTTCTTGATCAAAATCCCTTGGGCTTTCAAACCCCCAAAGACATGGGAAGCCAAGGAGTGTGCGACCTCAGGCCCCGCCCCAAGCACGCCCGCCAACGGCGCCCAGACCTCGGGGTGTAAGCGCATGAGCAGCATATTGGCAGAACTGGCATAGACGGTCAAGCCCAGACCTTGGGACAAACTGGCGGTGAGGCGGGCACGCTCGGCCACGATGAGCTCGGCTTGGGCCTTGAAAACGTCCTCGTGCTCGAGCGCAAAAAGCGCACATTCGGCATTGAGCACACTCACGTTGTAGGGCGGGCGAACCTTCTCCAGCGCCCCAATCCAAGCCGGGTGGGCGACCACATAGCCGATGCGAGCACCCGCGAGCCCCACCTTGGAGAGCGTGCGCATCAAGATCACTTGGGCGTTTTTAAGCGGTTGCGCGCGCATGCGCTCTAACCACGTGTCGCTTGAAAACGGCTGATAAGCCTCGTCCATCACCACCACCCCCTGGTAGGCACTCACCTGGGCAATGAGGGCTTCAATCGAGGTGGGGCTCCACAAATTGGCCGTGGGGTTGTTGGGGTAGGCCAAATAGACGATGGCCGGGCGGTGCAGCTCGATGGCTGCTTGCATGGCGGGCATATCGAGCTCAAAATCCGCCTGAAGAGGAACGCCAACGTATTTCAAGCCCAAGAGCTTGGCGCTCATGGCGTACATCACAAACCCAGGCTCCGGGGCCAGCACACAGGCCCCGGGCTTGGCGCAAGCCAAGTCCAAGAGACCAATGAGCTCATCCGAGCCATTACCGAGCATCAACTCCAAGTCGTCGCCCACTTGCGCGTGGGCCTTCAAAGCGCGCTTCAAGTCCTGAACCCTGGCGGCTGGATAGCGGTTGACGTCGACAAGGGCGAGGCGATCTCCCAAGGCCTGGCGCAAAGCGCTCTCCAAGGTGTAGGGGTTCTCCATCGCGTCGAGTTTGATGAACCCCTTCGCATCTTGCACCGCATAGGCGCTCAGGGCGTGGATGTCGTCTCGGATGGCTTGCAATGACGGGGTCAAGGACATGAAATTGGACTTCTCGAAAAAAAATCAAAAAAATAAATCACTCAACATGAATCACGCCAACACCCCACAGGTCCTCCATTGAAAGACCGATGAAGCGTCTTACTGGCCCAAGCGTGCGAGCTCCTCGGCGCTCAAGGCCGAGCGAACGCTGAGCAGTCGCATCTCGGCTGCTCGGGCATGCGCGCTCAAGCCCTCACCATGGGCGAGCACACTCGCCACCGCCCCCAAGGTCTGGGCACCGGCCTGACTCACTTCGATGAGGCTGGTGCGTTTTTGGAAATCATAAACCCCCAAGGGCGAGCTAAACCGTGCCGTGCCCGAGGTCGGTAAGACGTGGTTGGGGCCGGCGCAATAGTCGCCCAAGGACTCGCTCGTGTAAGCGCCCAAAAAGATCGCCCCAGCGTGTTTCAAGTGCGGCTCCCACTCGTTGGGTGACTTGGAGGAAACCTCCAAGTGCTCGGGCGCCACGCGGTTGCTGATCTCGCAGGCCTGCAGCATACTGCTCGTGTGGATCAAGGCCCCACGGTCATTGATGGATTTCACAATGATGTCGGCGCGCGGCATCTCGGGCAAGAGACGCTCCATGGCCGCGAGCACGCAATCCATGTAGTCAAGGTCGGGGCACAGCAAGATGCTTTGCGCCAAGGCGTCGTGTTCGGCTTGGGAGAACAAATCCATGGCCACCCAGTCCGCGGGCGTGCTGCCATCGGCCAAGACCAAAATCTCACTGGGGCCAGCGATCATGTCGATGCCCACTTGACCAAAAACTTGGCGCTTGGCGCTGGCCACATAGGCGTTGCCCGGCCCCGTGATTTTGTCCACCCGCGGCACGGTTGAGGTGCCATAGGCCAAAGCGGCAATGGCCTGGGCGCCACCGATGGTGAAGACCCGGTGCACCCCACAGACATGGGCCGCGGCCAAGACCAAGGCGTTTTTGGCGCCTTGGGGCGTGGGCACCACCATCACCACCTCCCCCACCCCAGCGACTTGGGCGGGAATGGCGTTCATGATCACGCTTGACGGATAGGCCGCCAAGCCGCCCGGCACATAAACCCCCACCCGGTCCAAGGGGGTGACTTTTTGTCCCAAGCGCGTGCCGTCGTCTTGCACATAACTCCAAGACAAACCACAGGCTTGGCGCTGGGCTTCATGGTAGTGGCGCACGCGCTCAGCGGCGGTTTGCAGTGCCGTTTTTTGCGCCAAGGGCAGGCCCTCGAAGGCGGCTTGCAACTGAGCGGGAGCGATCTCCAGCTGCGACATGTCTTGCGCGTGCAAGCCATCGAGCTCGCGGGTGAGCTCGAGCAAAGCCTGGTCGCCATCTCGCCTCACACGCTCGACGATGCCTTTGACGCGGGCCTGGATCGCGTCGTCTTGGGCGCTTGACCAGTGAAGGCGCGCCTGAAAGCGCGCCTCAAAATCCGCTTGGCGCGTATCTAAGCGCAGCGGACACAAGCGAGGGGCGGCTTGCATCGTCATGACACGGCCTTCTCAAAGGCGTCAATCAACTCGCGCATGGCTTGGCGCTTCAAGACCAAGGCACCTTGGTTGACCACCAAGCGCGAACTCACCTCCATGATGCGCTCGACCTCGACCAAATCGTTGGCCAAGAGGGTGCTGCCCGTCGACACCAAGTCCACAATGGCCTGGGCCAAACCAGTCAAGGGGGCCAACTCCATGCTGCCGTAGAGCTTGACCAAGTCCACGTGCACGCCTTTGGTGGCAAAGAAATCCTTGGCAATGCCCAAGTACTTGGTGGCCACTTTGAGCCTGGAGCCTTGGCGCACTGCGCCCTCGTAGTCAAAGCCTTTGGGCACGGCCACACTCATGCGGCAGCGCGCAATTTGGAGATCGAGTGGCTGGTAGAGTCCCGCACCACCGTGCTCGATCAAGGTATCCAGCCCCGTGACCCCAAGATCCGCACCACCGTATTGCACGTAGGTGGGGACGTCAGACGCCCTCACCAGCACGACCCGAAGCGCGGCTTGGTTGGTGGGGAGGATGAGTTTTCTGGAGGTGCTGGGGTCTTCCAAGACCTCAATGCCAGCGGACCTCAACAGGGGCAAGGTTTCATCAAAAATTCGACCTTTGGACAGCGCCAGTGTGATCATTTCACTCTTTCAATGTGTGCGCCAAGGCTGGCGAGTTTGGACTCCATTTTCTCGTACCCGCGGTCCAAGTGATAAATGCGCTGCACGCGTGTCTGGCCCTGTGCCACCAAACCGGCGATCACCAAACTGGCCGAAGCCCGCAAATCGGTGGCCATCACGTCCGCCCCCGACAAAGCGGCCACCCCTTGGGTCAACGCGACTTTGCCATCGATCTCGATGTGCGCGCCCAGTCTCACCAATTCATTGACGTGCATGAATCGGTTCTCAAAAATGGTCTCGGTCGCCATGGCTGAACCGCTCGCCACCGCGTTGAGAACCATGAACTGCGCTTGCATATCGGTGGGAAATCCTGGGTACTCGCTGGTTCTGAAACTTTGGGCGCGAAGGTGGGTGTGGGGCGCAAGAGGCGCCTGCACCCAAATACCACTGTCATGAGACTCGATCTTGACGCCTGCGCTCAAGAGTTTTTCCACCACCGCCTCCAAGTGCTCAGCGCGCGCGCCTTTCAAGAAAACACGACCACCCGTGCAAGCCACGGCGCACAAAAAAGTGCCCGCTTCAATGCGGTCGGCCACCACCTCATGCGCCACGCCGTGCAAGGCGCTCACACCCTCGATGCGAAGGCGAGACGTGCCCACCCCCTCAATGCGCGCGCCCATCTTGATGAGCATCTTGGCCAAATCGGTGACTTCGGGCTCTTGGGCTGCGTTTTCAAGCACACTCTCGCCGCTGGCCAAACACGCGGCCATCATCAAATTCTCGGTGCCGGTCACGGTCACCATGTCGGTGGTGATGCGCGCGCCTTTGAGGCGGTGCAGCCCCTCGCCCAAACTCGCCTGCATGTAGCCGTGCTCAACGTGGATTTGCGCACCCATGGCTTGCAGGCCCTTGATGTGCTGGTCCACCGGTCGTGAGCCGATGGCGCACCCGCCCGGCAGCGACACCCGCGCGCGGCCAAAGCGCGCCAACAGCGGGCCCAGCGCCAAAATCGAGGCGCGCATGGTTTTGACCAGCTCATAGGGGGCCACGGGCTCGATGGCGTGCCCGGCCGTGAGGGTCATGGCATGGTCTGGGTGACGTTCAATGTTCACCCCCATGTTGGTGAGCAACTTCACCATGGTCGCGACATCTTGCAAGGCCGGCACGTTGCTGAGCGCGACGCTCTCCTGGGTGAGTAGGGCCGCGCAAAGTTCGGGCAGGGCTGCGTTTTTGGCGCCCGAAATGCTGACCTCACCATTTAAGGGTTGGCCGCCGTGAATGAGCAAAGAGTCCATAGCGGATGCCTCTGCGCTCAGACCCGAGGGCCAGCGCTGGAACCCGTTTGGGCCGTTTCACGAGCCCACTCCTCGGGCGTGAAGGTCTTCATCGACAAGGCATGCACCTCATCGGTTTGCATGCGAGTGCCCAGCGTCTTGTAAACCCGCTGGTGGCGGGCAATGGCTCGCAAGCCTTGAAATTCAGTCGAGACGATGGTGGCAAACCAATGCCTGCCGTCCCCCTCAAGCGCAAGATGGGTACAAGCCAATGAGCTTGAGATGAGGTGTTTGAGGTCGTCTTCGGTCATGGTGTCACAATTAAAAAAATAAAGCCAAGTCAGGCCTCGAGGTCAGGAAGGCTGCCGGCTTGCCAACGTTCGTTGTTGAGCATTGACAGGCGTTGAAACAAGTCGCTTTCTCCTGCCCTGCTCGGTGTCCAAGGCGTGGTTGGCCGCTGAGAGCCTCAAGATGAGTCGCGCGCAAGCACGGGCTGGTTTTGGCCCGCAGGCTCGAGAATTGACCTTGGGATCACAAGTCTCAATTCTAAGTTGATTTCAGGCTCAAAATTGCCTGAGCATCGCAGGTTTTGAGGTCAGCAAAAGGCCAGAAGTCGGGTGACCAGCAAGCGCTGGCGCATGCGCCCTGATGACACAAAAACTGTACCTCTGGCAATCATCGGGCCAGTGGTGATCAAGGATGGTGGAAAAATGGCCAAACCTTGGGGCCCAAGAGGCACCAAATTCAAGGCTTTAGCGTCCCCATCAACCGCGGATCTTGTAGCCCGTTTTGAGTAAATAAAGCGTGAGTGTGGAGACCGCGATCAAGGCCAAGCCCACCAAGGAAAAACTCAGCCACGGCGAGACATCGCTTTGACCAAAAAAACCATATCGAAAACCATCGATCATGTAAAAAAACGGGTTCAAGTGACTCACCTGCTGCCAAAACGCGGGCAAGGAGTGGATCGAATAAAACACACCGCTTAAAAACGTCATGGGCACAATCACGAAGTTTTGAAACGCGGCCATTTGGTCAAACTTCTCCGCCCACAATCCCGCGATCAAGCCCAAGGTGGCCAGCATTGCTGAGCCGAGTAAGGCAAACGCCAAAATCCAAAAGGGATGATCAAAGGTCAGTGGAATGAAGCCAGCGGTGACCAACAACACCCCGGCTCCCACAGCCATCCCCCTCACCATGGCCGAGAGCACGTAAGCCAAAAACCAACTCCAGTAGCCCAAGGGCGTGAGCAAAAGAAACACCAAGTTGCCCATGATCTTGCTTTGCACCATGGAGGAAGAACTGTTGGCAAAGGCGTTTTGCAGCACGCTCATCATCACCAAACCGGGCAGCAAAAAAGAGGTGTAGCCCACCGTATCATAGACCTTCACGTGGTCTTCAAGGACGTGGCCAAAAATCACCAAGTACAGCACCGCGGTGAGCACGGGGGCTGCCACCGTTTGAAAGGACACCTTCCAAAAGCGAAGCACCTCTTTGTAAAACAGCGCACTCCAGCCCCTCATGCCACTTCTCCTGAGGTGTGTTCTTGCATGACGTCAATGAAGACATCTTCCAAGTCGGCCTTTCGAATCTCGATGTCCTCGGGGACTAGACCAGCGAGCCTCAAAGCGGCCAGGTGGTCCTCCACCTCTGCGGCTGAGTGCGCGGGCAGCTGCACAATGCGACCGGTCACCCGCGCTTTGGCCATGAGCGCGGGGGGCAGCTCTGCGTCGAGTTTGAAGCGCAGCACATTGCTCGCCGAAGCCTTCAAAAGCGCCGAGGTGGAGTCCAGCGCCACCACCCGCCCGGCTTTGAGCATGGCAATGCGCGAGCACAGGGCCTCGGCCTCCTCCAAGTAGTGGGTGGTGAGCAGCACGGTGTGCCCTTGCTTGTTGAGTTTGGCAATGAAATGCCAAAGCGTTTGTCTGAGCTCCACATCCACCCCTGCGGTGGGTTCGTCCAAGACGATGACTGGGGGCTTGTGCACCAAGGCCTGGGCCACCAACACGCGCCGCTTCATGCCGCCCGAGAGCTGCCTCATATTGCTGTTGGCTTTGTCGGCCAAACCAAGACTCTCCAAGAGCTCATCAATCCAAGCGTGGTTGTGGCGAATGCCAAAATAACCCGACTGAAACTGCAAGGCTTCTCGCACCGAGAAAAACGGATCGAAGACCAACTCTTGGGGCACAACCCCCAAGAAACGCCGGGTTTGGGCGGCCTGTTTCACCACGTCATGGCCGAGCACGGTGACTTGGCCTTCGCTGGCTTTGGCCAAACCGGCCAAGATGCTGATGAGGGTGGTTTTGCCCGCACCGTTGGGCCCCAAGAGGCCAAAAAACTCGCCCTCTTGAATGTCAAAACTCACCCGCTCCAGGGCTTGAAAGGGGCCCCGCGCGGTGACATAGGTTTTACTGACCTGTTGGAATGAAATGGCGGACATGGTGGGCAAGTGTGAGCTCGAAGGTGAGGTGCTGCAGGTGGTTCAGGTGGGCGCCATGAGCAAATCGGCCACACCATAGACCTGGGCCAAGCGCACCATGGCCGTGGGCACTTGCGTGAGGGTCAACACCCCTTGGTGAGAGAGGACCGTGCGCTTTAAGTCACTGAGAAGGGCCAAGGCCGAAGAATCAAAATGCTCGACACCGGAGACATCGACCTCGACCGTGAAGGCGCCTTGCGAGGGGGTCGATGCATCGAACACAAAAAACTGCTCGCACTGCTCACTCAAAGCGCGAATGCACTCAGGCACCGTGTCGTGGCTCAAGATAGCGGGGAGTTTGAGCAGCAGTTTGGACTGGGGGGCAGACATGGGTCAATAAAGCTTCAATGGGCAAGGAGTCAGAAATGAATCGGGAGTCGATGTGGGGAAATGGGGGGAAATGGAAAAAAAGGGGGGGTTACGGGTGCACTGATTCGCGCTCAAACCCAAGGGCCTGGGGTGGCAGTCACCCAAACGAATGCCATGGACTCAAGATTTGGGTTTTGCATTGTTTTTGTTTCTCTCTGAGAGCGTGGCAATCAAGCCATCCAATCCGCGTTGGTTGATCTCCTGCGCAAACTGCGTGCGGTAAGTGTCCACCAGCCACACACCCATGACGTTCAAATTGTAAATTTTCCACCCCAGCCCCACCGACGGGGTCTTCTCCAGTCGGTAATCAATTTGAACCGGGTCACCATGGCCCTTGACCTCGGACCTCACCAAGACCTCAGTGTCTTGTGCTGCACTGCGCATGGGTTTGATCACGATCGTCAAGTCCTTGACTTGGTTCAAGGCGCCGGCATAGGTGCGCACCAACAGCAGCTTGAACTCGTCTTGCAATCGCGCTTGCTGCTCGGGCGTGGCTTGGCGCCAAGCGGGTCCCACGGCCGAGGCGGTCATGCGCTGAAAATTCAAGTGAGGCATGACCTTGGAGTCCACGAGATTGGCGATTTTTTGAATGTCGCCGGTTTTGATGGACTTGTCGTTGCTCACCATTTCCAACAACTCGCTGCTCAAGGTTTTCACCATCTCATCGGGCGCCAAATCGGCAGCCTGGGCCATGGGGGCCAGGGGCAGTGCACCCAAAACACACACCACCGCGCCCAACAAGAAAGCGCCAACGCGCTGAAGATGGGCGCGGGATTGTTCTGTAATCAATGTCAACATGTTCAACTCTTTGTTCAACTCTTTGTTCAATAACACGCTTTCAGGTCGGGCCCGATGCAAAGGCATCTGGCTTGGCAGGCCCCGTCTGCGCTCGATGAGCACCGCTCATCTGGTCTACCCGTATTATCCCCTAGGCTTGGGGAGAGCATGCACCGGGCATCAAAATACCCGATCAAATGGGGTTTGATCTCCCAACGACCACCATGGGTCAGCTTGAACGAACTTGGAAGACTTTGGGCTTCAGGGCGATTTCTCGCCAGTCGAGGGGTCCAAAGCGCGCGCAGCCTGAGCGGGCAGGCCCTCTACGTCGGGGGCCAATGCACCGGGCTGGCCCTGCATGTCACCCTCCTCGCTGTCTTCGGGTGGGTTGCCATCCCAGACGTCGGAGAGGCGCTTTTGCAAGTACACGTCTCTTAAAAAACTGTAGCGGTCCAGGGCCAGATCGTTGAGCTCGTCACCCAAGCCCAAATACTGCGCGCGTTTGCTCACCAAATTGAGCCCCAAGAGTTCATAGCGAGCGGCCACGGGCTTGACCCGCCGGGTGGGACTGCCATTGAAATCCATGGTGAGCGACAAGGTGTCGCGCAGCGTTGACGGCCCCATGAGGGGCAAGACCAAATAGGGGCCCGAACCCACCCCCCAGTGCCCCAAGGTTTGTCCAAAGTCCTCGGTGTGGCGATCAATGCCCATTTTGCTGGCCCAATCGATCACGCCACCGACCCCCAAAATCGTGTTCACCCCCACCCTCGCCAAGCTCTCCACCGTCTCTTGCGGCTTCAATTGCAAGGCGTTGTTCACTGTGGACCAGATGTCAGACAAATTGCCAAAGAAGTTTTTCACACCGGTTTGCACCAGCTCGGGCGTGACCTTCACATACGTGCGGGCCACCGGCTGCAGCAGCGCCTCATCGACTCGGTCGTTAAAGCCACTGACGGATCGGTTGAAGGACTCAAACGGGTCTTTGGGGTTGGGCACGCGCGCGCGCTCTGGCGCACTCGGTGCGGCGAACGCGTTCGCGCTCAGGGCAGGATCGAGCTGGGTGGTCTGCGCATGCAGCTCAGCGCCCAAGAGCATCAGGATCGGCAGAGCCATCAGGGTGAGCCCAGTGCACGCCTTGCTTAAAGTCTGACCCCATAAGCCTGGCGGCTTGGTCGATTCGCAGCACTGATCAACTGGGTCATCCTGGGCCGGCCTGAGGCTAGATCTCGGGCCTGTGTCGATAGCGATCATGGTCATGACAAACGAGGCCTTCATGGTGAAAAAAAACAGACAAACGCCTGAGCGCTCAGGGCTTGGACGGGGACTGCGTCGGATCGGCCGCCTTGCTGTAGAGGAACTGACTGATCAAGTTCTCCAGCACCACCGCCGACTGGGTGGACTGAATTTTGTCGCCAGGCTTTAAGTTGTCGACCTCCGCACCCGCTTCCAGTCCCAAATACTGCTCACCCAAAAGCCCGCTGGTCAAGATCTTCAAGGAGCTGTCCTTGGGGAACACAAAACGATCATCGATGGCCAAATCCACCCGCGCTTGAAACACCTTGTCATCAAAGGTGATGGCGTCCACACGGCCAACCACCACGCCTGCGCTTTTGACCGCCGCTTTTTTCTTCAAACCGCCAATGTTGTCAAAGTTGGCCCAAACCGTGTACGTTCTTTGCCAACTCACACTGAGCAAATTGGCCGCTTGCAATGCCAAAAAAAGGATGGCCGCCAGGCCAATGAGGACAAAGGCGCCCACCCACACATCATTTTTTGATCGTTGCATTTTTCTTGTTCCTCTACTTGCTTTACAAACTGAACATCCACGCGGTCAAGATGAAGTCCAAACCGAGCACGGCCAAGGAAGCGGTGACCACCGTGCGGGTGGTGGCTCGCGATACCCCTTCAGGTGTGGGCGAGGCCATATAGCCTTGGTACAAGGCAATGAAGGTGACCGTGAAGCCAAACACGATGCTCTTGATCACGCCGTTGCAGACATCTTTCCAAACATCCACGCCGGCTTGCATCTGTCCCCAAAAGGAGCCTGGGTCGACCCCAATCATGACAACCCCCACGACCCAGCCCCCCATGATGCCGACCGCGGAAAACACAGCGGCCAAGACAGGCAAAGCCACAACACCCGCCCAAAAGCGCGGCGCCAAAATCCGCTGCACCGGGTCCACCGCCATCATGTCCATGGCGCTCAATTGCTCGCCCGCTTTCATCAAACCAATCTCCGCCGTGAGAGACGTGCCAGCGCGGCCCACAAACAAGAGAGCGCTCACCACAGGACCGAGCTCACGCACCAAGCTCAGTGCCACCAGCAGTCCCAGTGCCGACGACGATCCGTAGCGCTGCAAGGTGTTGTAGCCTTGTAGGCCTAACACAAATCCAACAAAGAGACCCGAGACCGAGATGATGGCAAGCGAATAGTTGCCCAAAAAATGCAACTGGTCTCGCACCAATTCCGAGCGCCTCATGCTCGGCACCAAGGTTGCGATCAAGCGCGCAAAAAGCCTCGCCGCCAGCCCCAGGCTCGCGAGCAGCGCACGCGTGGCCGCTCCCCAATCGGCCAAGGTGTTCAAGCTGCGCGTCCAAAGCGACTGTGGTGACGGTCTTGGAGACACGGGGGGTTTTGGCGAGTTCATGGCCTTCCTTGCCCGTTGGACGCGCCAACGCTTGACGCCATGGCGGCGTGCGTAAACCCCAAGTCATCGCCCCAGTCGGGCGCGGGGTAGTGAAAACGCACGGGCCCGTCGGGTGAGGCGCTCACAAATTGGCTCACCAAGGGGTCCGAGCTGTGCTGGACATCTTGCGGTGTGCCTTGGGCGGCAATGCGGCCATTGGCCAAAACAATGACTTGGTCGGCAATGGCAAAGGTGGCCTCCAAGTCGTGGGAGACGAGCACCGTGGTGAGTCCCAAGGTGTCGTTGAGTTGTCGAATGAGCCGAGCCGCCGTTCCAAGGGAGATCGGGTCCAGGCCCGCAAAGGGTTCGTCATACATCACCAGCTCGGGGTCAAGCGCAATCGCCCGGGCCAAGGCCACACGCCGGGACATGCCACCCGATATTTCGCTCGGACTCAGGTCACGAGCGCCGCGCAAACCCACCGCCTGCAGCTTCATGAGCACAATGTCACGGATCATGGCTTCGGACAAATCGGTGTGCTCTCGCAGTGGAAACGCGACGTTGTCAAAGACACTCAAGTCGGTAAAGAGCGCGCCAAACTGGTAGAGCATGCCCATTTGGCGACGCGCGGCATAAAGAGCTTGGTCACTGAGGGTTTTGATCTCTTGGCCTTTCCAAGTGGCCAGTCCCGAGTCGACCTTGTGTTGTCCTGCAATCAAGCGCAGCACCGTGGTTTTGCCCCCACCTGAGGCGCCCATGAGGGCGGTCACCTTGCCGCGCGGGATATGAAAACTGACCGACTCCAAAATACGACGCTCTGCGTAGCCAAAGCACACGTCCTTGAACTCAACCATGGCGGCGGTGTTGGAATCAAAGTTGACGGTCATGGTCGGCGTGCCTGGGTTCGCTGGCCCCTTGGCCGGGGCGTTGTCAAAAGTAAATCACTCCCCCCCATTGTAACGGCTGTGCTCCTCACGCGCCGGCTCTCACCCCAACCCAGACTGAGAGCGCTTGCACGCCAAAGAGCAAGCCGCGTCTTTAACGCGGCAGCAGTGAGCTGCCCATCAAAAACTCATCAATGGCGCGCGCGGCTTGTCGCCCTTCGCGAATCGCCCAGACCACCAAGGACTGGCCGCGGCGGGTGTCGCCCGCGGCAAAGACTTTGGGCACATTGGTGTGGTAGGCCTTCAGCGCCGCCGAGCTGTCGGTGAGCGCGCGCGCATTGCCACGCTGATCGAGTTCCACCCCAAACGATGACAGAACACTCGCCACCGGGTTGACAAATCCCATGGCCAAGAGCACCAAGTCGGCCGGAATGGTTTTCTCGCTCCCAGGGACTTCTTGCATTTTGCCATCGTGCCACTCAACGCGCACGGTTTGTACACCCGTGACTTGGCCCCTCTCGCCCACAAAGGCTTTGCTGGAGATGGCAAACTCGCGCTCACATCCCTCCTCATGGCTGGAGCTCGTTCTGAGCTTCAAGGGCCAGTAGGGCCAGGTGAGGGGGCGGTTTTCTTCCACGGGAGGCTCGGGCATGAGCTCAAACTGCGTGACACTCACAGCGCCTTGGCGACGGCTCGTGCCCACGCAGTCACTGCCCGTGTCTCCCCCGCCAATCACCACCACATGACGCTGGTCGGCTCGCAGTGGGTCCTTGACCGAGTCACCGGCATTCGCTTTGTTTTGTTGGGGCAAGAATTCCATGGCAAAGTGCACCCCCTTCAAGTCTCGACCCGGAATGTTCAAGTCGCGCGAGACTTCCGAGCCCGTGCACAAGAGCACGGCATCAAACTCGGCCATCAAATCTTGGGCGCTGAGCTTCGTTTGAGACCAATTGGAGATGGTCTGCGCGGGGTCCTTGACGCCCCCCGTGGGTGCGCTGGGCCAGTCTCCCACCAACACACCGGTCTTGAAGACCACGCCTTCGGCCATCATTTGCTCAATGCGGCGATCGATGTGGCTTTTCTCCATCTTGAAGTCAGGGATGCCGTAGCGCAGCAAGCCGCCCAAACGATCGTTTTTCTCAAACACCGTGACCGAGTGGCCAGCGCGGGCGAGTTGCTGGGCACTGGCCAAACCAGCCGGCCCTGAGCCCACAATCGCCACTGTGCGACCGGTTTTGGCCGTGGGCAAGGCGGGTTGGACCCAGCCCTCGCTCCAGGCCTTGTCAATGATGGCGTGCTCGATGGATTTGATCCCCACCGCATCGTCGTTGACGTTGAGGGTGCACGCCGCCTCACACGGAGCGGGACAGATGCGACCGGTGAACTCGGGAAAATTGTTGGTCGAGTGCAGCACATCGATGGCGTTTTTCCAGTCCCCTTGGTAGACCAACTCATTGAAGTCGGGAATGATGTTGTTGACCGGACAGCCGCTGTTGCAAAACGGCGTGCCGCAATCCATGCAGCGCGCGCTTTGCTGCTTGGCCAAGTCGTCTTTGAGGGTGAAGACAAACTCCTTGTAGTCCTTCAACCGCTCTGGAACGGGTTTGTAGGATTCACTGATGCGTTCGATTTCTAAAAATCCGGTGATCTTGCCCATGGTGGTGTCATTCCTAAGGTGTGCTCGGTGGCACTGAAAATAAAGGGGTGAAAACGCTCAAAGCCATCGCGCTCAGGTGCTGGCTTTGGCGGTGCTCGTGAGCGCAGCAGCGCCAAGGCCAGCCTTGGCGCCCATCTCTTTGAGTGCGCGTTGGTACTCCAAGGGAAAGACCTTGACGAACTTCAAGCGGGAGGTGGCCCAGGTGTCGAGCAAATCGCGAGCGCGCTTGGAGCCCGTCCAGCGGTGGTGGTCTTCGAGCAGCTTTTTCAGGAGATCCTCGTCGCTCATGCCGCGGTGCAAGGCACCGGGCTCTTTGGCGAGTTGTTCTGCCGTCGTGAGCACCGCTTCCAAAGACACCATGGCGGTGTTGGCCCTGAGCGCAAACTCACCATCCTCATCGAACACATAGGCCACACCACCGCTCATGCCGGCGGCAAAGTTGCGCCCGGTTTGACCCAGCACGGCCACCGTGCCGCCAGTCATGTATTCGCACCCGTGGTCTCCCGTGCCCTCAACCACCGCGGTCGCACCCGACAAACGAACCGCAAAGCGCTCGCCGGCCACGCCGCTGAAATACGCCTCGCCCGAGGTCGCACCGTACATGACCGTGTTGCCCACGATGATGTTGTCGCTGGAGACGCCGCGAAAATCCAGACTTGGGCGCACCACCACCCGACCGCCCGACAAGCCTTTGCCGGTGTAGTCGTTGGCGTCGCCAATCAAGTAAAGCGTGATGCCAGCAGCCAAGAAGGCGCCAAAGGATTGCCCGCCCGTGCCTTCGAGTTGAATGCGCAAGGTGTCGTCGGGCAAACCTTCGGGGTGAACTTGGGTGAGCGCGCCAGACAGCATGGCACCCACCGAGCGGTTCACATTGCGAGTGACCTCCATGAATTGCACGCGTTCACCGTGATCGATGGCCGAGCGCGACTTGGCAATCAAGACGTGGTCCAGGGCTTTTTCCAGGCCATGGTCTTGATCCTCTGAGTGATACAGCGTGGCACCGGGATAAGGCGGGGGGGTGTAGAGCAGTCGGGTGAAATCAAGCCCACTGGCCTTCCAGTGCTCGAGGCCTTTTTTCATGTCGAGCAGCTGCGACTGTCCAATCATGTCTTGAACGGTTTTGAAGCCCAACTGCGCCATGATTTGACGCATCTCTTCGGCGACAAAGAAAAAGAAGTTGATGACATGCTCAGGTTTGCCAGAGAATTTCTTCCTCAGCACCGGGTCTTGGGTCGCCACGCCCACAGGGCAGGTGTTCAAGTGGCATTTGCGCATCATGATGCAGCCCTCCACCACCAAGGGAGCGGTGGCAAAGCCGAACTCATCGGCACCCAAGAGCGCTGCAATGGCCACATCGCGTCCGGTCTTCATTTGGCCATCGGCTTGCACACGGATGCGTTGTCTCAAGCCATTCATCACCAAGGTCTGCTGCGTCTCGGCCAAGCCAATCTCCCAAGGCGAGCCCGCGTGCTTGATCGACGACCAGGGCGAGGCGCCCGTGCCACCATCGTGACCCGCGATCACCACGTGGTCACTCTTACACTTGGCCACACCGGCCGCGACCGTGCCAACACCGACCTCAGAGACGAGTTTGACGCTGATCGAGGCATGGGGTGCCACGTTTTTAAGGTCATGGATCAACTGCGCCAAGTCCTCGATGGAGTAGATGTCGTGGTGAGGGGGCGGTGAGATGAGGCCCACACCGGGCACGCTGTAGCGCAACTTGCCGATGTACTGCGAGACTTTGCCGCCCGGGAGTTGACCGCCCTCGCCAGGCTTGGCGCCTTGGGCCATTTTGATTTGAATTTGATCGGCGCTGTTCAAGTACTCAGCGGTGACGCCAAAGCGCCCAGACGCGACTTGCTTGATGCGCGAGCGCAAAGAGTCGCCATCGAGAAGCGGCAAGTCCACCTCCACTTGATCCGCACCAATGACGCTTTTGAGGGTTTCACCGGTTTTGATCGGAATGCCTTTGAGCTCTTGGCGATAGCGCGCGGGGTCTTCCCCGCCCTCACCGGTGTTGCTTTTGCCGCCAATCCTGTTCATGGCCACGGCCAACGTGGCGTGCGCCTCGGTCGAGATTGAGCCCAAGGACATGGCGCCCGTGGCAAAGCGCTTGACGATTTCACTCGCACTCTCCACGCTCTCGAGGGGAATGGCTTTGGCCGGATCGATCTTGAACTCAAACAAGCCCCGCAAGGTCATGTGACGACGACTCTGGTCGTTGACGAGTTGGGCGTATTCTTTGTAGGTGTTGAAGTTGCCGTTGCGGGTGCTGTGCTGCAACTTGGCAATGAGGTCAGGCGTCCACATGTGCTCCTCACCGCGAGCGCGCCAGGCGTACTCACCCCCAGTGTCGAGCATGTGGGCAAGCACAGGGTCTTGCGAGTAGGCCAAGCGATGCGTGCGAATGGCTTCTTCGGCGATTTCAAAGACACCAATGCCCTCGACTCGGGTGGCGGTGCCGGTGAAATACTTCTCCACCGTCACGGTGTCGATGCCAATGGCCTCAAAGAGCTGCGCGCCGCAGTAGCTCATGTAAGTGGAGACGCCCATCTTGGACATGATTTTGGACAAACCCTTGCCGATGGCCTTCACATAGTTGTAAATAGCCTTGTCCACCGAGAGCTCGCCAGGGAGATCTTGGTGGATCGCCTGCAAGGTCTGCATCGCCAAGTAGGGGTGCACGGCCTCGGCGCCGTAACCGGCCAAAACGGCAAAGTGATGCACCTCTCGAGCCGAGCCGGTCTCCACCACCAAGCCCGCAGAGGTGCGCAGGCCCTCGCGCACCAAATGCTGGTGAATGGCCGAGAGCGCCAAAAGAGCTGGAATGGCGACTTGGGTGGCGCTCACGCGCGCGTCACTGATGATCAAGATATTGCGCCCGCTCTTGATCGCATCCACGGAGGCCGCACAAAGCGAGGCGAGCTTGGCCTCCACCCCTTCTTGACCCCAACTCAAGGGGTAGGTGATGTCCAAGGTGAGGCTTTTGAATTTGCCGTGGGTGTAGTCCTCGATGTGGCGCAGCTTGGCCATGTCCTCGACATTCAAAATCGGCTGCGAGACTTCCAGCCGCATGGGCGGGTTGACTTGGTTGATGTCGAGCAAATTGGGCTTGGGGCCAATGAAGGAGACCAGCGACATCACAATGGCTTCGCGAATCGGGTCAATCGGCGGGTTGGTGACCTGGGCAAAGAGTTGCTTGAAATAGCTGTAGAGCGTTTTGTTTTTGCCCGAAAGCACAGCCAAGGGGCTGTCGTTGCCCATTGAGCCGGTGGCCTCTTCGGCATTGGTGGCCATGGGGGCCATCAAAAACTTCAGATCTTCTTGCGAATAGCCAAAGGCTTGCTGCAAATCGAGCAAACTGTCCTTGGTGGGTGTGAGGGGGGAGGGTTTGGCATCGGTGGCCGAATCCGTGAACGGCGCGGCTTTCACATCATCGAGTCGGATGCGCACATTCTCAATCCACTGCTTGTAGGGCTTGGCGTTGGCCAGTCCAGCCTTGAGCTCTTCGTCATCGATCATGCGCCCTTGCTCGAGGTCGATGAGGAACATTTTGCCGGGCTGCAGTCGCCATTTGCGCACAATTTTGCTCTCGGGCACCGGCAAAACGCCCGACTCTGAGCCCATGATCACCACATCTTCATCGGTGATGCAGTAACGCGAGGGGCGCAGCCCATTGCGATCCAAGGTCGCGCCAATTTGACGACCATCGGTGAAGACGATGGAGGCCGGGCCGTCCCACGGCTCGAGCATGGCGGCGTGGTATTCATAGAAGGCGCGACGTCGCTCGTCCATGGTGGCGTGCTGCTCCCAAGGCTCGGGAATCATCATCATCACCGCTTGCGACAAGGGGTAGCCCGCCATGGTGAGGAGCTCCAAGCAGTTGTCAAACGTGGCGGTGTCCGACTGGCCAGCAAAGCTGATGGGGTAGAGCTTGTGCAAGTCTTCAGCCAATACGGGCGAAGACATCACACCCTCGCGCGCTTTCATCCAGTTGTAGTTGCCTTTGACGGTGTTGATCTCACCGTTGTGGGCGACATAGCGGTAGGGGTGGGCCAAGGGCCACTCGGGGAAGGTGTTGGTGGAAAAGCGCTGGTGCACAAGTCCCAGTGCGGAGATGCAGCGCGGGTCGGTCAAATCGGTGAAGTAGGTGCCCACTTGATCGGCGAGCAAAAGGCCTTTGTAGATCACGGTGCGAGACGACATGCTCGGCACGTAGTACTCTTTGGAGTGCTTGAGCTTGAGGTTTTGAATAGCGGCGGAGGCGGTTTTGCGAATCACGTAGAGTTTTCGCTCAAGCGCATCTTGCACAATCACGTTGTTGCCGCGTCCAATGAAGACTTGTCGAATGAGGGGCTCCTTGGCGCGCACGGCAGGCGACATGGGCATGTCTTTGTTGATGGGCACATCCCGCCAGCCCAAGACCACTTGGCCCGCGTCGATGATGGCGCGCTCCATTTCTTGCTCACAGGCCTCTTTGGAGGCTTGCTCTTTGGGCAAAAAGATCATGCCCACGCCATACTCCCCCACTGCGGGCAGGCGCACGCCTTGACGGGCCATGTCTTCGCGGTACAAGGCGTCGGGCAACTGAATCAAAATGCCAGCACCATCGCCCATCAATTTATCAGCACCCACGGCACCACGGTGGTCCAGGTTTTCCAAGATCTTCAAGGCCTGGGTGACCATGGCGTGGCTCTTCACCCCCTTGATGTGCGCCACAAAACCCACGCCACAAGCATCGTGCTCCTGACTGGGGTGATACAAACCCGGTTGATTTTCTGCAAATTGGGATTCAGATTGGTGCATCACGCACTCCTATGGGTAACTGTGGCCATGAAAAGGGTCAACCCACAAGGGTTAACACTGAAATTGGTTCAAGAGCATAGCCGTTTGCAACAACAATGCCAAGCTTTTTAATTGGGGTCAGATACTTATTTAAATAAGGTCCGCGAAATGGATTTTTAATTGGGGTCAGATTAAATAATCGGTGCTCTGTCTCACGTCTCTTCCATCCAGCTTCACGGGGTTGGGGAGCTTGCGGGTGGGGCGTGCGCTCAGTCGGCTAGGCGTGGGCGCCCAGGACGGCGTGGCTCGAGTCGGCGAGAGGTCAACTTTTGTAAATTGGCGACAAATTCGGCGTCTCCCAAGGGCCAGCCCGACTTCAAGGCCGACTCAATGGCTTGAATTTGATCGCGAGTGAGCCTTTGACCCACCCGATCGGCGTAATGCACCTCGCGCTCAAACGGCGTGTTGCCCAAGTGCCACATGGACTCGTGCGCCGTGACCAAGGGGTCCAAGCGTTGGCCCACCCAGTGCGCGTGGCTTGACCAAGGGTAGAACTTCACGCCTGGCGTGTGCGCATCGTGGTGATCATTGCCCGCAGCGTTGTCCCCGGCTTCACGGCTCAACGCCAAGCCCGCATCCTCACACAAGCCATCCAGGTACACCATGCTGCTGATCAACCACGGGTCGACTTGGAGCACATGGGAGCGAAAGCGGCCCTCCCACAGGGTGCCTGTTCGCGAATACTTGCGGTTAAAAAACTGCACATAACGCCGCCCCACCCCTTGCATGAAAGCACTCAACCCCCCCTCTTGCATCGGGGTCAACAAGGCGTGCACCGATGTCGACAAAAAAGTGTAGCCATGCACTTTGACGCGCAGAGAAAGACTGAGGTCTTGCCACAAATGGGCCATCACATCCAGATCCTGCGGCTCGCGCGCAATCGGCTCACCGTTGTTGCCCCGGATGCACACGTGGTGCACAACAAGCGGCAAGTCCAGTCGGGTCAGTCGCGCCATCGCCTGCGCTTTATGGGATAAGGGCCGCAGCTGTGCTTGCAGCCACCCCCCCCGCTTGGGGAATGTTGTCCTCTTCCAGCCCAGGGGCAGAGCTCACTGCTCGCTCATGACAAGCAGCGGCCAGCACCGCTTGCACCCGGGGGTAGCGCTCAGGCATCAAACCAGCCAGGCCGAATTGCTCGAGCAGCGCCATCAAACGAAGCGCGGCACTGCGTTTGAACTGCCCGGTGTAAGTGGCGGTGATCAATTCATTTTTCAAACTGTGCTCCCAGCCCACGAGCTCGGTGACACTCACCTTGTAGCCTTGGCTCTCCAGGTACAAGCACCGCAGCACATTGGTGAGTTGAGAGCCCATCTCGCGCGTGTGCAAAGGGTGACGCCACAACTCTGCCAAGGGGGTTTTGGCCAAGGTCTTGGCCTTGCCAGCCCTGAGCTTGGCGGCCAACTCAGCTTGACAACACGGCACCAAAAACACCAATTGGGCGCGTTTGGCCAAAGCGAATTCAATGGCGTCATCACTGGCCGTGTCGCACGCGTGCAAAGCGGTGACCACACTCACCGACTGGGGCAAGAGATCACTCACGCCCGCCTCTTTGGCGCTGATGTTGAAAAAATCCATGCCCTTGAAATTGAGCTCACGCGCCAAGGTCTTGGCGTGCTCGACCAACTCCGAACGGGTCTCAATGCCAATCACCTCCAGGGGTCTTAGCAACTTGGCGCCACCCCACCACTCGTAGAGCATGAAGCCCAAGTAAGACTTGCCACAACCGTGGTCCACGAGCACCATGGGCGGGGCCATGCTGCTCACCTCCTCGCCAAGCGCTGTCGCCACCTGGCTGGCTGCCCCCTGGAGCTCGAACAGCGGTCCCGCCATCAACTGAATCAAGTGATTGACTTGTTTGAGTTTTCTGCGCGAGTCTTGGTTGAGTTGGCCGTCTCGCGTCAAAATGTGGAGCGCTTTGAGCAAGGTCACCGAGTGAGACCCGCGCGGGTCATCCATGGCGAAGGCTCGGGCAGGCTCGCTGGTGGGGGTTGCTGGCGAGGAGGAGCGAGGACTGGCGAGTCGGTTCGATTGGGCGCGTTGTGGTTTCATCTCAAGAGTGGGGCGGCATCGGGGGTCAAGGTCACGAGCCACACAGCATACACCGAGAATGCTCTCGCGGCAAAAGAGCGCACGCACGGATGCGTTGGCCGCTTTGAGCCTAAGATCCACTGGGCCACCCAAGCGGCGAGCGCCTAGTTCACCGCCTGGTGCACCAAGCCAGGAGCCCATCGGCCAAAACGCGCTCAAAGAGAGTCCGCTGGCGAGTCACTCGGGCCTGCACCCGTGTGCTTTGTGACAAACCAATACAATGCCTAGCAATTGAAACCCAAGGGACACGCCCAAGGGCAGAGATCTGAGAGTGACTTTGAGGCGACATTGGGGTGACTTTGGGTCGACTCTGGGTCGACTTTCAGCCCAGTCTCAAAGCCACTCCAACCCGACAGAGGTTTCTCACAAAGGACACACCGACATGGCCTTTCTCACCTTAGACGTTGGCAACACCCGCTTGAAATGGGCCTTGTACGATGCCCCCAAGCCCGGCGCACGACTACTGCAGCAAGGCGCTGTTTTTCTGGAAAACATCGACCGCCTGAGCGAAGACGACTGGAAAACCATCCCCCGTCCCAGGCTCGCCTTGGGCTGCATCGTGGCTGGGGAAGCCATTCGTCGCCGAGTGGAGGAGCAAATGGAGGCGTGGGACTTGGTGCCGCACTGGGTGGTGCCCAGTGCCGCGGAGGCAGGTCTCACCAATGGCTACGACTACCCCACCCGCTTGGGCGCAGACCGCTGGGTGGCGATGATTGGCGCCTATGCGCGCATGCGGCAACACACCGAGCACACCCATCACGAGCCCCAACCCATGGTGGTGGTGATGGTGGGCACTGCCGTCACGGTCGAGGCCATTGATGCGCACGGGCGGTTTTTAGGCGGGATTATCTTGCCCGGACACGGCATCATGCTCAGGGCATTGGAGTCGGGCACAGCGGGACTGAGAGTGCCCACTGGCGAGGTCAGACCCTTTCCCACCAACACCTCAGACGCGCTCACAAGTGGGGGCACCTACGCCATTGCCGGTGCGGTGCAAAGAATGGTGGAACACTTGAGAGCACAAACCAACGCCGAGCCGCTGTGCTTCATGACGGGTGGAGCGGGCTGGAAAATGGCGCCCAGCATGTCCACCCCCATTGAACTGGTTGAATCCCTCATCTTTGAAGGCCTCTTGGTGATTGCGCAAGAGCGCCACTTGGGCGAGAGCCCCACTTTTTAATCGGGCCCTTTGATGGCGCCCACCCCGGGTGTGGGCAGCCCCAATTGGGCCCAGCCGTCGTGCCCCATCTGATTCATGCGCTGCACATTGTGTTGATAAATGACAGACACATCGGGGTGGGTCTGGACCGCCCATTCAATGTCGCGCTCTCTGAGCAAATGCAAAGTGGGATAGGGTGAGCGGTTGATGTAATTTTCCGGGTCACTCTCTTGGGTGTGGGCGAACTGATAGGCCGGGTGAAAGTGCGCGATTTGCAGCACGCCCACACACTTGTGCGCTTTGAGCACCCGTTGCGAAGCTTGAACCAGCGACAAAAAATCCCAAAAGTCCGCGCACAGCCTGGGCAAGATCAACAAGGTGGTCTGCTCAAGGGCCTGGGTGGGCGAGAACAAAGCGCCGCTCTGCATTGGCCCTTGAGTGGCGCTGGGGGGGGCAGCAGGGGAAGGCGTTGGTGAAACCGTGGGTGAAACCGTGGGTGAAAGCGACGATGAAAGCGCCGAAGTCGCCAGCCTCTGGATCTCGAGCGCGAGCACATCAAGCGCCTCGTGCGTGGACTCCCCCCCATAGACCGACCAACGCACGCGTCCTTCAAGCCAGACTTTTTTGGCAAAAGGGCACAGATTCAAACCAATGACCGAGCGCTCTAGCCAGGCCTGGGTGTCGCGCTTGACCTGGTTGTCTAAGCCTTGCGCGCAGCCCTCCTGGCTGTCTTGGGGGTGGGTTGCTAGGCCGCTTGCTGCGCCCATCGCCTGGGCGCCAGATTCACCTTGATGTGGTGCGTGAGCAGCATCCTTCATGGGGTGAGCGCACGCTCGCGATCGACTTGGGTCAATTCAAGGCTGACTTGATGGGCCCCCACCATGCCAAGCAAACACAGCACACCCGTCACCACCCAAGTCCACTGCCAGCCGCCGCTCAGCGCTGCAGCCCAAGCCACCAGGGGCGGCCCCACAAACTGCCCCATCGACGACCACTGCTGCATCCAGCCCACCGTGATCGCCACGCACTCGCGCGCGGGCGAGAGTCTCACCGCCAACGCGAACAAGGTGCCCGGCACCAAGCCCCCCAAAGCCGAGAACAACAACACGCCAGCCAAGCGCACACCCACAGGAAAATTGACCCCATCGACTTGGGCATACGCCAAGGCCGCCCCCACGGCCATGCTCAGGTAGCCTGCCCACAGTAAACGGGGTGCCATGTCCACCCCTGGATGTGGTGAGTCGCTCGAGGTCTTGCGCGCCAACATGAATCCCGAGCCCACATTGCCCACCATGTTCACCAAGGCCACCAAGGCACTGACCCAGCCCGCGGTGAAGGCGGAGTTGCCCAGTTCGGTGGTGATGGTGGGTAAAAAACCGATGACCGCGATCCATTGCCCGGAGTACACCCCAAAACAAAACGCGATCAACCAAGGACCACGCACACTCAAGGTGCGTTTGAGGCGTGCGCCCACGCCAAAGTTCTCAGGGTTAAAGGGCGGGGACCCACCCACTCTGCCCCAAACGGTAGGCGCCGCCCCAGACAAGCGCTGACCTTGCTCGGTCAATTCGAGCAGCCGGGCTTGGCTGGGCACGCCTTTGTACAAACCCCAGGCCGCTAAAAATGTGATGAGGGCCAGCAAAAGCCACCAGCTCGACCAACTGCTCGAGCCAATCACCCACGGCCCCACCCACAAAGCCAGTGCCGCACCAATGGGCATGTAGGCGGCCCACCAACCCAGGGTTTTGGGTAAATCGGTGGGACTGACCAAGAGTCGCAACAAACTCGGTGCGGGCATGGCACAGAGCAAAAAACCCAGACCCTCAAAAAAGCGGGTCAGCAACAGCGTTGCAGGCGTTTGCGCCGACGCTCCCAAGGCGCTCGCCACCCCCAAGAGCATCAAACCAAACAACATACAGCGCTTGAGTCCGAGCACATCGGCAAAGAGGCCCACCGCAAGCCCCAAGGTCATGCCAGCCAACTGGACCATGGAGAGCAAAAAGCCCGCTTGCACCAAGCTCACATGCAAGTCTGCGCGCAAAACAGGCAAAGCGGGGGGCAATTTGCCAATGTGAAGCGCCACACAAATCCCCGCCAAGATCACCCAAAACGCCGCGACCAAGCCGCGTTGTGCATAGCTGCCTTGAGCAGGCCTGCCCTCGACTTCGGTGGGGTTCATGGACCGTCTCCTGCACTCGACGCTCGCCCCGAGGGTGGCTCGGGCAAGACTGCACGGTCTTGAATGGAGCTCAACACACTCACACCACTCAAGCGCTGATGCTCTTTGGCGGCAAAACGGTCCGTCATGCCCGCAATATAGTCCGCCACCGCACGTTCTCGGTCATGGCGCGCATGGAAGGACTCGGGCATCTCGGTGGGGGTGTGCAAATACGCCAAAAACAAATCTTTGATGATCTCTTTGGCCTGTTCGGTCGTTTGCAAGACCCGGGGGTGACGGTACAAATTGGTCGACAAAAACTGCTTCAAAGCCAGGGACGCCTCTTGCATGGGTTCACTGAAGACCACCAAGGCCTCAGGGTAGGCCCGCACCTGATCGGCGCTTTGGAGCTCCAGCGGCATGAGGGCTGCGCGGGTGGTCTCGATCACGTCGTAGACTTGCTCGGAGAGCATCAAGCGGATGGTCTCAAAGAGCCAACGCCGACCTTCAATCTTGGGGTAGAGCGTGAGGGTTTTGCTGCAGTAGTGATCAAACCAAGGCACACTGCCCCTGAGCTGCTCGACCGAGAGCAGCCCCGAGCGCACCCCGTCATCGATGTCGTGGGCGTTGTAGGCGATCTCATCGGCCAAGTTGCACAACTGCGCCTCCAGGCTCGGTTGGGTGCGCTCAATGAAGCGCGCCCCCACGCCCGAGGGCTCACGCGCTTGGAGCTCGCGCGCTTGCGCCAAGCCGCAGTGCTTCAAGATACCTTCTCGCGTCTCAAAGGTGAGATTCAATCCATCAAAGAGCGCGTAGCGCTCCTCCAAGAAATCGACCACCCGCAGGCTTTGTAAATTGTGCTCAAAGCCACCAAACTCGAGCATGCAGTGGTTCAAGGCGTCTTGCCCAGCGTGTCCAAACGGCGTGTGCCCCAAGTCGTGGGCCAAGGCAATGGCCTCGACCAAGTCCTCGTGCAAGGCAAGACTCCTGGCCATCGAGCGCGCGAGTTGGGCCACCTCCAAGGAGTGGGTGAGCCGGGTGCGAAAGAGGTCGCCCTCGTGGTTCAAGAACACCTGGGTTTTGTAGACCAAGCGGCGAAAGGCACTCGAGTGCACGATGCGGTCGCGGTCGCGCTGAAAATCGTTGCGCGTGGGCGCGGGCATCTCCGCCATGCGCCGACCGCGCGAGTGCAGGGGGGAGCTGGCATACGGGGCCAAGCCCAACGCGTAAAAATCGCTCATGAACCGCCCACGCAGTGCGCAATCACCTCGCACACCAGGGCTTCTGGCGCGGGGCGAACCTCAGCCACACCGGGCTTGGTGATCACCACAAACCGAATCTCGCCCGCCTGAGACTTTTTATCCAAGCGCATGTGCTCCAAATAAACCGCTGCGCCCAAATCGGGCGCTTGCACTGGCAAACCGGCTCGGGCAATGAGGCGCTTGAGACGCTCAACCCATGCGCGGTCCACCAGGCCCAAGCGGTGCGAGAGCTCAGCGGCCATCACCATGCCGCAACCCACGGCTTCGCCGTGCAACCACACCCCAAAGCCCAAGGCGCTCTCGATGGCGTGGCCAAAGGTGTGGCCAAAGTTCAAAATGGCGCGCAAGCCGCCCTCTCGCTCATCGCACCCCACCACCCAGGCCTTGATTTGGCAACTGCGCGCGACGGCGATCTCCAAGGCGAGGGGGTCTTTGTTCATGAGGGCCTCCACGTGCGCTTCAAGCCACGCCATGAACGCCATGTCCGCAATCGGTCCATATTTGATCACCTCGGCCAAGCCCGCACTCAACTCTCGCCCAGGCAAGGAGGCGAGCACATCCAAGTCACAAATGACCCGGCGGGGTTGGTAAAACGCGCCCACCATGTTTTTGCCCAAGGGGTGGTTGATGGCGGTCTTGCCCCCCACCGACGAGTCAACCTGGGCGAGCAAGGTGGTGGGAATTTGTACAAAGGGCACACCGCGCATGAAGCACGCCGCGGCAAACCCGGTGAGGTCTCCAACCACGCCGCCACCAAGGGCGAAGAGGACGGTTTTGCGGTCACACCCGTGCTCGAGCAAGGTGTCAAACACCTGGTTCAAGGTGCTCCAGGTTTTGGCGCTCTCCCCATCGGGCAAGGTGAGCACCACAACACGCGGGTAGTGGGGCTCGAGTGCGCGCTGCAACTGTGCAGCATAAAGGGGCCCCACCACGGTGTTGGTGACGATGAGCGCGGTGTGCGCGCTTGGGCACTCCTCGTAGGACGACGCTTGGGCCAGCAAATCACGACCGATCAAGATGGGGTAGTCGCGAGAGGCAAGCCCCCCTTCCAAGTCCTGCAGGCACACATTCACACAGCCCGGACTGGCGCCTTGGGGTGACTGGCCAAGCAACGCCAAGGACTGGGGCGCAAAGGGCGGGAGTGTGCTCATCGTGGAAATACGGGGCTTGGGGTGAATGGGGTGATCCAAAGCGTTGAGACTCAAGACCCGAGGGCCAAGGGGTCGATGTTTTTCATGATCAACTGCAGCAAAGCGCCCACATGGGGGCGCTCGCTCTCGATCACGTGGTGTGCAGTCTCAGTATAGAGCGGGTCGCGCACCGCGAAGAGTTCTCTCAAACGGGCCATCGGATCGGTCACTTGCAAGAGGGGGCGACTTTGGTCGTGGCGCAAGCGGCGAAACACATCCTCGGGCGTGCTTCTGAGGTAAAACACCGTGCCACCCGAGCGCAAACGCTCTCGGTTGATCGGTCTCAAGACCGCGCCGCCGCCGGTGGAGAGCACGCCCACGCTCTCGCTCAAGAGGCGCACCAAGATGGCGCTCTCGACCTCGCGAAAACGCTCCTCCCCCTCGACTTCAAAGTACTCGCGAATGGAGCAGCCCAAATGCTGCTCAATGGCCAAGTCAGAGTCGAGAAA
>CAIMTJ010000028.1 GCA_903844385.1 uncultured Burkholderiales bacterium
CTCGCGCATTCTCGCCGCGCTTCCCAAGGGGCTGGATTTCGAGCCCTTGATGACGCTTTACTTGACCGATGTCACGCCGCCCACAGAGATCGAGTTGGCCGCCGCTCAAGGTGTGGTGGCGTGTAAGCTCTACCCCTCGGGCGCGACCACCAACAGCGACTCGGGCGTGACCCGCATCGAGCTCATTTACCCGGTGTTAGAAGCCATGCAGCGCCATGGGCTTTTGCTGCTGATCCATGCCGAGGTGACCGATCCAAGCGTGGATGTGTTTGACCGCGAAGCGGTGTTCATTGAGCGGCATTTTGAGCCCTTGCGCCGTGACTTTCCTGAACTCAACATGGTGTTTGAGCACATCACCACCCAAGACGCGGTGCAATTTGTTCAGTCTCAATCCCAGCACACGGCCGCCACGCTCACCGCCCACCACTTGCTGCTCAACCGCAATGCACTCTTTCAGGGGGGCATACGCCCCCACACTTATTGCTTGCCCGTGTTAAAGCGCGAGAAGCACCGCCTGGCCCTGTTGAAGGCCGCCACCAGTGGCGACGCTCGGTTTTTCTTGGGCACCGACAGTGCCCCCCACGCCCTGCATCTCAAAGAGCACGACTGTGGATGTGCGGGTTGCTACACGGCGGCTTCGGCAATGGAGCTTTATGCCCAGGCGTTTGAGAGTGTGGGCGCGCTCGAGCGACTTGAAGCCTTCGCTTCGTTTTATGGCGCTGACTTTTACGGCTTGCCGCGCAACACGGGCCAGCTCACCTTGCGCCGAGAGGCGTGGCGTTTGCCCGAGAGTTACCCCTATGGCGATGGGCGACTGAGGCCCCTCTTTGCCGGTGAGCATTTGCCCTGGCGAGTGGTTGAGGGCTAGTTGAGCGAGCTTAAGGCTCCTGCAGACGACCTCGTGATGGACGAGAAGCGCAAGCTCACCATGGATTGGCAAACCCCATGGTTCAAGCCTTTGAAGCCGTGGGGTGCGGCGGCGCTCGAGAGGTGGCATGGGGGCCAAGCATTGTGTGAGGCGCTCAATGCCTGCAGGGCCAATGCGCATCTCTCGACGCATGCTGGGCCCGTTACGCTACCAAGACCAAGCGTCACCTTTGTGCCCCAAGCGGCGTTACCCAAGGACATGGCCTACGAGACCTTCATTCATCAAGCGGGCCAAGTCCCCACGCGTGAGCATGTCCATGATTTCTTCAACGCCATGTCCTGGTGCCGATGGCCTCAGACCAAGGCGCTCATCGGCCAAGCCCAGGCCCAAGCGATTGCCGAGCAATTCAACGCTGGTGTTCAAGGGCACCAGAGCGGTGTGGCAACTGTGCGAGGGGTGCTGCGAGACGCCCTCACCTTGATCGATGAGAGTGGGGTGTTTTTGAGCTGTTCGGACGCGATGTGGCAGGCGTTGTGCGAACACCGCTGGACGGATTTGTTTGTCACAGAACGCGCCGCATGGGCTCAAGCCCATACCTTGCTGGTGGGACACGCCCTCTTGGAAAAGCTCGTGAATCCCTACAAGTCGATCACGGCGCAGGTGCTGCGGGTCGGGTCTCCCGGGTCCGAGTCAGCCCTGGTCGACGACACGCAGTGGGACGCAGCGATGGCTGCGGCCTTGACCCAAGCTTTGCAACTCGACGGCACTGAGCCACTATTGAAAAAACCCTTTCAAGTTTTGCCCTTGATGGGGATTCCAGGTTGGAGCAAGGATCAAAGCTCGCCGGGCTACTTTGAAGACAAGCGGGTGTTTCGGGGCGCTTGATGTCTACTCTTTGGAGCTGCCGGGGTCAATGTCCCCGATCCAGTCCTGTTTGTCGTAATAGTGGCCCACAGACTCTGCCGCTTGCCTGAGCCTGGAGTTGGAGAGGTGCGCATAACGCTCGGTGGTTCTGATGTTGGAGTGCCCTAAAATTTGTTTCACATCGTACAAAGTCATCCCTGAGTTGACCATGGCCGATGCGAAGGAGTGCCTCAAGTCGTGCATTCGCACACCATCGATGTGGGAGGCTTTTCTCGCTTTGTTCCAAGAATAAAAGATTTGTTGGAAGGGCTCCCCAGTGCTTGGGTTGGGAAACAAGAAAGAACTCTCGCGCGTCACCTGGTTATAGCTTTGTTTCATCTCGAGCGCAGCTCTAACGGTTTGGACCGCCAGGGTGCTCAAAGGAATGTGCCTGGCTTTACCGGCTTTGGGCAAAGGCACAATCCAGTCGCCACGACCCAAGTCAAAGTGCTGGACTTGGGCTTTGAGGGCCTCGCCCCTTCTGCAACCCGTCAAGATGAGCAATTGAACAATGTAGGGCAAAAACTTATTTTTAGATTGGGAAAGATGTCTCTTCAGTTGCGTGACTTCATTGCCATTTAAAAATCGCTCCTTTTTGTTATTCAAAGCCAATTCTTTGATGTTTTTGCAGGGGTTCTCAATCTTAGGAAGCACCTCCCAGCGCAATGCACAGTTGAACATGAAGCGCAAAATGATCAAGGCGCGGTTGCAGGTGCTCGGCGCCAAACCCTTCTCCACCAAGGTTTGAACCATCTCTTGAATCAAGAAGGGTTTGATATCAATCATCACATAACCCCCTAAACACGGCAAGATGTGATTGTTGAGGACAGAGACATCCGTGCCCCAGGAGCGTTTGGCCACTTTGATATAGGGGATGTAGTGATCAATCACGAATTGTGACAAAGTCGTGAATGCTCGAACATGACCCATCAACAAGGGTTTGGCTGGGGTTGATATTGAAATACCAGGAGGGTCATCAAGAGCAATAGGATCAATGGGATCAATGGGCGGAGGATCTTGGCCCAATAGCTTCGCAGGCTTCAGAAGGTGAGGTGAACCACTTCCAGTTGGGATAGTCAATGCCGAATCGACGGGTTCTGCCATTGAAATCACAGACAGTTCAAATTGATCCGTTCCGTATTCCAGTC
>CAIMTJ010000029.1 GCA_903844385.1 uncultured Burkholderiales bacterium
GTTGCTTTAATTCTCCTCCCCTCCTTCACCAATTCTTTGACGGCCCCTGTAATGGGCAACGATAGACCTGCTTGATCAGTCATCTTGGACACGATTTGCATGTCTTTGAGTGCCCAGGTAAAAGAGGTCTGATCCCAGTCTTCAAGTGCTTGCGACTTTGCTGAACTCATCATCAACGCATCTCGCAATACAACCAAGTCAATCCCTGTTGACTCAGCAATTCGACCCGCTTCGATCAGCCCAATTGAATTGACCCATAGCAACAAATTGTTAATGGCTTTTCCAACTTGGCCGTGACCCACTTCCCCCAAGTGGGAAATATCTGAGCAAAAAGTAGAGTAAACGGTTCTTCCGCGTTCAACCACTTTTGCATCACCACCAAATAGAGCAAGTAATTTACCTTCATCAGCAAACCAACGACCGCGGCAAATGGGGGCATCCAAAATAGAAACACCCTTGAGATTGGCTTTGACGTTCAACGCTTTCACAGTATCTGGTGCCACGGTGGAGGAGACAGCAATAATGGATCCAGGCTTGAGGGCGTCTAACAATCCATGGGCACCGAGAACAACTTCATTGACTTCGTCATCATAGCCAACCCCCAAGATCACAAAATCACACTTTTCACCCAGTGAATGGGGCGTGCTCTCATGTGTTGCGCCCAAAGCGACTGCAGAAGCTACATTGTCAGCATTGATATCAACGACCGATACACCATACCCCGCCTTGACCAAATGTTTCACCATTGCCAAGCCCATGCGACCAGCACCAATGACACCAACACGCTCTTTACTTTTGTCCATTTCCATCTCCTGTTTGAATTAATTTCTAAGATAGTCGCTCGATGCAGCTTGCTCACTGACATAACCTTCCGCTATATCTTTAGCCAAGGCAACTGGGTCTCTCTCACTAGGATCTCCAAATCCTCCACCACCCGCACTTTGCAACATAAAGCGCTCACCCGCTTTCATCTGAAAACGACCCGAATTTCTGATCTCTTCTTCTTTAGAAGATCCGACATTCATGACGAATCGGCTTCGACTGCCGTTTTTGGCACCTTTGATGCCATTTGGAGGAAATCTGGTGCGATCAAAACGACGAGTCACAATCGCATCTTCCAGCAACTCATACTCACGTTGATAACTGAGACCGCCTCGCCACTCACCCGCTCCACCTGTGTCCGCCATCAATTCAAATCGTGTGATGCGACAAGGATATTCAGTCTCTAAAATTTCTATCGGTGTGATGTGCAAGTTGCTAAGATGAGTTGCTGTACCAGAAGCACCATCGTGCCCCATTCCACCGCCGTAGGCAGAACCCATGATTTCATACTGAAGGTTAGATTGACCTGGGCGGCCCTTGACCCAGGCGATACCCAGAGCGCTTGATGAGCCCGCATTGGCCGTTGCACGTTGAGGATTAAAATGAGCCAATGCTTCCAAAATCACGTCAACGAGTTTTAAATTGGTCATTTGATAGTTTGAAACCGAAGCAGGTGCTTGAGAATTCGTAACAGTACGGGGCGCGTATTTAAACTCTAAAACATCAAGCATGCCATCATTGAATTGAAGAGTGGGCCCCAAACTACCCAAGAGAGAGTAAAAGACACAGGCCTCAACCATCGATGGTCGAAGATTGATGGGGCCTTTGGTTTGTGGCCCACTTTGTGAAAAATCAAAAATAGCTTTTCCATTTTCAATGCTTATCGTGACGGCGAGCTTGACTGGTGTTTCAATATCAAACCCATCTGAATCAAAAAATCCTTCTGCATAGAAACTGCCCTGTGGCAACTGCTCAATTTCTTTACGCAATTGAGAGGCAGCACCGGACAGAATTGCCGAAAAGGCATCCTTCAAGGTCTGCGCACCAAAACGATCACACAATTGCATCATTCGACTCACTCCCATTCGAGTGATGGCGATTTGAGCTCGCATATCGCCTCGAACCAACTCGGGTTGACGACTGTTGGCAAGAATCAATCGTTCAATATCGGGAAGTTCTTGTCCCGAGTTCCAAATTTTCAAAGGGGGAAGCAATAAGCCCTCTTGAAACATTTCAGTCGCATTTGCTGATGTCGAGCCAGGTACGGTACCCCCAATATCTGCTTTGTGAGCAATACTGCCTGCAAAAGCAATAATTTCTCCCGCATGAAATACAGGTGAAACAAACGCCATATCTGAGACATGTGGCAAACCACCCTCGTAGGGATGATTCGAGACAAACACATCTCCCTCCTTGATACCTGCATCACCAGCACTCAAAGGATATAACTCTAGGATTCGTCCAACCAAATGGCGGTAGACTGGTGCATGAAAGAACATGGGTGGCGCCACGATCAAGCGACCATTTCTGTCGAGAATCACGCAACTGAAGTCTCTCGATTCCCGAATGATTGAAGAGTATCCTGAACGATAGAAGTGATAATGCATCTCCTCGACCAGACTTGCAATCTTATTTCGTAAAACCTGTATGGTGATTGCATCCATATCAAACATGCTCCAAGATCAAATTGAGA
This sequence comes from uncultured Burkholderiales bacterium, assembly GCA_903844385.1. GTDB lineage: Bacteria > Pseudomonadota > Gammaproteobacteria > Burkholderiales > Burkholderiaceae_C > Limnohabitans. The sequence continues at coordinate 2,516 of CAIMTJ010000029.1, forward strand.
TGTGCATCAACCGTTGCGCTCCAACCACTTGGAATCACTGTCGTTGCATCAAATTGTTCAATGATGGCTGGCCCTTTGAATGAGTCACCAACCCACAAACCATCACGCTCGTAGACGACAGCTCGCTCAGCTTCATCGCCTCTGGGGTAGATTAGACGTTCGCCCTTTATTGCTATACCCTGTTCATTTTTTGATTTTGCAACTTGCGTTTTCAGTTGATATTTGGGCACTTGAACACTCACACGAAGACGATAGCTCACCACTTCAACTGAACGGTTGGAAGCAGAATGTCCGTGAATTTTTTCATGAAGTTCGTCAAAACGACTGCGAACTGCACTCAATGACTGAGTGGATAACTGGCCATTGAACAAGCCGTCCAACGGAGTGCGCAACTCGTAACCTTGTCCCGTGTACCGCAAATCAATTTCACGTGAAAAGTAAGCATTCTCTGGGTTCAATCCTTCCGTGATCAGGTCATCAATAGCTTTGTCTTGCAGCTCCACATAAATTTTTTCAGCCATATCTGCTGAAATCATCTCTAGCGGCTTCAAATCAGATCGCATGTGATCATGAACAACGTCGGTGCATAAAAGTCCCAAAGCAGAAAATGCGCCAGGTCGCGCTGGAACCAATATTCGCTTCATCCCAAGCTCCTCAGCCACTGCCACTGCATGCACAGCGCCTGCGCCACCAAACGGCAACAAGGTGAAATGGGTCAAATCTACACCTCTACGCGCGGCAAATACACGCACTTCATCGGCCATTTTCATGTCAACTATGCGACGCACGCCAGCAGCTGCATGATGAAGGCTCAAACCAAGGGGTTGAGCAACGTCCTTCTCGATGGCTTGCCTAGCGGCTTGAAGGCTCAATGTCTGCGAACCACCCAGGAAATAATCAGGATTGATGTAGCCACAAATCAAATCCGCATCGGTCACGGTGGCTCTGGCGCCGCCTCTACCATAACAAGCCGGTCCTGGGACAGCACCGGCACTTTGAGGGCCAATATTCAAAAATCCGGCATCATCCACCCATGCAATCGAGCCACCACCCGCAGAAATGGTAGTCATATCAAGCGCGGGCACATCGACTTGTCGGCGAGCAATCACACCTTCCGTGACTTCTAAAGGAACACCCCCTTCAATGAATGCAATATCTGCACTAGTCCCTCCCATATCAATCGTTACGAGGCCATTTTTAGCGGTCTCCTCAGCCAAATAGGCGCTGGCTTTAGCACCCGCAGCTGGACCAGACAACAAGGTGTGGACACTTTTACCACCAGAAATGACTGATGAAAATGGCATCACCCCGCCATTGGATTGCATTAAAAACCTTTGTGAGGTGACAACCCCGATTTCGTCCAGGCCCTGATTCAAAAATGAAATATAACGAACCAAAACAGGTTCTAGATAGGCATTCAACAGTGTTGTGGACATCCTTGCCCACTCCCTGATGCGAGGCAAAATCTCCGACGACAAGGAAATAGAAACACCAGGAAATTCCTCGTGAAGAATTTCACGAGTTCTCAA
>CAIMTJ010000030.1 GCA_903844385.1 uncultured Burkholderiales bacterium
CCGCCACCCACATGTCTTCGCCCATGATCACCTGCCGCGGAAAACCACCGACCGCCAAGAAGTGACTCAAGCGGTAAGCCGCAAACGAGTCCGAACAAAAGGCCGCTCGTATCCCCAGTCTTGCACGATCTTCCAAGGTGCGAACCGCACCCTCACTGGGATAGTTAAAGAAGCGTGCTTGCGCGGCCAAGAGCGTGGCGTCGGTGTGGGGGAGTTGTCGGCCATAGACCGCACCCACCGCCGGGTCGACAAAAGGCGCCAAGAGTTCACACAAGGCCTGCTCGCTCGCCAACAGCGCATCTTGCGTCATGAGCACCACGAACTCAGGGGCTGGCTGCCCCAATGCGTGCGAATGCTCGAGCACATGCTCGAGCGCCCACTGCCGCGTGCCACCGTGGTTGAAGGTCTGCTCTCCTAGGCTCAGCACCTCAAAATCAGCGCTTCGGCTCAAAGCGCATGTGTGGTCGCTGGAGTGGGAGTCCACCACCCAAACGCTCAAGTCAAAATCAGTCGCCCAAGCTCGCTCTAACGCCAAGTGCGCTGCAGTCCTGACTTGTGATTTCACGCCCGCGATCCATCTCGGCCACCGTGCACCCGCATTCCAAGTGGGCACCACCAATGCGACCCGAGTCCTGTGTGTGGGGTGGGGCTCGTCGCTCACGGGGCCAAGGCTTGCTGCACCCATCAAAAAGCCCTGCGGTGTCACGGTGGTGGTCATCGCAAGGCTTGGGTGAGACAGGAGGGTGTTGTGCGGTTGAAGAGGAGGCAATTTCCTTGCCCCTTGTTGAACGCTTCGTTCATTCTTCTTTCATCGAGGCGGCAATGCGCTTGGTCAAGGGGTGGAGCAAATACGTCAAGAACGTGCGCTCACCGGTTTTGATCAAGACCTCGGCGGGCATGCCAGGCTGCAAGGTGCGCGCTCCCAACTGCTGCGTGCCCTTGGGAGTGACCTCAACGCGGGCCAAGTAATACATCTGCGTGCCCATGGGCGTTTGCTCGTTGACCACATCGGAAGACAAGGAGACCAAGGTGGCGTCGAGCACCAAACCCGGCGAATTGGCAAAGGTGGAAAAACGCACCTCAACCGACTGGCCCTTGTGCACTTTGTCGATGATGTGGGGGGGGATTTTGGCGTCGATCAACAAGGACTCGCCCAAAGGCACCACGTCCATGAGGCGCTGGCCCGGCGTCACGACCCCGCCCACCGAACTCACGGCCATGCCAATGACTTGACCGTCGACCGGGGTTTTGATCTGCGTTCTGGCCAACTCTTCGGTCACGGCTCTCAATTTGTCTTGGCCCGACTGCACCTCACGCCTGACATCGGCGAGTTGCGTGGAGACCTCTTTCAAGTACTCTTGGCGGCGCTGCTGGATGCGCTGCGTCACCTCGGCTTGAGAGCGCTGGATGCGGTTCAAATTGCCTTGCAAGTCGGCCATCAGGGACATCAACTCGGACTGGGACTGCTCGAGCTGCAAGAGCTGGTTCCTGGGCGCATAACCGAGATCGGCCAATTCGCGAATGGAGGCGACTTGTTTGCTTTGTAAAGCGGCTTGCTCTTTCCTGTTTTGCAGCATCAAGGTGGTGCTGGCAAACTGGGCGCGCAAGCCTTCGATGTTTTCCTGCGCAGCTTGCAGCTCGGCCTCCAGGGCTGAACGCCGCGAGTGAAACAGCTGGGTTTGCGTTTGCATGTGCTGGGCAACCAAGGGGTCGGAGGCTGACTTGATCAAATCCGGGTGGAATGCGATTTGGGCCAAGCCTTGCTGCTCGGCCAAGAGTCGGCTCTCCGCTGCGCGCTGGCCCATGTAGTTTTGCCGCACAGATTCGAAGTTCGCTTTGGAGACGCCTTCATCGAGCTCAATCAAGACGTCGCCGGCCTTGACCATTTGGCCCTCCTTGACCAAGACATCGTGCACCACCCCACCATTCATGTGTTGAATGGTTTTGCGCTTAGAAGCAATGGAGACCAAGCCAGAGGCGGAGACGCCCTCGTCCAAGGGCGCCAACACCGCCCACAGCACAAAGGCACCAAACCCCACAATCAGCACCCAAAATCCCATTCGGATGGGCTTGTTGGTGTCACCGTGATCGTCCAGGGCGTGCGCGGGCTCGACATCGGTGATGTCATTGCCGCCAGCGGGTCGAAGTTGGCCTTGGCCCGTTTTTTTCCAATTGCTCATGATGAAGTCCTCTGTTGCCCATGGGGCTCAACTGTTGTCTGTGTGGCGGGATCCGCCAAGGTTCCAAATTGCTTGATCACACCGTCTTCCATCACCAACACGCGGTCGGCAACGCTCAATAAATTGCGCTGATGCACCACCATGAAAACAGTGCAGTGGCGGCTTCTCAACTCCTGAACGGTTCGGATGAGGGCGGCTTCGCCCACATCGTCCAAATTGGCATTGGGCTCGTCCAAGACGATGAGCTCGGGGTCGGCGTAAATGGCACGCGCCAATCCGACGCGCTGGCGCTGCCCGCCCGAGAGCATGCCACCGGCCTCGCCCATGGGCGTGTCGTAGCCTTTGGGAAAGCGCAAAATCATGTCATGGATCCCGGTGTGCTTGGCCGCTTCAATCACTTTGAAGGCATCGATTTGGCCAAAGCGCCCGATGTTCTCGGCAATGGTGCCCTCAAAGAGTTCAATGTCTTGGGGCAAATAACCCACGTGCGGCCCCAAATCGTCTCGCGACCACGACTCAATGGCTTGACCGTCCATGAGCACCCGACCTGTGACATCGGGCCAGATGCCGATCATGCAGCGCGCCAAGGTGGACTTGCCCGCACCCGATGGGCCCACAATCGCGACCACCTCACCGGGGCGGAAATGGGCGTTGAGCCCTTTCAAAATCGGGCTCTTGCGCCCAGGCGCTGTGGCCACCAAATTCTCCAGGGTGATCTGGGCCTTCACGTCTCGAGAGACAAAATGCGTTTGGCGCTCGGGGTGGCGCTCCATCAAGGCTTCCAAGCGGTCGTAAGAGGCTTTGGCATCGGCAAACTGCTTCCAAGTCGAGACCAAAATACTGATCGGGCGCAGGGCATTGGAGACCAAGGCGTTGGAGGCCACCATGGCGCCCACACTGATCTCGCCGCGCATGGCCAGCCACGCGCCCAAGCCCAAAATGAGTGACTGCTGGCTGTACTGCACAAACTTGATCACCGCTTGCACTTGCTGCTGGAGATGCTGGGCGTGGCTGGTTTGGTCCAACTGGTCTTTGTATAGGGCACCCCAATGGCTGCGCAAGTGATTCATCATCCCCAAGGCTTCCACCGTTTCGCTGTGGCGCAACTTGCCCATCAAATAGGTGCTGGTCTTCATCTGCGCCTCGTTGGCGTTTTCATTGCCTTTGCCGGTGAGCTTGTGGCTGTACCAGGCCATGAAGCCGAGCAAGATGGTGAAGAAAATCGCCGACCAACCCAAAATCGGGTGCATCAAATAAAGCACCACGATGTAGACCGGTGTCCACGGCGTGTCAAAGATGGCAAAGATGCCGTTGCCCGTCAAGAACTGGCGCAAATTGGTGAGGTCGGTGAAGGACTGCACCGGGTTGTGGGCGACTTGGTTGAGTTGGGCATCAAAGCTCGACTTGAACACCCGCGAGTTCAAGAACTCATCAAAGCGCACCCCAGCTCGCACCAAGAGCCTGGACCTCACCCATTCGGAGAACGCCATGATGGCAAACAAAAAGGTCGTGATGAGGGTGAGGCTGATCAAGGTGAACTCGTTTTGGCTGAGCATCACGCGATCAAACACTTGCAGCATGTACAGAGTCGGCGCCAGCATGAGCATGTTGGCAAAGAAGCTGAAAATACCCACCCAAACGAATTCGCGCTTGAAGCTCAAAATACTGCGCCCGAGCTCGCTGCTGGACAAAGCGGTGAAGCGGCTCATGACTGGCCTCCTGGTTTGGTGACGGGGCGAGCGGCCATGGCGGCCATCGAGGGCACCGGCGCCGTGGTGAAGGTGGGCGTGCGTGTTGTCGTAGCGCTCGCAGTTCCGGGCGCGCCACTGCGAGGCGCACTGGCAGCAGCAGCGCCAGGAGCGCCAGCAGCGCCAGGAGCCACCAATCCCTGCTGCTCGGCCTGGGCTTTTTGAAGGGCCGCGAGCACCTCGTCACGGGGGCCAAACATCACCACCTGGCCTTCTCTGAGCATCAGAAGTTTGTCGGCTTGGGGCAGAACGCTCGTGCGGTGGGTGATCACCAAGACACTCGCGCCTTGGGCCTTGAGGCTGGCCAAGGTTTTCATGAGCGCCTCTTCCCCAGCCTCATCCAAATTGGAGTTGGGCTCGTCCAAGACCACCAGTTTGGGGTGGCCGTAAATGGCGCGCGCCAAGGCCACGCGCTGGCGCTGACCGCCCGACAGGATCGAGCCCTCTTCACCAATGCGGGTTTGCAGTCCTTGCGGGAGTGCGTTGGTCATCTCGCGCAGTCCCACCTGATCAATCACGCGCTGCACCTCTTGCATGTCCACCTCGCCAAAGCGCGCGATGTTCTCGGCCAAGGTGCCGTCAAAGAGCTCCACCGTTTGGGGCAGATAGCCCAGGTGTGGGCCCAATTCGTCTTTGTTCCAATTGAACACATCGGCACCGTCGAGCCTCACCTTGCCTTGCAAGGCTGGCCACAAACCCATGATCAGGCGAGCGAGTGTCGTCTTGCCCGAGGCCGAGGGACCGATGATCATCACCGTCTCGCCCGGTGTGACCGCAAAACTCACTCCCCGCAAAATCGGAATTTGACTCATCGGTGCACTGGCAATGACGCCCTCGACCGTCAGCACCCCTTTGGGGGCAGGAAGCGGCATCGACTCACCTTTTGGCGGAAAGAAACTGAGCAAATCTTCCAAGCGCTGGTAGGCGTCGCGGGCGTTGACCACGAGCCGCCACTGCGCCACCAACTGCGCGAGAGGCTGCAGCACCTTGCCCCCCAAAATCGAGGCCACCATCATCATGCCGCCGCCGCCGAGCATCTCGCCCTTGATGGTGAGCCAGCAAGCCGCCCCCAAGAGCAGCGAGCTTTGCAAGGTTTGGATCAGCTTGGAGATGGCGTTGTTGGCACCGGCCGTGTCAGACGCGTTGGCTTGGAGTTGCAAGAATTTGCGCTGCTTGACCATCCATTTGGCGTGGATGTTGCCCATCATGCCCATGGCCTCAATCACCTGGGCGTTTCTGAGGGTGCCGTTGGCGTAGTTTTGCGCATCGATGGCGCCTCGGTTGGCTTCGGTCAAGACCGGCATGGTTTTTTGTTCGGTGTTGTAGGCAATGTAGACCTGCACCATGGCGCCGAGCATGGCCATGACACCGAGCCAGGGGCTCACAATGAAGACGATGATCAAAAACACCAAGGCCATGGGCGCATCGAGCATGGCCATGATGGCGCCCGAGGGCAAGAATTCACGCAGGGTTTTGAGGTCATTGAAGCCTTGGATGGTGCCGCCGGGGATGCGCTTGACATTGGCCTCAAAGGCGATGTCAAAGAGGCGGCGCCTGAAGTGGCGATCAAAGTTCAAGGCGAGCTGCTGAAAGAAGTCGTGGCGCACGAGCTCCAAGAGCTCCATCATGACGTAGCTGCCGATCACCAAGACGGTGAGCATGATGAGGGTGACCATGCTTCTGGAGTTGATCACGCGGTCATAGACCTCAAGCATGTAGACGGTGGGTGCCAGCGAGAGCGTGCCGATCATCAAACTGTAGAGGATGGCACGCCGATAGGTATCGATTTGTTCGCGAAGGTATTTGGCCACCACTTTGGGGGACCTCGCGCCGGCCGTGTTGGCGTTCATGAGGACGCTCCCTTTAAAGTGTTGACCTGGGCCTGAGCGGCCTCTTGGGTGACCGTCACATTGAGGCCGGCTTGGGCGCTGACGTGTTGCATGACCATGGTTTTGAGTTTCATATCGGTGGGAACTGGGGGCACAACTTGTGTCATGAAGGGTTGAGCGACGGCGTTGACTGGACCCGCGGTACCAGAGGTACCCGCCTGACCAGGGGTACCCGCGTGACCAGCGCCCCTGGCAGAACCCAGCGGGTTCAACATCAATTGAATGCCGGCCGTGAACGCCTGGGGATGAACGGACGGGGGGAATGATGGCGGTGTGGAAGGAGAGGACAACTGGGCCTTGTCGGCTTCTTCAACCAACACATACTCGGGCAAGAAGGAGGCAGCGCCCTCGTCTTGGCCTTGGGTCTCTTCTTCCAATTGCGCCAAGTCGTAGGCGAAACTGAAATTGAGGGTGAAGACCTCGTCGGTCAAATTGAGCACGACCTCGCTCAACTTCAAGGTTTTAAAGCGGGCCAAATCCTCGGCACTCAAATTCACCTCAAAGCGCATGCGCCCATCCAAGGTGTACATGGACAAGGAGCCGGGCTTCAAGCTCAGGGTGTGGCGATCGAAGTAAACCGGTGCAGTCGGTAAAAACTGCAACAGGGGCAAGGTTTTATCACTGTAGCGCTCAATATTGAAGGGACTTTGCTCGGCTTGAAAGATCAGTCGACTGGTTCTGGAGACCGAGTAAATGGCATTGCACACCATTTGTGAGCCAATTTGGGGGAACTGCTCTCTTAAACTGCGGTACATCATGTGGTGCAAGGCCACACGACTCCAGCACCGGGTGTCCCTCACCACCGGCGCCAAGGCATTGCACACCAACGCAAACGCGTTTTGCAGCGCAATGAGCTTGCCAACCTGTTCAGGGGTGGTGGTGAGCGGAATGGAAAGGGTGGAAATATTCATATAGGAATTTCATATAGGATAACACCAATGGCTTCAATTGCAAAGCCATCCCGATTTTTTATTCGTCTTTGTTGTTTTTATTGTCAAAACCCACCTGGTCCTGGTTGAGCCCAGGCGGTGCTGAGTTGACTGGTCTTGTTGGCGTGCAGGGCGTTGATACAGACTTTGGGGGGCGGCACTCGCGCTTGGGTTTTCCGTTCACAGACCTTGAATCGGACCCACGCCAAGCGACTTGAGTGAGGCTTCTAAGAGACCCAGCCCTGGCCCAAGAGCAGGCCCGACCCGATGGGGCCAAGCCTCCAGGATGACGCTGACGTCCCCCTTATATAGAGAGCCTCAAAAAGAAACTCGAGACAGAAAAAAACAGGAATGGGGCAGCGTTACTCAAGTTTACAGCGCTGGTGCCGAGAAATAAGCATCGGATTGGTTTCAAGACGCCCGGTGTGTTGACCCGTTGGCTCCAAGAGGCAACAGCACGCTGGGGGTTTGAAGTCGATTCTGGCCGGTGAAGACGCGTGGTTTTTTTGAACCCCTTCGCGCTTGACCCATGTTTGTTTTTTTGAACTTTGATGGTTACACAACATGACACTCAGCTTAAGTACCAACGCCGTGAATTTACCCAACTTGCCCACCGTGACAATCGCCGCGAGCGCCACGAGCGCGCAAACGGTGGTGAACTTCTTCATCAGCAACGCGGGCGCCAACATCTATGGCGTTCAAGTGGGCCTCACCAATTTGCCCGCGGGCAGCACCTCATCCTTGATCAACGACGTCACCGGCTGGCGGCCCACGGTCGTCAACCAAGGCCAAAGCCTGAGCACGGTGGCCATGGACTTCACCCTCATGCAACCGGTCACGAGCAGCTACACCTCGGCCTTGCAAACACTCACGGTCAACCAAGGCAACCTCACCTCGCCTGTCACCTTGAGCGACTTCAACATCACCGTCAAAAACTCCGCCGGCTCCTTTAGCGACCTCAAACTCCTCACCACTGGCTACAACGTGAACATCACCGGCAGTGTGGGTTTTGTGATTCCCGCCAGCGCCGTATCGGGCAACTACACCGGCGGCACTGGGGTCAACACCTTGGTGTTTCCCGATGTGGCCAAGAAGTTCAGCATCACGAGCTTGGGCAACAACAACTTCACCGTGACCAACACCAGCACCGCGGCCGTTGACACCGTGCAATCGTTTTCCAGGCTCAAGTTCACCGACATCGGCTACGCCTACGACATGAATGGCGCCGCCGGTCAAGTGGCCAAGATCTTGGGGGCGGTGTTTGGCAGCAGCGCCATCAACAACAGCACCTATTTCCAAGCGGTGGGACTGGGACTGTCTTATTTGGACCAAGGCATGAGCTACGCCAATGTGATCAATGCCGCCCTCACGGCCAAGCTCGGCGCGGGTTTCTCCCCCACCGCAGAAGTCACCTTGCTCTATCAAAACCTGGCCCACACCGCCCCGTCGGCCGCCGATTTGAGCAACTACACGAGCCTCATCACCAAAGGCACCTTCACCCCAGTGTCCTTGGCCCAATTTGCCTGTGACAACGCCCTCAACACCAACAACATCAACCTCACGGGCTTGGCACAAAGCGGCTTGACCTATTCTTAAACCGATCCCAGCATCGCTGTGGGGCCGGCGTCGCAGTGAGACCCGCTTGGCCAACTTGCCCACTGGCCATTTGGACACGGGGCCAGCTGGACACCGACCGACATGTAAAGCCGGACTTGATGCGATGCCTGCTCTTTGAAAGCCCTCACCCGATTTGATCCATGAACGCGACGCCCCCACTTCTCGACAGTGCTTGGGTTCAACGCCTGTTTGAGCAGGCGGTGGACTTGCACCAGCGCGGGCGTTGGGACGAGGCCAAAGCGCTTTATCAACAAATCCTCACGCTCGAGCCCCAGCATTTTGACGCCACGCATTTGATGGGCTTGATGGCTTGTCAAGAAAAAAACCACGCCCTGGGTTTGCCCTTGATGAAAGAGGCCATCGCCATCAATCCCGCCAACCCAGCGCCTTATGCCAATTTGGGGGTCATCTACCGCGAGCTCAAAGTGCTCGATCAGGCGCTGGTCTACCAAACCCAAGCCATTGAGCTTGACCCGCGCTTTGCCAAGGCCTATTTCAACCGCGGCAATCTTTACCAAGACTTGAAGCGCCCCGACTTGGCCTTGCAAGACTACAGCCAAGCCCTGTCGCTCAACCCCAAGGACAGCCAGGCTTTGATCAACCGCGCGTGGTTGTATTTTCATGCGCGTGAGCAGCGCTTGGCGATCGCGGACCTCGAGCGCGCTGTGGCCTTGGATCCCCAGTCGCCCGCTTGCCATTACAACCGCGGTTTGCTCATGACTCGACTGCTGCGGTTTGATCAAGCCCTCATCAGCTACCGACGGGCCTTTGCCCTCAAACCCGAGGAAGACTGGGTCCTGGGGGAGATGCTCTACAGCGAATTGTTCACCTGCGAGTGGTCCGAGCTCAGCTCCCACGCCAGGCTGCTTGAAATCGGGCTCGAACACCACCAAAAGGTGAGCGCCCCCCTCATCGCTTCGAGCGTCTTGGACTCACCGCGCCACTTGCAAATTGCCGCCGAGCGGTGGGTCGCGCATTACCACCCGGACAACACAGCACTCGGACCTTTGCCTCAGAGGCTGAGCACTGTACTCCACACCGAGCTGATCAACCGGGTCAACCAGGGTCCTAGCACTGGTGGCGTGAACACGGGCTTGCCGCCTCGAAAAATCAAAATCGCTTACCTGTCGGCCGACTTTCGCGATCACCCCGTCTCTTTGTTGATGGCCGAACTCTTTGAGTTGCACGACCGCAGTCGTTTTGAGGTGTTGGGATTTGATGCAAGCCCTGACAACAGCTCACCCAAAGACGCTTTGCGCAACCGCTTGAAAGTCGCCTTTGATGAATTCATCTCCATCAAAGACCTCGACGACCAGGCCGCGGCCCAACTCATGCGCAGCAAACAACTCGACATCGTGGTCGATTTGGGTGGCCACACCTTGAACAGCCGCATCGGTGTGTTGGCCTACCGCGTGGCCCCGGTTCAAATGAGTTACATCGGCTATTTGGGCAGCCTGGGCGCACCTTACATCGACTATGTGTTGGCCGACGAGACCCTGATCCCTCGCGAGACCCAAGACTGCTACAGCGAACACATCCTCTACCTCCCCTGCTACCAAGTCAATGACCGCCAACGGGTGGTGTCGGACAAGCTGTTTAGCCGCTCCCAAATGGGACTGCCACAGACGGGTTTTGTGTTTTGCTGCTTCAACAACAATTTCAAAATTTCCCCCAGCACCTTCACAGCTTGGATGAACATCTTGAGAGCGGTGCCCGAATCGGTTCTGTGGCTACTGGCAGACAACCCTGTGGCTGAAGTCAATTTGCTCAACAACGCCAAGCACCAAGGCATTGATCCCCAAAGATTGATCTTTGGTCAACGCATGCAAGCCAGCGAGTATTTGGCGAGGTACAAAACCGCCGACCTCTTTTTGGACACCTGGCCCTACAACGCCGGAACCACCGCCAGTGATGCCCTCTTGGTGGGCCTGCCCGTCCTCACCTTGCAAGGCCAAAGTTTCCCCGCTCGCATGGCGTCCAGCGTTTTGATGGGGCTGGGACTGCCAGAACTCATCACCGAGACGGTGAAAGACTACCAAGACAGAGCCATTGCACTGGCCATGAACCCAAGCCAACACCAGGCCTTGAGAGAGAAAGTCCGCACGCAACAAAAAAATGGCCTCCTCTTCAATTCCCCCGCTTTCACACAAAGCTTGGAGCGGGGAATGGTCCACGCGCTCGAGCGAGCCGCCACGGGTCTGGGCCCCCAAACCTTCCACGTCAACGATCTTGCCCATGCCCCTCGAGCGTCCTGATCAAAGGGAAAGATGCGCAATCCTTGGCTCCAAGCGAGACAACCCAGACCCCCCATTGGCTTTACACTAAGAGCTCTTTCATCGATCGCCCCATCACCAAACGCCATGCAACAATTTCTCCACGTGGGTTGTGGCCCACAAAACAAAACCACCCTCAAGGGCTTTAACCACAGCGACTGGCGAGAGGTGCGTTTTGATATTGACCCCCAAGTCACACCCGATATCCTGGGCAGTTTGACCGACATGGGCCAAGTGCAGTCGGGGAGCATGAACGCGGTGTTTTCATCCCACAACCTCGAGCACCTCTACCCCCATGAGGTGCCGGTGGCCTTGGGCGAGTTTTTGCGGGTCTTGTCGGACGACGGCTTTGTTGTCCTCACCTGCCCAGACTTGCAAAGTGTTTGCCAAGCGATAGTGAACGACCAGTTGCTCGAACCCCTATACCAGTCGCCTGCCGGCCCCATTTCACCCATCGATATTTTGTACGGCCACCGCGGCTTCATCGCCCAAGGCAACCACTTCATGGCCCACAAAGGGGGCTTTACCTTGAAGAGTTTGAACCAAGCGTTTGTGCAAGCCGGGTTTGCCCAGGTCTTGAGTGCCAAGCGAGCCGACGCGTTTGATCTCTGGGTGTTTGCCAGCAAGACAGCCATCCCGGACGATGTGGCCAAAGGCATTGCGCTGCAATATTTCCCCTGAGCCACTTCACTGACCAGGACTGCCCCGATGGCGCCCACTGCCCCACCCCTTCCATTGAACATCCAACAAGCGGCGTCTTGGGTGACCCGGGGTCTGCAAGCCGCGGCTGAGCAGCGCGTTGACGATGCCAAGGCGTGTTTTGAAAACGCCTTGTCACTCCAGCCCGACCAGTTTGAAGCGCTGCACCACCTCGGCCTCATCGCTTACCGGGCCAAAGCCCATTTCTTGGCCCTGGGGTATTTCTCCGTGGCCCTTCAACTCCAACCCCACCATGTGGTGCTGCTCTCCAACCAGGGCAGTCTCTACAAAGAGTTGAAGCTCTTTGAGTTGTCAAAAGCCACTTACCTCCAAGCCTTGGCCGTGCAAGACCAGTTTGCCCCCTTGCATTTCAACTTTGCCAATCTCCTCTTCGAAATGCACGACACCGAAGGCGCCTTGAAAGGCTACCAAGCAGCACTGGCCTTGAACCCCCAATTGACCCCCGCCTACACCAATGCGGGCAATATGCTCACCAAGCTCAGAAAATACGACGACGCCCAAGCTTGCTACGACCAGGCCTTGGCGCTCGATCCAAGCTCAGGCCTTGCGCACGCCAACAAGGGCAAACTGCTCAAAGAGCAGTTTCGCTTTGATGAGGCCTTGCAGTCGTTTGAACTGGCCGAACGCTATGCACCCGAGGTCGCCAAAGTCTACGTCTTGAAGGCGGAGCTGCTGAACTTGATGAAGCACTTTGAAGCGGCGGTGCTCAATTACAACAAAGCCAAGGCCTTGGATCCTCACTATGAGTTTTTGCTCGGTCTCAGACTCCACAACAAAATGCTCGGCGGCGATTGGGCCCATTTCGAGACCGATATCGAAGAGCTGCGCCAACGCATCGAGTCGGGTGGCAAAGCCACCCAACCGGCCCAACTGCTGTCCTTGATCGACGCACCAGCACTGCAGTTGAAAGCGGCCGAGCTCTATATCGAGCACACCATGCCGCCCCAAGACAGCCTGGGCCTGGTCGCACCTTGCCAGCCCTTGGGCCCGAGTTCCAGCACCTCGCCCCCGCGAAAAATCAAAGTCGCTTACGTCTCCGCCGACTTCAAGCACCATGCGGTGTGCATCTTGATGGCCGAGCTCTTTGAGTTGCACGATCGCTCTCACTTTGAGATCTACGCCTTTGATTCCACCTTGGACGCCCAAGACCCTGGCGACGAGATGCGCCAACGGGTGATGAAAGCCTTTGACCATGTTGAGGACATCCGACACCTCTCGGACCAGGAGGCTGCTGCCCTGGCGCGACGTCTCGGTGTTGATATTGCGGTGGACTTGGGTGGTCACACCCACGGCAGCCGCACGGGACTTTTTGCCTACCGAGCCGCGCCTGTTCAACTGAGTTATTTGGGGTATTTGGGCACCATCGGTGCCCCCTACATGGACTATCTCTTGGCCGACAAGACCATCATTCCTGAGTCCCAACAGCCGCACTACGCCGAGAAAATCGCCTACCTCCCATGCTACCAAGTCAATGACCCCAAGCGAGAGGTGTCTGACAAACGGTTCAGCAAAGCAGAGCTCGGGGTCCAGACGACAGGCGTGCTCTATTGCTCCTTTAACAACAATTACAAAATCACCCCGCAAGTCTTCCAGGCCTGGATGCGCATCTTGAAAGCGGTGCCCGAAAGCTCCCTCCTCCTCTTGGCCGACAACCCGAGTGTTGAGCGTCATTTGCAAGAGGTGGCCTTGGCCTCGGGGCTCGAGCCCCAGCGACTGGTGTTTGGCGCGCGATTAAAGACCAGCGACTATTTGGCCCGCTACAAAACACCCGATTTGTTTTTGGACACCTTCCCCTACAACGCGGGCACCACCGCCAGTGATGCGCTCTGGGTGGGACTGCCCGTGCTCACCTTTGCGGGCGAGTCCTTTGCGTCGCGCATGGCAGCCAGTGCCTTGATGGGGGTGGGCTTAGAGGAGTTGATCACCCCATCCATTGAAGCCTACACCTTGAAGGCCATTGAACTGGGTTTGCACCCAGAGCGGCTGCACGCTTTGAAACAGCAACTGGCCCATCAACGAGCCGAGGCGGATCTCTTCAACGCCCCGAAATTCACCCGACACTTAGAAGCCCTCTACCGGGCCATGGTGGAGAGATCGGCTTCGGGACAAACAGTTGAGCACATCGACCTCTCGCCAACCCCACTCAGGTGATTGACATCAAGGGATCGAACTCCATCGATCGACATCGTGTGATCGAACTCGATCACACGCACTCCGCGCCCCCCGACTCCTTGGGTAGGGGTGGAGCACTCGGGGTGATGGGAGGCTTGACCCTGGCCAAGGCACCGCACTGAACCCAAGACTTGACTCGCAAGCTAGCATGCATGACACGAGATTTGTGCAGTCTCATTTTGGTTTGCAAACTGCTGCAGCGCTGTTTGATGAAGACTGAAGCGTGCTGTTGTTTCTTACTCTTGGCTTGGAGAGAACTCACGCAGGAGGACATGCCCGGTTTCATGTAGGGATTGCAAGCGACAAAGACGAGCATTTCATCCGCTTTTTGAATGTCGTCAGAAGTTTTAACGGTCATGGTGGAACTCTTGAAATAAATAAGGTGATCAATCAAGTCGATGAGTCTGGGGGGTCTATGTTTAAAAGACGCTGCTCGACCTGGGTTGGGATGACGGTTGAAAGGTGTGTTGATGAATCAGTAATTCACCACGTCCCCGGGCAAGACACCAATGATGTCGATTATTTTGGTGCCATCTCCCGTGCTGAGCACGGTGGTGCCATTCTTGTCGGTCATGATCGGCGTGTTGGCGGGCAGCACCACGGCGGTCACCGATTCGCTCGAAGGCGGTGTGTTGGCCGGCACACCCGCTGGCATATAGGTGAACAAGGTGCTGTCCGAGGTGGCGGGGAAATAGGTAAAGCTGGGCGTCAAGTTCACTTTCACCACCGCCACGATGTAGTTGAGGATAGACAAAGCGTCAGCGGCCGTCACCTGACCATCCCCATTGAAGTCTGCTGCAATGAAGTCGCTGGGCAAGAGGTTGCTCGCTGAACCCAAAGGCTCACCCAGGCCCGATTGAATACCCTTGCCCGCTGCAATCGAGAGGACTGCCAAGGCATCATTGACCGTGATATTTCTCGGGTTGATGGCGGCAACGTTGTTGATGGGCGTGACTGTGAGCAAACCGGCCGGTACATTGTTGATCGAATAAGCGCCCGTGGCATCGCTCTCGCCCATGCCGAAATACAAACTCTGACCCGTGCCCGCCACCCCATTGATGCTCACGGTGTCCATGGAAAATTGAGAGCCGTTGTTGAACTCATTGGACAAGGTGGCTTGCAAGGTGCCCAAAATGGGGGTTGTGGTGGCCACCACCCCTTTGCCGGTCGGCGCGGTATAGGTCCCCGTCAAGGTCAAGGTGTGTCCGACGGTGGCGGTGCTCGAGGTCAAGGTGACACCGGTACCGGCTGTGAAAAACACATTGGACGAATTGCTGGGCACATCCAGTGTCACAGCAAACGGCATTTTGCTCGCTGTCGTGGACATGTTTTGCGCAATCAAGTCCAGGTTCACCACGGCGCTGGGGTTGGCGGTCGTGGGAGCGGTCAGCTTGTTGTTTTGAACACTGAAAATCAGGTTGCTGCTACCGTAGCCGCTGATGGTGTAACTGAAATCTTGCGCAGGAATGGGAACTTGGGTGAAGGAACGATTGTAGGGCGCTCCCGCCGTCGTGTTTCCAAAAGGCAAACCTGTCAAGGTGGCTGGGTTGTACTGCTGGTAAAAATGACCCGTCAAGGAGTACGCTTGTGAATTGAAATCCGATGCTTGCAGCATGGGGATGTTTTGCACAGGATCTTTGTAGTTGGTGCTGTTGACCGACAAATTGGTCATGGTGGCATTGACGGCATTGACCGAGCCTGTGCTCAGGGTCAACTGCAACTGGGCAATGGGTTTGGTGTAGTCTGTGACACCCAGGTTGGAGAGCCACTGGTAGGTGATCACGCCGCCCGCCGCATTGGTGTCGTTGACCTGGGAGATGGTGCCACCCGGTCCTGCCAAGATACTCTTGATCGTGGCCTGCAAGGTGGGGACATTGATGGTCATCCCCACCGACGTCAAGCTCGGGGCCGTGATGTAGGTCGGATCGATGAAGAGGTTGTAAGTGGCAATGTTGGATCCCGCAGAGACCGAGCTCAACTCCGCATAAACGGGGCCATGCGTTTGCTTGGTCGCTGTGGTCGTTGATGTCGATGAGGCATAACTCACCGAGACGGCTGTTGGTAAATGCTGTCCTGTTGAATCGGTGAGCGAGGCCACATTGGCGTTGTCAGCACCACTGAATGTATTGCTCGGGTTGGTGATTTTGTAGAAATTGTAGTATTGCGACACCGTGTTGACATCGATGCCCAAGGCATTGGTGTCGGTGATTCGAGCCGGCGGCAGTGGCATCGCAGCCGTGTTCATCGGAACGAGTTCAATGGTGCCCATGATGGGACCATTGATCACATAATAGGATCCAATCATCGGATTGGCACTGACAAAGGCATTGGCAATGTTGTCCTCTGTGTGCAATGGATCCACATCCAAATTCGAAGACGTCACGGTGTAAGAGCGGGTCACCGGCGTATTGGCATTCAAGTAAGCGGTGATGGCAATCGTGTCGCCAGCCCGGTAGGATGTGGCGCCTGCTGCAGAGTGTGCCGATGTCGAGTTCAAACTGATGATTTGAACATTGGGGTCGGTGGGATGGACAAATTGGATCGGTGTGTTGGGAGGGATGAGGATCGTGGTCGGTGAGGTCAAGGTCACCGCCGGGTTGGTGATATCGCCCACCCATGACGGGTCCACCTTTTCATTGACGGGGAACCCTGCTCCAAAGACCAAGTCACCCGCTTGAATGCCCGCCAAGCTGTTGACCAACAAATTGGTGCCCGCCGTCAATTGATACCCAATGGTGGCCATTGATGTTCCGGCCGTGAGGGTTGGGGTATAGGGCGCTGAAGCCGAACCTTGACCAGCGAGTGCCGTCACCCCAGGAGGATGGATGAATGCAAGGGTGTCGCCACTGAAAGCACTTTGCAAACTGCCCGACAGATTGACCGTTTTACCCGTGACAGCAGTCACTCGTAAACCACTGCCAGCGTTCACGGTATAGGGGTTGTTGGTGATGTCGACCACGATATCACCCACCTGAACGCCCACCACCGATGTCAAGGAGACTGTGGTGGACGCGGTATTGGCCGATGCGGTGGTTGTGGTGCTGGTGGTATGCGTAAAAGTCAAATAGTCGCCCGCTGAAATCCCAGTTGAAGCCACCGGAGTTGACAGTGTGATGCCGCCCGTTGAGGGGTTGAAGTTCACAACCGTATCGTATAGCAATGCATTAAGGTTAGTATTGTCAACAATGATATCGCCGGCTTGAATATGACCAATGGTATTGGTGTTCTCTACAGAGATGATCGTCGCACCATTGTCATATTGGCCGAAAGATGTGGATGTGGCCAGGGTAGAGTGAACGAATGTCAACACCTCGGGAATGGGTGGATTGGGTGGATTGGGTGTAATTGTCGTTGTAAAGGGTGCGCTGAAGGTGAGCACAGAACCGTTGATCGCGATGACGTGGTCTTCGGGTGGTATTCCGGTACCAAAAACAACATCCCCCAGTTGAATCCCCACACTGGAAGAAAGTGTTTGGATTGGGGAGTTGATGGCAGCAGTGGCCACAGTTGCGGTGACGTTGGTCGTCACCGGTGGATGCGTGAAGGTCAAACTCGAACTGGCCCCCGTGATACTCGTGACTGGCGAGCTCAGCACCACATGACCATCGGCCGACACGGAAGACACCGTGGCGTTGACGGGCACATCAAAACCCGAAACCATATCGCCAGCCATGATGCCGGTGCTCACCCCAGGAGAGACAGCTTGCGTTTGCCCCGCAATGAGGGTCGAGCTCACCACCGTCGATGAGGGGTGGTAAAACACCAAATAATCCCCCGCGTTCACACCGGTTGGGGAAATCGAG
>CAIMTJ010000031.1 GCA_903844385.1 uncultured Burkholderiales bacterium
GTCGAGGTGCTTTCCACTTTCAACACCAACGCCAGCCGCATGGCAATTTCCTCCATTACCCTCGCCGAGCTCTTGCACGGTGCGGACAAAAGCAGCCGGGTAAGCGAGAACCTAGCCGCTATCGAGGACTTTTGCAGTCGCCTAGAAGTTCTGCCCTATGGCCCCAAGGCCGCGCAACATTACGGAGCCATTCGCGCTGCCTTGGAAAAACTCGGCCAGCCTATCGGTGTGAACGACATGCACATTGCAGCGCACGCCCGCAGCGAAGGCCTAGTGCTGGTGACGAACAACATGGGGGAGTTCGCACGGGTGCCTGCGCTGGAATCAGAGAGCTGGGTCCACGCAGCGCAGTAATTTACGAGTTGTCGTGCATCAGCCGCACAAAAGTGCGTCGACTGCCTCGCCAAGTTTGCCGCGATAGCTGCGGCGGGCCAGCAGCTGACCTTTGACGTGATTGCCACGCCGGCAGCTCTCAGGCTGAGAGCTGCCGTTGTCTGCAGCACACCACAGTGACTGCTTTCGCTGCTTGACCATCACCCAAGGTATAGCAGCGAGCGTCCGCAATGGGCCGAAAGGGTGCAGTGGGGCAAGCTAGCAGGTTCGAATTCCGGAGCAGTTAAACACTGAGGCGCTAAAATTGCTCCTCATTTCAAGCTGTCTCAACATTTAGAATGATGAAGTAAAGCCCAAGGGATTGATCCGTAATCTCACCATTAAAGTGAACATTTCAAAATGACTTCAACTGTCTATCTAAAACCGAGTCAAAATTTTGATCTCAGCAATGGCAATGTTTCTGTTTTCGGAAATGTAAATAATGAAATAGTCAATTTAGCAGACAATATTTCAGCGGTAACCATAGACATCAATGTAGAGGCCATCAGTCTGCCCTATTCGACTGAAGAGTATCAATACCAAGCGGTGGCAGGACAACTTCTGATCTACCGCAATTCAGTGCTCATTACCAAAGTTGCGATTCAAACCGACTCAGATGGCACCAATATAGGTTTCAACAATGGGTACGGTACTTACACGAGTTCTAGCAAACTCATTGGACCCTACAACGAGAAGGCTTTGATCTCAGGATCTGAAATTAAAATTGGCAATGGCGTTGTGAGCTCGGCAGTCCCAGCAAATTTAAATTATTCTGCTTCGAATAACAGCGCCATCGTGCCTTCAACTATTTATCTGAACCCAGGCCAAGGCATTGATCTCAGTTATGGCTATGTTTTAGTGTACGGAAATGTAAACAATGAAATTGTTAATTTTACAGAGCATATTTCCTCAGTGACAATCGACTCGAATGTGGAAGCCATCAGTCTGCCTTATTCGATAGAAGAATATCAATACCAAGCAGTGGCAGGGCAACTTTTTATCTACCGAAATTCAATTTTAATTGCGAAAGTTGCAATTCAAAACGATTCAGATGGCACCAATATTGGATTCAATAATGGGTACGGCACTTACACGAGTGCTAACAACCTCATTGGACCCTATATCCAGAAGGCCGTCATCTCAGGTTCCGACATTAAAATTGGTAACGGTTTCGTCAGCTCTAGCGCCCCAGCAAACTTAAATTATTCCGTCACGGCAATCTACAGCTTAACCAGCAACTCAACATCAGTGAATGAAGGATCGACGGCAACTTTCACCCTCAAAACGACCAATGTTGCAACTGGCACTGTTGTCAACTATACACTCAGTGGAGTTTCAGCAGCGGATGTGATTGGCGGCTTAACAGGCAGCACAACCGTTGGAAATAATGGTTTGGCAACGATTGCTGTTGCGATCGTTGCTGACAACTTAACTGAAGGCAATGAAGTCATGACGTTGGCTCTCCAAGGTCAATCCGCGACAATCATCATCAATGACACGTCACCATCACCCACTGCATCAGGATCAGGTCAGCAGTATGCATGGAACGCAACGTCAGACACCACAATCACTGGTACAACGGGGATAGATACATTGAACGTGTCTGGATATCGAAGTGACGTGATCATCAACAAATTGGGGGCAGTTTCAAATTTGACCCATAAGGTGACGAAAAGTACGGCATCAACATTGAGTGTCGAGCGAATTAAATTTTTGGACGTATCAGTTGCACTCGACCTCGATGGTGCCGCTGGCAATGCCGTTCAAATGCTTGGCGCGGTAATGGGGAAAGACTCACTGTCGAATAAGAGTCTTGTTGGAATTGCCATCAGCATATTTGATCAAGCCAAGATGTCCCCGACTCAGATTGCTCAGCTAGCACTAGATGCAGTGCTTGGTGAGAATCCAAGTCATAAAGCAGTCGTTGATCTTTTGTATAAAAACTTAATGGGCATCAGTCCCGACGCTTTATCAGAAACTCTTTACGTAGGCATGATCAAGAACGGGGCCTACACCCAAGAGTCGATTGCGTTAATGGCCACGACTCTTGATATAAACAAAACCAATATCAATCTTCTTGGATTAAGCCAAACGGGTGTCGAATACACACCCTCTTTGTTTTAATTGTTCAATTGCCCAAACCGCACCAGGTCAAACTTCTGCTCCACAACTCATTGGCCAACTCCATATCTTGAGCAAGCGAGGTGGGTGTCGTGATGTGAGAGTCGCTGTAGTAAAGGCCCGTTTCAGTCAAAGGTGCTTCCAAAGCACAGTAAAGCGTGGTCTGAGCACCCTCTTCAGGGGTTTTCATGGCGCGTATTTTCGCCAAAGGTCTAAAAAACGCCGGAACCGCTCGCCAAAATTCGCTCGACACCACACCAGGGTGAACCGAATAGGTTGATAACCCGTTATCGGCGAGCTTCATGGACAACTCGGCACTGAACAATATATTGCAAAGCTTGGAGACGGCATACTCATGAATTCCACCAAAACTTTGACTCGGCTTTGTGAGCTTGTCCCAATCGATGTTGCGTGCCAAACGGTGCGCTCGCGAGGCCACTGTCACAATACGTGCGGGCTTGGAGATCTCCAATCTGGGCATGAGCAAATGGGTCAATAAAAAGTGTCCCAAATGGTTCACGCCAAATGCCATTTCAAAACCATCTCGAGTCAAGCCCTTCAATCCACCCAAACCCGCATTGTTGATGAGCACATTGAGATGAAGATCGGTCGCCAAAAAAAGCTCAGCACAGCGATGAATCGAAGCAAAGTCCGCCAAGTCCAAGGGCAGCCAAGTTGCCAATTCGCGGCCTGTTTCTTGACGGATTTGGTCAATGACCCTTTGTGTTTTTTCTTCGCTTTTACATGCCAAAAACACATGCATGCCTTCGTGCGCGAGCCTGATCGCTGTCTCTCGGCCAATGCCGGTGTTGGCACCTGTGATCAAAGCCACGCGACCAGCGCAATAAGGTTGATGAGCGTGATCGGTCATAGGGAGAAAGGATATAAATGATGAGGGAAATAATGCACGATCGAAAAGCGATTCAACCATGTATCTATTGTCGCACTCAAGAGCGATTTGATCTCAAAAAGGAGCACCATTCCCGATTAAAAAGCTTGGGATGGTGGTGAGCGCCTGGGCTCAAGGGATTTCTCGAACGATTGCCGTTCAAAAGACTGAGATATCCTGAGATTTACTGAGCAATGATGATGTAAAAAAGCTTTTCGGCAAGCTGAGCGATCTGGGCCATGAAGAATGCGCTCGAGCGTGCTGAGCTTCAACCCATTCTGAGCATCAACGTCCAATGCAGTGATGCTCAAATCCCCTTCGCTGGATTGCTAGGCCTTGGCTTGATGATCGTTGGCGGGTGCAGGCGTGAAGAAAATCATCACATTGGCCAACACAATGGTGCCTGCCAAAAAGTAAAAGGCTGCCATCAATCCATAATGGTCGGCGACGATGCCCCCTAAGATCGGCGCCACCGCTTGTGCGCCCGATTGCATGCCAAACATCAGACCAATACTCGTGCCGCCCATGTTTTGCGGCGTTGACTCCAAGAGCCAAGCTTGCATCACGGGACGCGCTGCATACAAGAAAAAACCCAAGAGCGCGATGAGCACCACAAAAAGGGCGGTCCCTCCCGCAAAGGTCATGAGCAGCAGCACCACACCGGTCACCGCAAAGCACGACATGAGCAAAGTTCTTCGACCCAACTGATCCGACATGTGCCCAGCAATGGGCGCAGCCACAAAACCAGCCACTTGCAAAATCGCCATGACAGCGCCCACCCAAAACACGTTGTACTGCATCTCCTTGGCCAAGTACAAGGGCAAAAAGGTGAGCAAGGTGCCTTGTGTCATGGAGCGAAAGGACGAGCTCATGATCAACATGAATAGACCGGGTGTTTTCATCAAGTCTTTTAAACCCGCGGTGTAGCTTTTGAAGCTTTGTGGCTTGGGCTTGGCCGCCATGTGAGCCGATGCGTCAGAGCCAATGGCCTCATGAGAGCGGGATTTCGATTTGGGCACAAACGTCATGGCGCCCAGAAAATACAAAATCAAAACCGACATCAAGGCACCGGGCACCACATTGATGATGACAATTTGATGCCACGTTAAAAAGCTGAGCATCCCGCCAACAGCCAAGGGAGCCAGCGCATCCCCTAAATTACCACCCATGCCATGAAGTGACAGCGCCAGGCCTTTGCGCTGGGGAAACATCTGACCGAGCAGAGGAATGGCGGTTGGGTGCCACAAATTATTACCCATGCCCACCAACATGGCACAAGCGAGCAAGACCCAGTAGGTGGAGGTAAAACCCATCAAGAAATAGGGAAACCCCACCCAAAACAGTGACATGGCCATCAATTGGCCTTTTTTACCCCAAATGTCCACCAGCATGCCACCCGGAATATTGGAGATGGCACCCGCAGCATATTGACACGTCATGATCAAACCGATTTGACTGTAGGTCAGCCCCAGCTCTTGTCCAATCAAGGGCAAGAGCATGAAAAAAGTGGAAGGGTACCAATGGGTCAAGGCATGACCCAAGGTGATCAACCCCATGTCGCGGTAAGGCAGCGGTGAGCTGGGGGGTTGGGGCATCGAAGCTGTTGTCATGGGCGACTCCCTTTTAAAATCAAGTCTTCATAATGTCGCTTCCACTGATCGCGATGGTCCAAACTGTCGGCGGGGTCAACCAACACCATTTTGATTTGTCGAAGCGTGGAGGGTACTTTCAAATTGGTCGGTACATAGTCCAAGGCGGCATAAACTTGCTGACCTTCACCCAAGAAATAATCCATCAAGAGCGCCGCACTGGCGGGGTGGGGAGCGTTTTTGAGTACCGCTACACCATTGGCGCGGGCGACAGCCGGCTGTAATACCGTCCAGTCAATGGGTGCGCCTTTCTTTTTAAAGGCCTCGGGCATGTAGTTGTAGACCGTGAGGGCCATCGGCACTTCGCCGGAAGCCACCATGGCGGTCAAATTGGAGTGACCCTTTCTGACGGAGATCCCATTGCCGCTGCTCAACTCTTTAAAAAACTGCAAACCCTTGGCTTCTCCCATGCTTTTGACGACCGTGACGAACCAGTCAACGTTCTCCACTTCATAGCCCAATTTGCCCTTGAATCTGGGGTCCAACAAATCGTTGTAGGTTTTGGGCAAGTCGTTTTTGCCAAAGGCCTGAGTGTTGTAGGCTTGAACCCAAAGCGACAACTGGGTACTGGCGTATTCTTTGTTCTCGGGCAGACTGCCAGGGGTCAAATCAACAAAATGGGGAGAAGCAACTTTTTGCAGTAAGTGCTCCCTTGACAAGGCTTCGAGCTCGACAGCGCCAGCGTGAAACACATCCACGGTGTAGCGCTTGCCGCGCGCTTCGGTGATCGTGCGAGCCAACACCGAGTCACCACTGGCTCTCCAAATATTGACCTTGATGCCGTATTTTTTCTCGAATGGCTCAAAGATGACTTTCAAATCCCGCTCAGCAATCGAGGTGTAAATACTCAAAGACCCGCCTTCTGCTTTGGCGAACTCTTTCAAACGTGCGGTGCGCTCTGCTGAGGGGGTTCTCACCACATCCCAAACGGTCTGATTGGCTGGTGCAGCAGCGGCGGTGGGGGTAGGTGCTGGAGCTGGCGTTTGAGCTTGTCCCTGAGCACTGATTAAGCCACCCCACAAAAGACCCACGCTCAAAGTGAAGCGATACAGGGCGTGGGTGAACTGTGTTGCTGTGGTGAGGGTTGTTGACGAGCAACTGTGGTCTATAGGGTTCATGAGATCGCTTTCAATCAGGCGCGCCAGTAGGGTTACACAAATGCGTCAAAACGCTCTTTGCGTTTTTTTGCGGGATTAAGTGCCCTTGTGGCTAAAAATTTCCTCGTACAAATGCGTCCATTTTTGGTTGTCATCCAACGTGGCTTTGGGGTCCGCAAACGTCAAGGGCATTTTGTTCAAACTCGAAGTCACCTTGGTGCTGGTCGGAATGAAATCGCGCTTACCCAAAATCCCTTGTCCCAAGGAGAGCATGAAGTCTTGGAACAACACCGCTGCATATGGGTGGGGTGCATTTTTAGAAACAGCCACACCGTTGGGTCGGGCAATCGTGGGGTCGAGTGCAAACCAATCGATGGGCGCACCGGCATTTTTCATCTGCTCGACCTTGTAGTTGTAGAGCGTGAGAGCCAAAGGCACTTCACCCGAGGCCACCAAATTGGCCAATAGGGTGTGTCCTTTTCGAACGGTCACTGCATTTTTAGCCGCGATCTCTTTAAAAAGTGCCACCCCTTTGTCGTAGCCCATTTTCGTCACAGTGCCCGCCAACCAGTCGTTGTCATCGGCTTCGACCGCAATTTTGCCCTTCCACTTGGGGTCCAACAAGTCGGCATACGTCTTGGGTAACTCTTCTTTTTTAAGCGCCTTGGTGTTGTAAGCGCAAGTGAAGATGTTGAGCCGGGTGGCTATCCATTCGCGGTGCGGCAAAATGGCCTGGGGAATCAAATCGCTCAAAAAGGGTGATTTGCACACCTGCAGCAAATGCTCACGGTGCATGGCTTCCATCTCGGGGCCATTGGTGTCGGCCACATCCATCTCAAAGCGATTGGAACGCGCTTCCAGCACCACACGCTGCAAGAGTTTTTCTGAACCAGCCCGCCAAATTTTGACTTTGATGCCATAGCGTTTTTCAAAATCAGCAGCCAAGGCCGCCATGTCATCTTGAGGCATGGATGAGTAAACGGTGAGCGTGCCCTCTTTTTTGGCCACCTCCAACAATTGAGCCGTGCGATCGGGCCCACTCAAGGCTGAAGCCACCCCAGTGGGCAATGCCGCTTGTTGTGCCGATGGCGTTTGTGCTTGGGCAGCCTGCCCAACAAAACTGCCAATGCCCGTCAAGGCGGCGGTCGTTTGTATCCATTGACGGCGAGAAAACGTTGATTTGAACATCATGGTGGGTCTTTGTCCTGGCAGAAAAAATACAAACTCAAATATGGGTCACTTTAAAAAAATTAGGGGAGCACGCTCGGGTCCATTTCAAGACCACCCGAGCGACTCCCCTAGCCCCTGTCAACCAACGCGCAACCTAGCTTTTGGCGGGCAAAGAGGCCAATTCGGTCTCATAAGCTTCTTGCATTTTGGGGGAAAGTCCATGCGAAGAGAGGGCTTGGGTAAAGCGCTCACGCACCAATTGACTCTCATCCGCATAGTCGATTTGATCGCCACCGATGCGGCGACTGATCCACGCCTTGGGAACGCCTTGGGCATTGCGAATTGAGACCACTTCGTGCTTGAAGGCCAAGTAGCGTGCAGGCGTGGTGCCTGTATTGAAGTGCTGGTGAAACCACACATTCGGTGGCACGATCATGGAGCCGACTTGCCAGTCGTACTGACGAGGCTCTTCACCTTCGGGCCACATCAAACTGTATCCCTCGCCACTCAAAATGATCACGTGTGCTCCCGGTCCATGGCAATGGGCCTTTTTATAAGTGCCCACAGGGAACTGGGAGATGTGGCTATTCATCGAGCCGCGCGCCATGTTAAAGCGAATATGCCCACCGCCCGCACCTCGCTCCTTGGCACTGATCAAGGGCAAGTTGACCGCATCGGCCACGAAATTGGTCTCGAGCAACAAGCCCTTTTGTTCGCCTTGACCACTAAAATAGTCGGGCTCGCCATTGAATCGATTGGCGAAATCGTGCTGGGTGTTGAAGACAAAATCCAAATCTTCGTAGAGGTTGATCACGGGTGGGCCATTGGTCACCGCGACAAAACGTGTGCTGTCTTTTCCCGAACCATTGAAATGCTGATGCCAGCAGTTCAAGGGTATGGCAAAGAGGGCACCCGCTTGCCACTCAAACGTGATGCGATGTCCTTGGTCATTCCACACTGTCGTGGAGCCGCGTCCCGTGAGCACATAGATCATCTCTTCAAAGAGTTGGCGCTGAGGCTCGAGTTGCTTGCCCGGTGCAATTTCAACCACATAGCAATCGTTCGAGGTTCTCGAGGCCTCATGGTTGATGTAGACACCCTTGCCGCCACGTCGAGCCCAAGGCTTCACATCAACCGTGTTCAGACTGGGCACGTAGTGAGCGCTGATGATATCCAGGCCCTCCGCTTTAACCCAACGGGTGTAAGGAGTTTCTTTTTCAGTGGCGAACTTTTGCGCCAAGTCTTCCGAGACTAATGCATTTTTACTCATTGACGGGACCACGACTCTTTCATTGACTGGGGCGGGATTCAAGCGCGTTTGCGCAAAAATGGCTTGATGGTTTCAGCATTGAGCGTGACGGCGGGGTCAAACTCAGGAGCGTCTTCAATTTGCTGCAAATCATTCAAACCGGTCTTTTTAAAGATGCGGTTGATGGAAGAAATCAAGCGCACCGGATGATCAGGATCGGCATTGAAATGCTGATGGATGGTATTGGGTGGAATGTAGATCACATCGCCCGCTTCCCAGTCATAGCGCTTGATCTCGGCTTGAGGAACCCAGTGGTAGGTGTCCGTGATTTCAACATCACAGTCTTGGTGCAAATCGTAACCTTTGCCCTCGAGAACATACAAACACTCTTCGGCCAAATGGCGGTGTTTGCCCGAATGAGAACCCGGGGGGATGATTTGCATGTAAGCATCCACGGTCTCAATGCGGGTGTTCATCTGCTCATTGATCAAATGCTTCAAGAGTCCTTGGCGAGACATCTCCCAAGCCATGTCCTCGGGGTGTACCACCTTGTTGCGCTTGGCGTTTTTTTGTGGCGCGCTCTCGGCATCATTGAGCAGATCTTGATAATACGCCCCTTGTGCGGAACCGGTGTTCCATGCTTTGGTTTCGTCCCATGCCATTTCAATATCCTCCTTCGGGGTGATTCAAATTTGTTTCGTCATTGCGAGCCTTAAAGCCTTCTCCGCCTGGCGCGGGTTCAGAAGGACGGGGTTCGACTTGTTGCTGAAAGAGCATGTTCATGAACATGAACATGGGCTTGGTTTTAATGACCAAAGCACGCGCAGGACGCTCATTGGAAGCGTTGAAATGCTGGTGCACGCAGTTGTTGTGCACAATCGCCACATCCCCTGCTTTCCAGTCATAGCGAATGCCGTCATGCACTTCATAGCCAATGCCATCCAAAATGTAGAACGCAGCTTCATTCACGTGACCGTGCTTTTGTGAGCGACCACCTGGGCCGTACTCTTCCAAGTGCAAGTGAAACAGTTGTGTGATGCCGTCTTTGGGCTCGACGTAGTGGCGGCTAAAGGCCTGGGGGCCGTCATTGAATTTGATGTCTTTGCCTTTTCTCACGCGTGGCATGGCGCGCAAACGGGTGAGCTCATCCTTTAAGTTGTAGGGACCCGCGATCGCGCGAACAAAGGTTCGATCTTTTTTACTGTGGTAATGGGATTCGTTGGGCACGAATTCCATAGATTGCTTATCGTTGACCGTGTTCATGGCAAATGTCCTTGTCTGTGATGAAATAAAAATAAGAAAACTAAAACTGATTTAACGCTTGAAAACAACGCAATTGCTCGGATCGAAGTGAATGTAGATCGGATGATCCACTGGGGTCTTTTGATGAGGATGAACGCGCGCGAGCATCAGTTTGCCACCGATCTTGACTTGGAAATCCAAGACTTCGCCCAGGAAGATTTTCAAATGCACCAAACCCAAATAGTGGTTGGCGTGGTTGAGATGGGGGGCCTCATCACTCAAGTGCACATTCTCGGGACGAACGCACACTTGAACTTTCTCACCCACCAAAAATCCTTCGGGGTTGGGGGTTTCAATCACACCAATTTCAGAATCCAGCACCATGCTGTGCTCGCCAGGATTGATTGCCTTCACGGTGGCGTCGAGAAAATTGATCGCTCCAACAAAGTCAGCGACAAAAGTGCTGTTGGGTGTTTCGTAAATCTGACGCGGTGTGCCGCGCTGCACGATGCGCCCGCTCGACATCACCGCAATCTCGTGCGACAAAGCCAGTGCCTCGGACTGGTCGTGGGTCACGTAAATGGTAGTGATATCGAGTTCACGCTGGATTTTCTTGACCTCAAAGCGCATTTTTTCACGCAGCTTGGCATCCAAATTGGAAAGAGGCTCATCTAAAAGCAAAAGCTGGGGCTCCATCACCAAGGCACGCGCGAGGGCCAATCGCTGCTGCTGACCGCCCGACAATCGGGTCGCATCACGGTCATGGAACTGGGCCAATTCAACGGATTCGAGCACCCGCATCACGCGAGACTTGATCTCCGCGGGGCTGTATTTCTTCGCCCCCACTTCCATGGGAAAGCTTGCATTTTTAAAAACCGTCATGTGCGGCCAAATGGCGTAAGACTGAAACACCATGCCAAAGCCGCGTTTATTGGGCGGCGTGAAGATGCCCTTTTGAGCGCTGTAAACGGCTTGGCCATTCACCTCAATCAAACCGTGGGTGGGTTTTTCCAGGCCCGCAATGGAGCGCAAAGTGGTGGTTTTACCGCATCCACTGGGCCCCAAGAGGGTGAACAATTTGCCCTTCGGAACTTCAAAGGAGACGTCCTTGGCCGCTTGCACAACCACTCCTTTGTCGCTGACGTATTCGGTGAACAAACCTGAGACATTTAACACAACAAAAATTCCTTTAGTTCAACGGCACTCGATCTTGCTCGAAGCGAGCGAGCAAACACCAGCTCGGCCAGATAGGCCTTACGCATCCTTGACCCCAAAACGCTTACCAACAGCCTGGGCCACCAAAACGAGCATCAACAGCAGCAAAATGAACAACACGCTCAAGGCCGAGAGCTCCACATATTGCCCATTTTCCCAAAGCTCCCAAATGACAATGGAGATCACCTCATTGCCAGGACTGTAGAGCAAGATGGAACTCGAGAGCTCACGCACCGAAACAATCATGACATAAATCCAGCCCGCCACCATGCCGGGCTTTAAAAGGGGCAAGATGACCTTGGTAAACACAGTGACCCATCCCGCCCCACTCATGCCGGCAGAGTCCTCAAGATCCTTGTGAATTTGGATCATGGACGTCGTGTTGTAGCGCAGCCCATAGGGCATGAAACGCGTCACGTAAGCGAGCAAGATGATCCAAAAGGTGCCATAGATACCGATGTCAAAGGTGAGGTAAAAAATCATGATGGACACCCCCAGCACGAGGCCAGGGAACACCATGGGCAACGAGGCCAAATTATCGAGCAACCAGCGTCCCGGAATTTTCGTCTTCACCACCACCCAGCACACCACGGCTGAGAGCAGCATCACGATCGTGGCGCAAGCCATGCCCATCCACACACTGTTGAACAAAGCGTGAAGAATGGTGTCAGAGTCGAGTACATAGCGGTAGCCGTCCAGAGTCAGGTGCTTGAGCGCCTCGGCCGAAGGTGGGGCGTAGAATTTTTGCAGTGAAGACCACAGCAACACCAAAAAGGGCAGGACCACGATCAAAAGAAAATA
The DNA here is from genome assembly GCA_903844385.1 of uncultured Burkholderiales bacterium. Lineage (GTDB taxonomy): Bacteria > Pseudomonadota > Gammaproteobacteria > Burkholderiales > Burkholderiaceae_C > Limnohabitans. Next base: position 11,806 of record CAIMTJ010000031.1, read on the forward strand.
GAGCAAAAAAACACCCAAAGTGACATAGCGCCAGCCACCCAGATCAATGCTGCGAGGACGAAATCCCTTGCCGGTCACGGTCACGTACTTGCTCGAAGAAGAGGAAATGCGCGCTTGAATGTAGATCCCGCCTGAGGTGATCAACAAAAGCAACACCGAAAACGCCGAAGCCAAACCGAGTTGGCTTGGAAACTGGTGAATGGCTTGATAAATCGCCGAGGTGAAGACCTGAATGCCAGCGGGCAAACCCAAAAGAGCGGGCACCTCAAAGGACTCGATGGCGCGCACAAAGAGGGTGAGGATGGTCGCTACGATCGCGGGGATTGCCAATTTCAAGGTGATGCGCCACAAGGTGCGCATGATGCTCGAGCCGCTCATGACGGCCGACTCCTCCAACGAGGGGTCCATGGCTTTGAAGGCCGCGGTCATCAAAAGAAAGGCCATGGGCGAGTAATGCAAACCATCCACCCAAATCATGCCCCCCATTGAATAGATATTGAATGGCGGGGATTGCAGCCCAAACACGGCTTGAAAGGCCATGTTGATGATCCCAATTTTGGGGCTGAGCAGCATGATCCACGCAATGGTGAACAAAATACTGGGAATAATGAGCGGCACAATTGAGAGCGCGTAAAACAAACGACGCATGGGCGTGTTTGTGCGCTCATTGATCCACGCCAGGGCCGTTCCAATGGTGAATGCCACCAATGAAGCACCCACCGAAAACTCGATGGAGTTGGCCAAGGTGGTGAGGGTCTCCTTGTCGGTGTAAGCGGTGATGTAATTGGAGAGGGTAAAAACCGAAGGCTGATCGGCCGTCTCGGGCGTCAAAAAGCTCTGCCAGACCATGAAGCAAAATGGCACCAAGGCCAAAAACCCCACGATCAACAAGCAGCATCCTATGACCACCCATTTGGGATCGAACTTCAACCTGACGAGTTGCGCAGGTTCCACCACAAGCGGGCTTTGCACTGATGAGTCTCCAACAAGGGAATAAGGGTAAAGAAAAGTCAACCTGGGGGCTCGACCCCATGAAAGCCACCCACACGACCACATGATGACCTCATCGTGGCGTTGGCGCATCGTCCTGAATGTTCCTGTATGCGGAACCACGATCCGTATAAAGGCACAAGAAGTATTAGGCTTGAAACGCTCAGAGGTGTCAAGCCTGAAACCCTCGGGTTTTCCCTGATTCGTTTGCAAAGACTGGGAGAATGCCTGATTTTAGAGGACCAATCCGCCGCCAATTGCCGTTTTTATGCCCTTAAAAAAATAGGACTTTTATTCTTTTATAGAGAACAGTGTTCAGCATACAAGAATTGAGGTAAGATGATTCTTGAAATCGTATTCCAAGACTGCCACCGAATGGGCCGCCTCGCTTCACCACTGACATCGTTTTTTTGTTCAGACGCATCCATGCCATCCCCCTCACAAAGTCCCCGCTTGTCCTCCGTCGCTGCTGCGGTGAGGGTGCTCAAGTGTTTTTCGGAGATCGAGTCCGAGATTGGCATCAGCAGCTTGGCCAAGCGCTTGAACATTGCCAAAAGCACCGCTCATCGCCTGGCCGTGACCTTGCTCAGTGAGGGGCTACTCGAGCAAAACCCAGAGAACGGGCGTTACCGACTCGGTATCAACCTCTTCATCATGGGCGCGTTGGTGAGGCGCAGGCTTGACGTCTCCAATATGGCGCAACCGTTTTTGAATGTGCTCAGAGAGCGCACGGGAGAGACCATCCATTTGGCGGTTCTCAATGAGACCAACATCATTTACCTCTACAACTTGGAGAGTAGCCAAGCCATTCGCATGAAGAACTACATCGGCACCTTGAAGCCCGCTTTTTGTACCTGCGAGGGGCGTGCGATTTTGGCCTACAGTCCTCCAGAATTGATCCACAAAGTCATGCACTCAGAGTTGATCGCTCGCACACCAAGCACTTGCACTGAAAAAGACGAGTTGCTCAAGATATTGGCCCAGGTGAGACAGCACGGCTACGCCATCGACGATGAAGAGTCTGAACTGGGCATGCGCGGTGTCTCCGCGCCCCTGCGAGACATCACCGGCCAAGTCGTGGCTTCGGTCGGCGTTGGAGGTCCGAGCCAACGCTTGACCCTGAAAAAGTTGCGCGCCTTGGCCCCCATGGTCCAGCAAACCGCAGAAGCCATTTCCATCCAATTGGGCTTTCGCCATTGAGGACTCCTCTAGAGAGGTGCCACTATAAGCCGATTGATTTTCATTGTTTGATTGCCCTTGATCCTCTTTTTTTTATTTGACCCCCTTCATCACGACACTTGACCATGCACTCCATTGATATCGACGGCGCCAACACCCCCTTCTCCTGCGCAGAAGACGACACCGTGCTCAGAGCTGGTCTCAGAGCTGGCGTGGGCTTTCCCTACGAATGCAATGTCGGCTCGTGTGGCAACTGCAAGTTTGAACTCTTGGACGGCGAAGTCGACAATCTCTGGGGCGAGGCGCCGGGCTTATCTGACAAGGATCGTCAAAAAAACCGCTGGCTCGGTTGCCAAAGTCGCGCCAAAACCGATTTGCGCATCAAGCTCAGAACCAGCGAGCACTACCGCGCCATCCACACCCCCACCGTGACCTCAGCGACCCTGGCGCGTCACACCGCTTTGACCCACGACATCAGTGAATTTGAGTTTGACTGCGACACCCCGCTCGCCTTCTCCTCAGGCCAATACGCCTTGATCCAACTCCCTGGTGTTCGCGGCCCCAGGGCTTACTCCATGAGCCAGTCTGGCTCCAACAGCCTGCGCGTGGAGTTTCAAGTCCGCCGCGTCCCCCAAGGCATTGGCAGTGAGGTGCTGTTTGGCTTGAAAACGGGTGAGCGCGTGCACATTGACGGCCCGTATGGCATGGCCTATTTGCGTGAAGACGCTGAGCGTGACATCCTCTTGGTGGGTGGAGGCTCGGGCTTGGCGCCCATGCTCTCCTTGGCGCGCGGGGCCTTGAGCTCGGAGACATTACAAACGCGTCAAATCCATTTTTTGTATGGCGCCAGACAAGTGCGAGACCTCTGTGGCCAAGATCTGTTGGCACAGTCGCCTGAGTGGGCCAAACGCGGTCACTACACCGCCGTGCTCTCCAACCACCCCGGGGGCGAGGCGTTGCCCGAAGGCTGCCAAACCGGCTTCGTGCACGAGGCACTGCAAGCTTTGCACGGCCAAGCGTTGAGCGAGTTTGAGATCTATTTTGCAGGACCGCCCCTCATGGCCCAGGCCATGATCAAACTCTTGGTGGCACACAAAGTCCCCATGAACCAAGTGCATTTCGATCAGTTCTATTGAGCAACTTGCCCCCACATCTTGGGGGCAAGACCACCCCCATCAACATCACCCTTAGATGCCCTTACACCGACGAGCCTTTGCCCATGACCCCTCCAGAAAGCACCCCCAAGCCAGACGCCAGCGTTGAAGAAAGAGACGACCCGAGCACTGGCAAGCGCCACACGTTGACGGACCATCAGTATGGCGCCGAGTACGAACACAGCCATGACGACGATGCCGACCACGATCACGATCACGACAATTTCTCCGGCGACGACGCCTCTCAAGAGTCCTTGTGGCGACAAGACAATGTGATTCTCCACAGCGTTGGCATTGACGTGGGCTCATCGGGCACCCAAGTGGTGTTTTCCAAAATTCATCTGCGCCGCATTGCCGAGGACCTCTCGAGCCGCTACACCGTGGTCGATCGTCAACCCGTGTACCAGTCACCCATCTCGCTCACCCCGTATACCAGCGAGACCACCATGGACGCCAAGGCCTTGGGAGAGATCATTGACCGCGCCTACCTCGCCGCTGGCTTGCACCCCGATCAAATCGACGCGGGTGCGGTGATCTTGACCGGTGAAGCGTTGCGGCGAGAAAACAGCGAGTCCATCGCCGCCGTGCTGGCTGAGCAAGGTGGTGAGTTTGTCTGCGCCGCCGCTGGCCACCACATGGAGTCCATGCTAGCGGTCTACGGCTCGGGGGCTGCCAAACGCTCTTACGATGAGAAGCTGCGCATCTTGAACATTGACATCGGTGGGGGAACCACCAAACTTGGACTGGTCGAAGGCGGCAAACTTGTTGCCACCGCCGCTGTTCATTTGGGCGGTCGATTGTTGGTGGTGGACGAAAAAAACACCATCACTCGACTCGACCCGGCCGGGCAGTACTTGGCAGCCCAAGCCGGGTTTGATTGGCACGTGGGCGACGTCATTGCCAGGCAAGACATGGCCAGTGTGGCGCAATGGATGGCCAACGCCTTGATGCGGGTCTTGAACCAACGCTTTACCAAGGAAGACTTGACCCATTTGTACCTCACCGACCCCGTCGAGGACTGGGGTGCCCTGGATGGCGTGATGTTCTCGGGCGGTGTTGCCGAATACGTCTACGAGCGCGAGATGCGAGACTTTGGTGACCTTGGAAAGCTGTTTGGCCAAGCGGTGAGAATGCGCTTGAATGCCGGGGACTTGTCCACGCCCTTGCTGCCCGCAGGCGAATGTATTCGAGCCACCGTTCTGGGCGCCTCCGAGTACAGCGTGCAGCTCAGTGGCAACACCACCTTCATCAGTGACCCCGCCACCTTGTTGCCCCGAAAGAACTTGCAAGTCGTGCCCCTGCCCACCGTCTTGGGTCCCACAATCAACGAGCACGTCATCACCAAAGACTTGATGTTGTCCTTTGTTCGCCACGATTTGAAAGAAGGCCAACAAGATGTGGCGGTTTCCTTGCGCTGGCTGGGCGCGCCCTCTTATGACCGACTTTGCGCCTTGGCACGTGGGATCTTGGCCGCATTGCCCAAAACCTTGGACCAACACCGCCCCTTGTACATCGTCACCGATGGCGACATTGCGCACAATTTGGGGCACATCCTTCAAGAAGATGAGCGCGTCAAAAGCGAGCTCTTGGTGATCGACGGGGTGACGCTGTGGGGCTTTGATTTCATCGATTTGGGCCGCATCCGAATGCCCTCTTACACGGTGCCTGTGACGGTGAAATCCTTGGTCTTCAATGAAGACCCCCACGCCCACGGCAAATCCAACACCGATGACTGGCACGACCATGGCGATGGTCACTTGCACCAGCACGGCAGCCACCATCACGGACACCGCCACGATCACCCCCACACCCATGCTCAACACACGGGTGGCGAGCGCAAGAAATCCAATTCCCCCACTTGAAGGCGTGAGCAACACGCCAAGCCCCTTGGGCCCATGGGCCTTGGGGTTTGACCTTGTTGCAGACCACCTTCATACTAAATTAAAATTCGTCACATGCTTGAACTGGACACGTCTTCACTGGGAGCCACTTTGGGGCTCTTGCTCGCCTTGGGGTTTCGCCATGGCTTGGACCCGGACCACATCGCTGCCGTGGATGGGCTCACCCGTTTGCGTTTTTCCTCGCAAAACTACTGGACCTCACGCTTGACGGGGTTTCAATTTGCCACGGGCCACAGCCTCACAGTTTTTTTAGCAACGCTTTTTCTCTTTTGGCAAGGACTCACCCTCCCCGCTTGGCTCGATGACCTGGGGATGTGGATCTCCAGTGTCTTTTTACTCGTCTTGGGGCTCATCAATTTGCACCACTGCGTGGGTTCGGCCTTGCCCAAGATGCTCACAAGCGAGGGCAACGGTCCTCACCGCCACACGCACCGCGCTGTAGCCGAATTGGGCGCCCACGCGCGCCCACCAGGCTTGATGCAGCCCCTGATCATGAAGGTCATGGGACCACTTGCCCACCCCATGGGTGTGGGGTTTGCGTTTGCGCTCTCGCTCGACACCTTGGCCCAAGCGGGCCTGATGGCCGCCAAAGGCCATGAAATGGGGGGCTATGGGCTGATCATGGTTTTTGCATCGAGTTTTGGCCTGGGGATGCTGCTAGCGGACTCGCTCAACGGTTTGTTGGTGCATTGGATGGTCAAGCAAAGTGAGCAACTCGCGCGCAGCACCACCCGAATCATGAGCGGGCTCATCGCCATCCTCTCACTCACCATTGTTTATGTCAGCATCAGCAAAGCCCACTTCACAACGGTCAACCTCTGGTGGGAGCAATGGGGAGTCGCCTGTGCGGTGGGCACGCCACTGGTGGTGATGCTGTGGATGGGCGCTCAACGACTGCGCCAAGGCGCACTGGGCCCCTCCAAGCCCAGCGCGATGGCCCATTCGCCTTTGAATTGACGAGACCCCTCGGCCCGCTCAAAAGCTGCAGCGCACACTCCCAGGTGATAGGCGCCCTGCGGGGTTCAACTCGAGGGCTGCAAGTGCAAATGCGGCATGCCCGAGGCGTGATCATGCCCCTCAATGTGATCCAACACCTTGACGGGGACGAACTGCACCGAGCCGTGTCTCACCCCGCGCTGTGACATGAGCCGGTGAGCCAAAGCGCGCACATCGGAGGTTGGGCCGCGCAGAAAACTCACCTCCAAACAATTGTCATGGTCCATGTGCACTTGCATGCTCGAGACCGTCAAATGGTGGTGCTCGTGCTGGATGTGTGACAGTCTCTCGGTCAAGGTGCGGTCATGGTGATCAAACACATAGCCCAAATAAGCGACACAATGCTCGCTTTGATTGGTCTTCAAGGCCTCTTGCGAGTGCCAGCCACGGATCAAGTCGCGCACCGCTTCGCTGCGTGAGGCATAGCCGTGCTGTTGACTCAACTGGTCGAGCATGGCAGCCAACTCGGGCTCCAAGGAAATGGTGATTCTCTCCATGACTGAATGCTCCTGAAAAAACCATGATGGGGGGACTCGATCGCGTTAAACTCTGTGGTCGTGTCGTCGGGTGAACGGGCAGAAAACTTGTTGAGAATCGATTGACCTCGCACAAAGCCTGGGGCCCACAGGGGTGGCTTTGACCATCACTGCAGTATAGCCAAGCTCACCTCAACCGAATAGACCCCACAAATCCATTGCGAGCCATCCAACCCCGGCCCTTGCCATCTTCCATGTCCTTGACTGCCCACTTGCCATGACACCCCAGCGCATTCCCATTTACTTGCTCACTGGCTTTTTGGGCAGCGGCAAAACCACCTTGCTCAAAGCTTGGCTTCAAGAAGAGGCCCTATGCCGAGCCGCGCTCATCATCAATGAGTTGGGCGAAGTCGGACTCGACAATCAGTTGCTCACCGCTGCTTCGGAGTCGTCGTCCTTGCTGGCCAATGCCTGTGTTTGCTGCTCGGGGCTCATGGGGTTGTCGCAAGCCTTGGAGGAGCTTTTTTGGGCGCGACTGGAGCGACGCGTGCCACGCTTCCCCCAGCTTGTCATTGAAACAACGGGACTGGCCAACCCCGAGCCGATTTTGCAGACGCTTTCGAGCAACGCACTTTTAGAAGAGCGCTACACCTGGGGGGGCACCATCACTTGCCTGAGCGCGCCGACTGCGCAGGCCGTGCTCAGCACCCACCCGGAGGCGAGAGCGCAGCTCAACAAAGCCAATGTCTGCATCATCACCAAAACCGATCAAGTCACAGCGAGTGCGCTCGCGTCCTTGCGCCTGCAACTGAGCGAGCAAGTGCAAGAACACAACCGCGATTGTCTCTTCTTGACCTCGGCCCAAGCGAGCCTGGGTGCAGCAGCGGTGCTTGATGCGCTACTGAAGACTGCGCCCATCACACCGAGCGTGAGCGAGCCTCAACCCCGCGTGCACGCATCAGGCCCGTCAGACCCGCCTGAGGCGGTGGGGGTAGACGTCGCGAGCACTGCGCATCTTCACCCACATCACTCTGAGCATCAGGACCATCACGACCATCACGATCATGAGGATCACCAACACCGCCACCATGCCCAAGCCTTGTGGTGGCCGCTCACCCACAGCGACACCCAGGCCTTGAGTGAGGCCGATTTGCGCACTCAAATTGAGCAACTCCAAGACTTGCTGGGCAGCACCTTGCTGCGCGTGAAAGGCCGGGTGTCAACCGCCGAAGGATTGCGGTTGGTACAAATGGCGCCTTTTGATTGTGCACCCACCGTGAGTGTGGACACGCTCGAGCGCGCCCCCAATCCAGAGGGTGCAGCGCCAGCCCCCTGGGGTTTGACCGTGATTGTGGGCCCCATGAGCAGCGTTCAAGAGGCCCGTGTGCTCGCGCACCTCGGTGTGTCCAAGCCCGCGAACACTTGAGGCGCCAGCGCAAGGCCTTGGCTAGTCAATAGCGCCAACAAGGCTCACGAAGCGCCCACCACGCGCTCATGCCCAGGGATCAATGGTCATGTGGACGGCGTCGCTCGCCCCTTGGCCCGCCAAGGTCTTCAAGGCATACTCGGTCTGCGCCAAGCCAAAGCGATGTGTGCTCATGCTTTGAACACCATGGCGGTTTTTCGCGATCAAGTCCAAGGCGAGCTCCACCGACTCAAAGCTGTGACCGCGCATGCCCTTGACTGTTAAAAACCGCGCAATGATCATGTCGCTGTCGAACTGCGGCACCTTGGTGCTCTTTAAGCCGCCCAGGATCACCCGCCCACGCTTTCTGGCCAACTGGATGGCGCTCACCACCGAGTCGGTGCCGCCCGAGGCGCAATCGATCACCAAGTCGGCCATCAAGCCACCGGTTAAATCGGCCACGGTTTCCAAAAGATCTTGCTCGCCAATCGCCACGGTGTGATGGGCACCGAGTTGTTTGGCCAATGCCAAACGTTTTAAATCGGTGGGGTTGTTGAGTCCCGTGACAATGATTTTTTGCGCACCCGCTTCGAGCGCAGCGACCACACACGAGAGGCCTTGCTGGCCTGGTCCTTGAATCACCACGCACTGGCCTGGCCCAATGCCACCTTGCAAATAGGTCCACTCGATGCCATTGGACATGGGCAAGGCCAAGGCGGCGTAACGCGGCTCCAAGCCACTGGGCACCGCATGAAAGACGGTGTTGATATCGAGCTCCATGTACTGGCTGTAGCCACCCCACAGCCCTGAGCCCACGTTCAAGCCCGTGGCGCCATAGCGGTGACCGCCCAGACGCCAATCGGTGGCATTGCACAAGCGAAAGTCACCGCTTCTGCAAAAGTGACAATGCCCACACGGCAAGTACTCCTCCAAGGCCACCAGGTCGCCCTCTTTGACCCCAAATTTTTTCGCGGCCAGTCGCCCCATGGACTCGACGCGGCCCACCACCTCGTGGCCCAAAATCACGGGCCCTCGGGTCTTGGGCAGATTCTGAAAATACGGCCAGTCGCTGCCACACACCCCGGTGATGTCGATGCGCATGAGACCGGCATCCTCGCGCGGTGCCGGGATTTCAAAAGACTGGATCTCGATGGTGCCAGTGGGCATGGCCACAGCGGCTTGGAAGGTTTTGGACACGGTGGAGTTCGCTTTCAAATCGGAGAAATTAAAATGACCTGAGTGGGAGTGAAACGGGGGCACCCAACTGCAACCATCAGGTACAAGGCCAAAGGCTAAAGGCTAATGGCTAATGGCGCGTGGGTCAAGGTGACATGCCCCAAGCCCACTTTATTTCACCTAGCCTCGCCTCGTTACACATCACCGCGCCACACCTCCCGCCATGGGCAGGTGATTGTGGGGCATGACAGTCACCGAGCTTGAGCCGCCAAGGCTCAAGCTCGCCAATGCTCAAACACTGGCGTGGGGCTTGCCGGGGACGGCGCGCAATTCTTCGCGCGCAGCGTCTTTGAAGTGTTGATCGCGCTTTAAGAGGATGGCCACCGATCTGACTTTGTGATGCTCGGGGTTGAGTCCGGGCAAGTCCATTGTCGGATCAGCCTCCAAGGCTTTGAGGGTTTTGAGCATGCGCTGGCGCGCCATGATGATGCCGTTGTCGGTGGAGACCAAGTTCTCACGGGTTCGATCGATGATGGGGCCCATACTCTCTTGCAAAGACGCGTCTTGCATGCCGATGCCGCGAATACCGCTGTAGTACAACTTGGACTTCTGCGCTTCACGGTCCATCATGTAGTCGTTGGACTTTCTCTGCAGCGGCACATAGTCCTTGTCCACCAACACATGGATGCCATGACCCTCAATCATGGCTTGCCGCTCCGTGGCGCTCAAAGCCCGATTGGGGTGGTAGTCAAAACTCCACGCCCAGCAACTGTGGTCATCAATGGGCACCCAAAAGTGACCATGCACCGGGTGATCGGCGCGAGGTGGGACCATGGTGAAGGTGGGCATGATCCACGGGGTGATGCGCCAGTAGAACTGGTCGTCCTCGGCATTTCGGCGAGCCCCCACGAAAAGACCGCCCTGGGTATCGACCACTTCAAACACCGGCTTGAAATCGTTTTGGTTGTATTGATTGCCCTTGGCCCCTTTGAACAACGGGTCGTGGTTCAAACTGCCGCCATGCAAGAAGGAGACGTGGCTCGAATCGATGCCACCTTCCATCGCTTGCAACCAATTGCATTCTTGGAACCTCTTGGACATGTAGGAGTTCTCACGCGGCACCGTGGCAAACTCCCACTCGGGCAAGGGGGGCTTCAATTCGGGCGGTCCCATGTAGACCCAGATCACCCCGCCGCGCTCGACCAAGGGGTAGCCTTTGAGGGCCACGCGCTCGCAGTAACCGCTGCTGGGGTCCTCGGAGGGCACCTCCACACACTGGCCCGTGATGTCGTATTTCCAACCATGGTAGGGACAACGAATGCCGTTTTCTTCATTGCGACCAAACCACAGGGAGACACCACGGTGTGCACAAAACTCATCAATCAGGCCCAACTCGCCGTTCGTGTTGCGAAAGGCGAGCAGCTTCTCACCGAGCAGCTGCAAGCGCACTGGCGCGCCATCGGGCGTGGCCAACTCCTCGGACAAGAGAGCGGGCAGCCAGTAGCGGCGAAACATTTTTCCCAGCGGCGTGCCAGCGCTCGTTTGGGTCAATAAATCGTTTTGTTCTTTTTTTAACATCTCAAAGGGCTTTCGCAAAAAGATCCATCGCCGTGTCTGCGCGCAACTGGATTGAGGACTAAAAACGTGGTTGGCTGGCTGTTCCTCATAAAGGAACGCGGTTCTTGTATCAGAAACGAGGTTATCATTGGGGGGATGTTTTTGTCAACTGGAGATTTCAAATGTCGGCCGATTGCCCCTATATTGCTTTGTGTAAAAAATCCGATGTATCCGCCGGAAAAGCCATCAAAATCGAAAAAAATGGCTTGACCTTGGCCGTCTTCAACATTGCCGGCGAGTACTACGTCACCGACGATTTGTGCACCCATGGCCCAGGATCCCTCTCCGAAGGCGACATCACCGATGATGTGGTCGAGTGCGACTTTCACAACGGCTCGTTCAACATCAAAACCGGTGAGCCCGTGGCTGCACCGTGCATGGTGCCCTTAAAAACCTACGCCGCGTCCATTCAAAACGACGAGATCTGCATCGATCTGCCCTAAAAAACGCGCCGTTGGCGGCTTGCACCAGGGGTGACACCGCGCTTGGGCCGGGTGCGCTGCCAGGCAAGGCTTGGAGCCATCCCTGTGGGGCATTCCTGTGAGAGCGGCCTCGCTGCGCGAAAGCCTAGCGCTGTCTCACCCGGTTGCCCCGATCTTGGCACACGGCCAGCCTCGGGCGGGCAAGAACCGCGCTGCGCTTGGGCGCTTGGGCGCTTGGGCGCTTGGGCGCTTGGGCGCTTAGGCGCTATGGCCGATGCGCCCGCGGCGCCTCAACCCTCCTCTTTGACCGCGCTCACCATGGGCGCCCAGCGCTTGATTTCATCGGCA
>CAIMTJ010000032.1 GCA_903844385.1 uncultured Burkholderiales bacterium
GTTATAATGACTTTTTATTAAAGCCACTTTTTAATTGCTGTGATCATGGCAAAGAACTACTATGAATTGCTAGGACTGCACTACGAAGCCGAAGACATTGTCGTTCGAGCGGCTTACAAAGCTTTGGCCCAAAAATACCATCCAGACAAGTCCCCCAGCAATGCTGAACAAGCCACGGTCATCATGACCCAGTTCAGCGAAGCATTTCAAGTGCTCAACGATCCCAAGTTGCGCAAGCGCTATGACGAGGTCTTGAACCGCAGGCCATTCAGTGAGCCCCAACCCAACTCAAGGTCTAAGTCACAGGACGCATCTACTGCTCGTCCATCAAGTCCACAAGCCCATGCGTCTGAGCACAGATCAACGGACTCGCAAACCAAAGCTGATCACGAGCAGAACGCCACTCAGCCCAACTTTTCGTCCAAACAATCTCAAAGGTCACAAGAACGCGAAAAGCCCTTTGATTTTGAATCTGACGCCAACGGTGAACATGATGCTCAGTTTGCGGTGAAATTGACTCATAAATTGATTGAAAAAATACAGGCCAATCAGATCGATGAGGGCCATATCGTGAGTCTTTTTGAAAAGCTTTTTCAACAATCTCTTACGATTCATCACGGCATGCTCAACAGTTACACCTTTGTGCATTCGGGTAAAAAATACACCCACAACTTCAGCTCTTTAAAAACGGCCATTTTAAGACGACTCCAAGAGGCCTGTGTTTAGTTTGAAGGGCATCGAGTTAAGCCTTTGATGTGCGCAAAGATAGTGCACAATACTCTTTATGAAAACACCCCCTAGACTAGAGCCTTTGCTAGAAGAAGGTTTGATTGACACCGTTGTGAGGCAACTCATGAGTGGCAAAGAGGCCATGGTGTATGTGGTTCGGTTGGGTGAAGAGACCTTTTGCGCCAAAATTTACAAAGAGGCAACCCAACGCAGTTTTCGCCAAGCGGTGGACTACACAGAGAATCGAAAAGTTAAAAATTCACGTCAAGCACGTGCCATGGCCAAAGGCACCAAATTTGGCCGCCAAGCGCAAGAGGCCGCTTGGCAAAGTGCCGAAGTGGATGCCTTGTATCGTTTGGCCGATGCGGGAGTGCGTGTTCCTAAGCCCCACAATTTTTGTGAAGGCGTGCTTTTGATGGAGTTGGTCACCGATGCCAATGGGGATGCCGCTCCTAGACTCAATGATGTTCAATTGTCAGCCCAAGACGCATTGCGCTACCACGCCGCCTTGATCAAGGAAGTGGTGAGGATGCTCTGTGCTGGTGTGGTGCACGGAGACTTGTCTGAATTCAATATTTTGATGGCGGCAGATGGTCCTGTCATCATTGATTTACCGCAAGCTGTCGATGCAGCAGGCAACAATCATGCGCAGCGCATGCTCATGCGCGATGTCACCAACCTGCGCCAATATTTTGGGCAATTCCAGCCCTCACTGTTGTCGACCAATTACGGTCCTGAAATTTGGGATTTGTATGCCCGTGGTTTGCTCAGTGTAGAGACTGAGCTGACTGGTCAGTTCAAGGTGAAGCACCGCCCGGTTGACTTACAAGGTGTCATGCGCGAGATTGATCAAACCGTTCAAGAAAATCAACTCAAGCGTGAGCGGGTGGTGAACTTGAGGCGTCAGCTCTGAGTGCCATATTCATCACAGACCTTGTGCCTAAGGTCCGAGGCGTCTGCTGACCTCCTCAGATCTCGTACTTTCCCTTCACGGGACTTATTGCATCAGTACCTTCACCACGCCCCAGAGACCGCCAGCCCATAGGCCAATGCTGCAAAGCATAGCGATGGCAAATCCCGGACCTCTTTTGCTGGGGTTGGAGACATAGGTCAGTGCATACCATGCACGCGCCAAAAACCACACCAGGCCCGTGACGCCTGCACCCAAGTCACCAATCGTGACGGCGTACACCCAAAGACAGGGCAGAAAGACGGCCATGGCTTCCAGTGTATTCATCTGTACCCTGAAAGCTCGATCGAACATTTCATGGCCGGAGGTGGCTGGCGCCTTGATGTCGTATTTGCCTCTGGCTTGCCCGACTTTGATGGCAGTCCAAAACAGCATCACAACTGACAAGAGGGTGGCCAAAGCGGTGAGTGGATAAGCTGTCATGGTATGGGGGTTCTTATAAAGTGATCAATTGGCCATTGTAAGAATAAACCCCCGCTTTTTCAAGCGCAGACACTCGTCTTTTCAGCGAGTTTGAATGAGGGTAAGGCTCACCGGTTCTGGGGCGGTGAGTTGACTTGCATAGGGTTCAAGGTCGGTGCTGGTGCGCCATTCGAAATGGGATAGTCCATAATCGGACCAAACACATTGGGCATGACAATGAGTGACATTCTGAGGTCGAAGAGGACGCGTTGATCGTTATTGATCAATGGGTAAAACGCCTTGGCTTTGATTTCAATTTCTTCGAGGTCCGAATATTGATGACTCGAGTTGTCCACCAACTTGGCCAAATAAGACAAACCCGTTAAGGGTTCGTTGGGGGGATGTTGGTCTTTGAATTTTTGTCGAACTTGGTCGTCCACATAGGCTCGTACCGATTCGGAGAACTCAAGCCACTTACCTTCTTGCTGCGGCACCAATTTGAGATCAACTTGTCGCTGAGTTGAATTCATTGCTGATGAACGCGTCCCTGAGCATCAACGCCCAGGTAAGAAAACCCGCTGGCGGCCAAATAGTCTAGCGCCCCATCCTCCAAGAGCATGGCGCAGGTGCTGCAGCTTCCCGCCACAATTGCCAAAGGCGCCAACACACTCACACTTTGCCAGCCTTGAACCGGTTGTCCTGTTTGAGGATTGATGATGTGGCAATAGCGTTGGCCGTCGAATTCGAAAAATCTCTCATAGTCGCCGCTCGTTGCCAAGGCACCTTGGTGTATGGGGATCGAGGCCAGGAGTTTGTTGGGATCGCGTGGGTGTTGAATCCCCATGCGGTAAGGCTCGCCACTGAATTTCGGCCCCACCACGCGGATGTCACCGGAGAGATTGACAAATCCATGCGCAATGCCCTCACGCTGCAATGTGAGGGCAGCTCGATCAGCGGCATACTCTTTGCCAAATCCACCAAAATCGATCTCCATGCCTTTGAGCGGTAAATAAACCGATTCGCCTTGTCGTTGTACTTTGCGCCAAGACACGAGTGCAAGCAGAGCTTGCAGGTCATTGGGGAGTGGGGGTGTATTTTGGTCAAATCGCCAAGCACGCCGCAGCACTCCGCTGGTGATATCAAACAGACCTGAGCTGTTGTCAAATAGCGTCTGGGCGTAATCCAGCAAGGTTTGGGTCTCAGCGTCGACAGTGACCGGTTCTTGACCACTGGCAGCATTGATACAACTCACGACACTGTGAGGGTCGTAGCGAGAATATTTTTTCTCGATGCGTTTGACTTCGTCCACGCACAGCTGAGCAATGCGTTGGAGTTCGAGCTGATTGTATTGATTGGACTCGAGTCTGATCTCTCCAGGCCCAGCCATGGCTGCAAATTTGACGCCAATGGCCGCATGCGAGGTGTTTTGGGGATGCGACTGATTTGAAGGCATCAAGTCGTTTCGAAAAGAGGGCGACATCTGAGCTGGGATTCAAACGAATGAATCCTCAGTGTAATTCAAAACATCACGAACACCACCCCCTGTCAGCTGTCTTGAACCTCTGGTCCAATTGCCGAGCCACTCCAATACCAGTGGCTCAATTGCCATGCAATCAGGGTGAGTGACACCGGTACCCACCCGTTGAAGACCAAGCTCAAACAGTTTCGTTGTGTTTCTTGGGGACAGATGCTGAGGCTGAAATGGAGATGGATGGGGGGGTCGAGGTCTCAGTTTCTGGCCATTTGGCCGTCGTCATCAGCGTGGAGCCAAAGGTGGCGGTTGCGATTTGAGCCATGGGGCTTGATGTGCCAGAGCCCGTGGAGTTGTGGGTTGGCTTGGGGGCTGATGAATCAGGCGGCGACATGGCAACACAGGTGCACAGCGACAAATACTGCTCTGCCGACATTTCGGCATCCAATTTGTTGATGGCAGTGGTCATGATAAAACCGATGCGGTCAGCATTTTCCATGGGCGGGCGAATCCAGTCGCCACGCTTTTTGAGGATCTCCACACTTTTCACGCCCGGAATGGGGAGTTTGGGTTGGATCACGCGGTTTAACAAGCCCACGGATTTCTCATCGGCGGTGATCCAGCGCGAGACACTGAATTGTGGTGTGGGGTGATTGATGAAATGCGAATGCACACGAGTGTCTTTGGCACTCAAGGGGTGAACCAATGGGCGCATTCTCTTGCCCAAGTGCAAATCAATGAGCGAGCTCAGCACGTTATAGCCCAGCGAGTAAGACATGAGTCGTGAGAGCTTGGCCCCCACAAGCCTGGCGTTGATTTCAATCAACTGGTAGCCCTCATCGGTACAGACCAGTTCAATGTGTGACGCGCCAAAATCAAAGTCCACCGCATCCAGCCACGCAAATAGAGTTCGCTCAAGCGCCTGGTATTGACCCACATTGGGATTGAAGCAGCCGCCTCGGATGGCAAAAGAAGGTTCGTCGAAATATTGCTTTTCGTGTACACCCAGCAACTGGTGTTCACCATTCAATGTAAAGACATCACAACCCAAAACAGGCCCGCGAATGAAGCGCTCGACCAACATGCGGTCGTTGGAGACAACCCCAAGACCATAGTCGCTCATGAGTGGAAGCATGTCGTGCAATGGACTGATGTACTCCTCCAAATCCCACTCGTTTTCAAGCAGGAAAATATTTTGTGAACCATACCCGTCAGAGGGTTTGATGATGACAGGTAACCCCATGAGTTTCACCGCTTCTTGGAGTTCTTGGTTGCTCATGGCCAATGCAAATGGGGCTTGTTCAAGTCCTTTGCTTTGCAGTTGTGATCGAACACTGAACTTGTCGCGCAAGAGGGCTACACTGGAAGGATTGAGGAATGGTAAGCCCAATGCCTGGGCCAAACGCGCAGCCTCAATGAGTCGAATGTCGATGAGACACAGCAAAGCATCAAAGGCATCTCTTTGGTGTAAAGCCTTCACCATGGGGTCCAAGACTGCGGCATCAAAACTAGGTGACTCGACAAGATGGTGGGCTTTTTCAACCCATGACCACACCCTTGGGTCGCGGCGGTAGATGCTCATGTCACTGGTGAGGAAGGTGAAGCGGTCGCCTCTTTGAATGGCGCAGCTGAGCAAGTCCACATCGTTGCCGCCGGGTAAGTCGATGATCAGAAGGTGAGACATGAAAGGTCCTACTTAAGAGGTTGAAGAAATGAGGTGGGTGGAAATTGGGTTTGAATGTGGACGCAGACCCTGGATGGTTGTGACATGGCAGCCTTGCGTCATTGGGCCACGAGGCCAGCGAGTTCAATCGAGTGGCCCCAATGCTGCAGTTGATCTTTGACATAGGCCGCCAACTCGGCTGGGGTCGATCCTTTGGACTCAAAGGCTTGCTTGGCAAATTCGGCCTGGGCCTCCTCGCCCTTCATGGCTTCGTTGATGGCCAGTGACAGGCGTGAAGCAATCACTGGCGAGACATTGGCGGGCCCAAAAATGCCAGACCAAGGGGTGATGGACAAATTGGGAAATCCGAGTTCACGCATGGTGGGTGTTTGCGGCAACAAGGGACTGCGTTTGTCTAAAAAAGTCACCACGGCATTGAGTTTGCCTTCTTTCACAAACTCAAGTGCATTGGCTGGGGTGCCGAGCATCAACTGAACCCGTCCGGCCAAGAAGTCATTCATGGCGGGTACTTCGCCTTTGTAAGGGATGTGGACCATTTTGAGGTGGTTGAGTTGGGCAAGTTCTGCCGTTCCCACCACACCCCCCACATTGCCCGAGCCGTAGTTGACCTGATCGGGGTGGGCGTGGATATACGCAATAAGCTCGTTCAAGTCGTTGGAGGGGATACTGGGGTGCGCGAATAAAAAGAAAGCAAACTTGCCCGTGTTGCTGATGGGTGTGAAGTCATTCAAGACGTTGTAGGGCAAACTTTTATGCAAATACGGCAGCGCCGACATCGACCCATAGGTGGCCATGAAGAGGGTATAGCCATTGGGCTCAGACTTGGCCACAAAATCAGCGGCAATGGCGCCATCGGCACCGGCTTTGTTGTCAATGATGACCGCTTGGCCCATGGACAGCCCCAAGGGCTTGGCAATGGTTCTGGCCACGATGTCGA
The DNA here is from genome assembly GCA_903844385.1 of uncultured Burkholderiales bacterium. Classification (GTDB taxonomy): domain Bacteria; phylum Pseudomonadota; class Gammaproteobacteria; order Burkholderiales; family Burkholderiaceae_C; genus Limnohabitans. The sequence goes on from CAIMTJ010000032.1 coordinate 6,194, forward strand.
GCGCACCACCCGGTGGGAACGGTACCACCAAGTGAATTGGCTTGCTAGGGAAGTGGGCCGTGCTTTGGGCGTGAGCTTGCGAAACCGTGCACAAAGCCATCGCGGTCACGAGCGACACCAAAACGTGAAAGCGATGGAACCGCTGAGTTTTTAGAAAAAATGACATGGAATTTCTTTTGATGACAGGCTGTTCGGGGGTGAGCCGCATGGGGTGCTCAATGCAAGGCATCAAGCGGTGGTGTTGATTTTTCCACCCAGCCCCAAAATCGATGAAGCGCTGGGGTTGGAAGGGGGCTGGTAGGCACTGGTGTTGGCTGCATTGGCTGTCTGTAGGGCAGTCTCTGCGGTGTTCTTGGAGCCTGTGAGCAAAGTGGTCAAGCTGTTGAGTGGATTGTTCGGCGTGGCCGACTGGGATGCTGTAGGTGCCTTGCCACCATGCACGTGTTTACCATTCTTGGCTTGCAAGGCCACTGCAATGGCCTGGGCGCTTTTTAAATCCCCCTTTTGAAGGGCAGCGCCAATTTGTGAAATGGGCGAGTGGGAGTTGGTGATTTTGTCAGTACCGGCTTGGCCACTCGACGCGGCGCTTGCGAGGTTGGAGAACGCGCTTTGAGCGCCCGCGAGGTCGCCTGCGCTCAAACTGGCAAACAGGGCTTGGGAGCTTTGTTGGCGCTGTTGAAGCGCTGCCGTGTTGCTGCTCGCCTGCGCGGCCCAGGTGTTGTTGGATGATCCGACACGCATACCCATTGGAGTTTCCTCATCATAAAAGGATGGTCAGCTCCATGGAGCCCACCGATGCAATGACATCAGCAATGCCCATGCCATGGGTAGGGGGTTGGCGTGTAAAGTCCCTCAAGTTGACTGGGTTCTCCTCAGTTTCGGGGCGCTTAAGCGTGCTTGGTGTCAAAAATCGGCTCTCAATGGGAGGACCGCTTGACGCTGTCATGAGCCCTATCCGAGGGGCTTGTGACTTGACCCTCAATTCAAAAAATCAACCATAAAGTAGTATAAAAAATTACCAATAGAATCCTTATGGGGTATTGAATGGGAGGAAATAGTCTCGCCCAACGAGGCTCTAAAAACCGGGTTGGGAGAGCACAAAGTTCACTCCGAGCGGCGAGCCAAGGTCAACGATTGCAATGCCCGTGACGCCCAGGTGTCCAGGGCTCGATGGGCGTTGTTCAGGCCGACTTGGTCAGCGGCAAACAACCGGCAAGGGGTGTAAAGTGGCCGCCCAAGAGGCAAAGAATTGCCATCGTGTGGCCGAGTTGCTTCATGAATGGGGGTCAGAAGCGACAAAGACGCCAAGCGGCGCATCGGTCGCAAAGCTCGATCACGCTCAGACTTGAAGTCCACGAGGTGCCGAATGCGCTTCACCTGGTCGAGCAAATGGGGCTGTTCGGTGTGCTCAACATGATGGAGATCATGACCGTGAACAATTTTGATGGCCCCAGGGCACGGGTCTTCAAAAGTGGATGGGGATGTCGTATAAACTCAGACCCTGTGCAAAGGCAGTACTGGGCAGAGCATGATGTGTCTCAAAATCAAAAAATCGGAGTTCAACCATGAATAATCGTCGCGAATTTATCTCTCAAACCGCCTTGGCGGCTTCTTCGATGGCATTTCCTTTGATTGGTGGTGCTCAGGCCAAAACCGTCAAAGTCGGTGTGCTGCACCCTGTGACCGGTGCCTTGGCTTACTCGGGTCAACAATGCCGCGAAGGCGCCTTGATGGCCATTGAAGACATCAATCAAGCGGGGGGCATCAAGTCCTTGGGCGGCGCCAAGATTGAGGCCTTGCTCGGTGACGCTCAGTCCACACCCCAAGGCGGTTCGGCCGAGGTTGAGAAAATGAACGAAGCGGGGGTGTGTGCCGTGGTGGGGGCATTTGCCTCGGCCATTTGCTTGGCCACCACCCAAACCGCGGCCAAGTACAACCTGCCCCATATTGTGGATGTGGGCGTGGCCGATCAAATTGTGGAGCGCGGACTCAAGAATACCTTTCGTTTTGGGCCTGGCTATAAAAAATGCGCCGAAGTGGCAGTTGCCAACTTGCACGTCTTGAATGTGGCCGCTGGCAAGCCCGCTCGCTCGGTCATGATCATCCACGAGGAGTCCTTGTTTGGCACCGGCACGGCCAATTTGCTGTCCAAAGAACTGCCCGGTTATGGCTACGACATCAAAGAAATCGTCAAGCACCCCAACCCCAGTCGGGATTTCAACAACATTGTGCTACGCATGAAGCAAATCAACCCCGATATTGTGATTCCTGCCAATTACTACAACGAGTACGCGCTTCTCGTTCGCACCATGCAGCAGCAGCAAGTCGTGCCCAAAGCCATTTACTCGGTCTTGGGTGGTGCAGCATCGAGCTATAAATTCGTCAAAGAGTACCCCCAGGCCGCCAATGGCATCATTGACTGCAACCATTGGTTCAACCCCAAGGACAAAAAAGCCCAAGCGCTTAAAAAACGCGCCGAGGCCAAGGGCCTGTTCTTTAGCTACGAGTTGTTCATGACGTACACCGCCATGACGCTGCTTGCCGACGCTTTGGAGCGCGCCAAGTCAACCGACCGTGCCGCCATCATTGACGCCTTGAACAAGAGCCAGTTCTCTGGCCACATCATGCCCTATGGCACCACCCAATTCGTCAACGGTCAAAACATGGGTGCACAGCCCTTGATGACCCAAGTGGTCAAGGGCGACATCAAGGTGATCGTGCCCCGTGAGTACCGTGAGGTGGAGGCCATTTTCCCATTGCACGCCTAAGCGGCGGCTGGGGGCTTGGTGAGCGCGATGGGCGTGTCTGAAGTCGCCAAAAACCCTTTGAGTGCCTCTCACCCAGGCTTGTCGTCTAGGGTGGGGTGGTGCGGCGTGGTCTTTGTGTCGTCTGAGTCCATTGGGGCTTGATCGTTAAAGGTGGCTGTCCTTGTTTGATCTGGGTATTGTGTTGTCGAGTGTGTTGAATGGACTCACCATGGGTGCGGTCTATACCCTCATTGCTTTGGGACTGACGTTGATCTACGGGGTGCTGCACATCATCAACTTCGCCCATGGCGCAGCACTCATGATGGCGCTTTTTGCGGTCTATGGATTGAACCAGTTTTTCGGACTCGATCCGTATGCCAGCATCGCCATCGTGGTGCCTGCCATGTTTGTCTTTGGGTACACCTTGCAGCGTTTTGTCATTGAGCGTGCCAGTCATGAGCGCGATGAAAATATTTTGCTCGTCACCTTGGGCGTCTCCATTGTGATGGAGAACTTGGCCTTGATCCTTTTTCATTCCGACACGCGAAGCATCGACAGCGGCTACACCTTGAGCACGGTGACTATTTTGGGGTGCGTCTTGGCCCGCGCCAAGGTGATCGCCTTTGTGGGGGCGATGGTGGTCTCGGCCCTGTTGGTGGTGTTGATTCAAAAAACCGATTTGGGTCGTGCCATTCGCGCCGTTGCCAAAGAAAAGCAAGGTGCTCGATTGATGGGCATCAACGTCGAGCATGTGTATGCCATGAGTTTTGGCATCGGCATGGCCAGTTTGGGCGCTGCGGCTGCCTTTTTGTTGCCCTCCTTTTATGTCAACCCGACGGTTGGCAACGGTTTTGTGTTGGTGGCCTTCACCATTGTGGTGTTGGGGGGAATGGGGAGTTTCTTGGGCGCTTGGGTGGGCGGCTTGCTCGTGGGTGTGGTGGAGTCGGTGGGGGGGCTCTTTTTAGGGGATTCGTTGGGGCAGGCGGGGATTTTTTTGATCTTCATCGTGGTGCTGCTCTTTCGGCCCCAGGGTCTTTTTGGAGCCAAGACGTGAAAGATCTGCGCTGGATTGTCGTGTTTGCCCTGGTGGTGGGTTTGCTGCCGGTGGTGTCGCACTCGGGTGTCTTTTTGAACTGGCTCATGATGGCCCTCTTTGCCACCTTGCTGTCGCAAGCTTGGAACGTCTTGGGCGGGTATGCAGGCCAGTTCTCTTTTGGTCACGCGGTCTTTTTTGGCACTGGCGCCTATGCCCAAGCGTTGTTGCAGCTGAGCGCGGGCGTGAACCCTTGGGTCGCCTTGGTGGGCGCGGTGTTGATCTCAGCGTCCTTGGGTGCAGGCTTGGCGGCGGTGTCGTTTCGCTATGGGCTCAAAGGGTCTTATTTCGCCTTGGTGACCTTGGCCTTTGCCGAGGTGTTTCGCATCTTGGCCTTGAGTGCGAACTTCACCGGTGGTGGGGTGGGCTTGATGCTGCCCTTGTCGGAGTCGCTGGGCAATATGCAATTTGCCTCGCGCGCGGGCTATATATGGCTGATTTTGGCCTGGGTGGTGCTGGCGCTCCTGGTCACTGCTTTCTTGCGCCAATCGCGCTTTGGCGCCTATGCCCAAGCGGTGCGAGACAATGAAGATGCCGCCACAGCGTTGGGCGTGAACCCTTTTGCAATCAAGTGCTGGGCCACGGTGTTGTCGGCTGCGTTGATGGGCGCGGGTGGTGCGTTTTATGTGCAAGTGTTTCAATACATCGACCCCAATTTGGTCTATGGCTCGCACACCTCCGTGGCTGCGTTGGTGGGCGCCATTGTGGGCGGCATGGGCACGCTTTGGGGGCCGGTGGTGGGTGCCATGGCCTTGGAGTTGCTCGCTGAGCTCACGCGCAATTTGTTTGGCGAGTTGCCAGGCATCAATTTGATGGTCTATGGCGCCTTGCTGATCCTCATCATGGTGTTCTTGCCCCGAGGACTGGTGGGATTGAAAGACCGCTGGCAAGGCCAGAAAAAGAGCCAACGCCGTCTGCTGTCTGCGCCCCACACCGAGATGGCGCCGCTGGGGCTGGTGCCACGTGCTTCACCGCCCATGACGGCTTCTGGCGAGATGACGCCCCAAGGCCAAGGACACAGCGATGTTGCTTGAACTCAGAGGCGTTTACCGCTCATTTGGCGGTTTAAAGGCCGTGCAGAACTTGAGTTTGCAAGTGCCTGAAAACTCACTCAGTGCGCTCATTGGCCCCAATGGGGCGGGCAAGACCACGGTGTTTTCATTGATGTCGGGGTTTTTAAAACCCGACCAAGGTCAAGTGTTCTTCATGGGCAGGGACATCACGGGACTGCCCGCCCACGAGTGTGCCAAGCTCGGGCTCACCCGAACCTTTCAAATCGTGCAGCCCTTTGCCAGCCAGACGGTGAGAGAGAACATTGCGGTGGGCGCGCATTTGCATTTGAAGTCGCGCACCGACGCGCTCGCCTACGCCAGTGATGTGGCGGCGCAAGTCGGCCTGGCGGGTCTTTTGGATCAACCCGCGCGTGAGCTCACGGTGGCTGCACGAAAGCGCTTGGAGTTGGCCCGTGGGCTGTCCACGCGACCCTCCTTGTTGTTGCTCGATGAGGTGTTGGCTGGTTTGAACCCGCAAGAGATCGCCGAGATGCTGCCGGTCATCCGTGGCATTGTCGAGTCTGGCGTGAGTGTTCTCATGATTGAACACGTGATGCAAGCGGTCATGAATTTGGCGCGTCACGCTTGGGTCCTCTCTCAAGGGGAGTTGATTTTTGCGGGACCCACGAAATTGCTCAGCCACGACCCAGCGGTGATCGAGGCCTATTTTGGTGTGGCGGGTGCGGCCAAATTGCGCCAAGTTCAAAATCGAGTTCAAGAGCAGGGGGACAACGCATGAGCGAGTTGCTCCAAGTCACCGACTTGTCCTCAGGATACGGGGCGGTGCAGATTTTGCGCGATGTGCATTTGACACTTCACACTGGCGAGTTGGTGGCGCTCTTGGGCAGCAACGGGGCGGGCAAGACCACGCTCAACCACACCCTTTGTGGGCTCGTGCGCGCCCAAAGTGGCCAAGTGCTCTTTAACGGTCAAGACCTCACCCATGCGCACTACAGCGACGTGGTGCGTGCTGGCTTGATACAAGTTCCCGAGGGGCGAAAAATTTTCCCCAACATGAACGTGTTGGACAATTTGCTGCTGGGCGCTTACACACTTCCCCAGTCGCTTCGCCCAGATTTGCTCGAGCGGGTCTTGAAGACTTTTCCACGACTCGCTGAGCGGCTCACGCAAATGGCGGGCACCTTGAGTGGGGGTGAGCAGCAAATGTTGGCCATCGGGCGAGGGCTCATGGCGGCGCCCAAGCTGTTGATTTTGGATGAGCCCTCACTGGGCCTGTCTCCAAAGCTCGTGCAAGAGATGTTTGACTTGATCGTGCAGCTCAAGGACGAGGGGCTCACGATACTGCTCGTTGAGCAAAACGTGGGGCAGTCCTTGGACGTGGCCTCGCGCGCCTATGTGCTGGAGAACGGTCAGATTCGTTTTAGCGGCTCGCCTGAGGACTTGCTCGCCAGTGACGTGATGCGCCAAGCGTATCTGGGCGCATGATGGAGGAGGTATCAACGTGAAAGAAGACAGCATGCTCAGTTTTGATCATCACACCCGGGCCCGCTCGGGTCTGTGGGGGGGGAGACGTATCAATCGCCCAGTGCAACCCCTGTGCCAATGGGGCCAGACTTTAGGGCGCGTGGCGGCAAACTTGATTGGGCTGGCGCTGACTGTTGTGCTTGGCTTTTGTGTTCTCCCGGCTCGGGCTCAATCGACGCCTGCGCCTGTGCGCATTTTGGTGGGTGCACCCGCTGGTGGCACCACCGACACGATGGCACGCGCTCTCGCGCAAGCCCTCTCGCAGCAGTGGTCGCGTGTGGTGCTTGTGGAAAACCGCACGGGAGCGGGAGGCAATGTGGCGGCTGAAGCGGTGGCGCGCGCTGCACCCGATGGGCTCACCTTGCTCATGAGTTTTACCTCACACGCCATCAATGCCTCGCTTTACCCCCACTTGCCCTTTGATCCGATCAAGGACTTCACCCCCATCACCATGGTCTCCACCTCGCCCTCGATCCTGGTGGCGCACCCCTCCTTGGGGGCCAACACCTTGCCCGAGCTCATCGCCTTGGCCAAGGCGCAACCGGGTAAATTGAATTTCGCCATCGGCGCGCTGGGGTCTTCCTTGCATTTGGCAGGCGACGCCTTCAAGCTCAAAGCCGGCGTGAACATTGTCAATGTGCCCTACCGGGGCACGGCACCGGCCATCCAAGACGTGCTCGCTGGGCAAGTGGAATTGATGTTTGCCAACATTGGCAACGCGCAGCAGTACTTGGCCGTGGGCAAGCTCAAGGCCTTGGGGGTCACGTCCCCCAAGCGACTCGCGGCCTTCCCCCAAGTGCCCAGCATGGCCGAGACCTTGCCAGGCTTTGAGTCGAGTGCGTGGTTTGGACTCTTTGGGCCCGCCAAAATCTCCCCCGAGCTCTTGGCTCGCTTGGAGTCGGGTGCACGCACTGCCATCTTGACACCCGAGGTCAAGCAGCGCATCGAGGCCGAAGGGGCGAGCGCTGTGGCCAACAGTTCGGCAGAATTTGCACAGTTCTTGGCCGCTGACATTGCGCGTTGGCGCGAGGTGGTGAAGTTCTCTGGGGCCAAACCAGAATGATGAACCCCGCTCAAGGCTCTGCCCACGCGCCGACAGCGTCAGATACCCTGGCGCGCACCCAGCCCATCACCACTGCGCCCCCAAGCTCACCTCAAAGCTTGGCGCAAAAACTCATTGCCCGCGCATCGGGGCGCTCGAGCGTGGAGGTGGGGGCTTTGCTCAATTGCCAGGTTGACTTGGCCATGTTCCATGACTCCTCGGGCCCCAGGCGCTTGGCGCCGATGCTCAAAGAACTCGGTGCGAGCATTTGGGACAAGAACAAAGTGGTCTTGGTGATGGATCACTATGTGCCCGCCCGCGATGAAGAGTCCAGCGCCATTGTGGCGCTCGCGCGTGAGACGGCCAAAGCGTGGAAATTGCCCCACGTGATCGACTCTGAAGGCATTTGTCATGTGGTGCTGCCAGAGCGGGGGCATTTGAAGCCAGGCATGTTTTGTGTGGGGGGCGACTCGCACTCACCCACCGGGGGCGCTTTTGGCAGTTATATGTTTGGCATTGGTGCCACAGAAATGCTGGGGGTGGTGGTGAGCGGTGAAATTTGGCTCGAAGTGCCCCAGACCATTGCGCTCAATTGGACGGGCGAACTCGCACGGGGTGTGTGCGCCAAGGACATGATGCTGCACATGATTGCTGAGCTCGGGCTCAATGGTGGTCAATACCAAGCGCTCGAATACACCGGTGAGGTGGTCCAAGGTTTGTCCATGCAAGAGCGCATGACCCTCTCCAATATGGGCGCGGAGATGGGCGCGCAGGCCGCTTTGGTGGCGGCCGATCAAGTCACGGTCGACTATTTAATCGGGGTGGGTGTTGAGCCGCAAGCCCTCGAGGGCTGGAGCGCTTGGAGCAGTGACGCGGGTTCACACAGCCAAACGCTTCACTTTGATGCCCACACGTTGGCGCCGCAAATTGCCGCACCACACTCGCCTGCACTGACACGCGCCGTGACCGAGTTCGCTCCAACCCCGGTTGATATTGCCTACATTGGGGCCTGTACTGGGGCGAAACTCGTCGATTTGCGCGCCGCCGCGAGTGTGCTCAAGGGACACCGCGTGCACGCTCAAACCCGCTTGCTGGTGGCGCCTGCGAGCGCGCGTGACCAAGAGGCTGCCCGAGCCGAAGGCACGCTCCAAGTGTTGCTCGACGCGGGTGCACAGTTGCTGCCCAACAGTTGTGGCGCGTGTGCTGGTTACGGCGCAACGTTTGAAGAAGGCATGACCGTGATCTCCAGCACGGCTCGCAACTTCAAAGCTCGCATGGGCCCAGCGAGTGTTCAGGTCTATTTGGGCTCGCCCTACAGTGTGGCAGCAGCGGCCATCCAAGGACGGCTTGCCGATGTGCGCGAGATCCTCGCATGAGCGAGTCATCGAGCGCCTTAACGCCCTGGTCGCGAGTGTGGCGACTAGGCTCCCAAGTGGACACGGACGCCTTGGCGCCTGGGGCCTACATGAAGTTTGGCATCGAGGTGATTGCCCAGCACGCTCTCGAGTCCATGCGCGCAGACTTTGCCAGCGGTGTTCAAGTGGGCGACGTCATCGTGGCCGGTGAGGGCTTTGGGGTGGGCTCGTCTCGCGAGCAAGCCGCGGGTGTTTTGGTGCAGTTGGGCCTCAAGGCCGTGATCGCGCCGTCATTCAGCGGTTTGTTTTACCGCAACGCCTTCAATTTGGGCTTGCTGCTGTTGACTTGTCCGCGTGCCACTGAGATCGAGGAGGGCTGTGCGGTGCAAGTGCACCCCCAGGGGATTCAAATCCAAGGCGGGGACTTGTTGCCGGTGAAGCCCATACCGGAGTTTTTGCTCGAGATGGTGCGCGCCAAGGGTCTCTTGAATGTGCTCAAAGCGCGCATCGAATCGGGCCAAATCAAAACCACGCGAGAGGGTTGAGTGGGCCCGCTGTGCGATGGTCGTGCAGCTGGGTGTGGTTGAGGTGGCTATTTTTTTTGTTCGTTTTTTTTCGTTGAGGTTTGTCATGAGTGTTTTGCAATGAGTGCCTTGAATTCCCCCTCTCGTGCTGCCGGGTCACCCGCCTTGGACCCCGTGACCTTGGCGGTGTTGGCGGGGAGGCTCGAGCAAATTGCCGATGAGATGGACGCCACGCTTTACCGCAGTGCCTTTAACCCCATCATTGCCGAAGCCCATGATGCCTGCCATGGCCTCTATGATGCCCTCACGGGGGACACCTTGGTGCAAGGCAAATCGGGTTTGCCGATTTTTGTCGGCGTCATGGCCTTTGCCGTGCGTGCGGCAGCCCGCGTGGCAAGCGAGCGCGGCGGCATGCAGCCCGGCGACACCTGGCTCTTTAACGACCCCTACGAAGGCGGCACCCACGCCAATGACTTCAAGTTGGTGAGGCCTTACTTCAAGGATGGGGTATTGTTTTGTTACCTGGCGTCGGCCGCGCATTGGCACGATGTTGGGGGTGCGGTGCCAGGCAACTACAACCCAGCGGCCACCGAATGCTGGCAAGAGGCGGTACAAATCCCGCCTGTTCGCATCATCAAGAACGGGGAGCTGCAAGAGGATGTGCTGGCGATTTTGCGCGCCAACACCCGACTGCCCGATAGCCTTTGGGGCGACTTGAATGCCCAACTCGCAGCGCTCGATTTGGGGGTCACGAGACTCAATGCTTTGCTGATTGACTACGAGCAAAGCGCTGTGTTGAAGGCCTTTGCTGCGCTCAGACGCCGCGCCCTCATGTTGATGCGCGAGCACATCCAAGTCCTGCCCAGTGGCGTGTACAGCTTTGACGATATTCTCGACAACGATGGGGTGGTCGATGAGCCGCTGAGCATTGCGCTGGATTTGCGCATTGAGGGTGAGCGCTTGAGTTTGGATTTTTCACGCTCTTCGCCCCAATGTGCGGGCCCTGTCAATATCTCGCGCGCGACCGCTGTGGCGGCGTGCTATGTCGCCTTAAAGCATGTGTTTCCCGATGTGCCGGCCAATGCGGGCGTGCTCGATGCGGTGGAGTTCATCATCCCAGACGGTTTGGTGATCAGTTGTGAGCGACCCCGGCCCGTGGGGGGCTACACCGAGACGATTTTGCGCATGATCGATGTGATTTTCTCGGCCATGGCGCAAGCCGCTCCCGAGCGGGTAGTGGCCCATGCCTATGGCACCATCAACGCCTTGTCCATCGCGGGCTACAAAACCCTCAGTCCCGGGCAGCGCCGGCCTTGGGTGATGTTCAGCTTCTTTGGTGGCGGGCACGGTGGCCACGCCCATGGCGACGGACTCAGCCACGCCAATGCCCCCATCTCCACAGCGACCATTCCACCGCTCGAGATTTTGGAGGCCGCTTATCCGGTCATGTTCACAAAGTGGGCTTTGAGACCTGACTCGGGGGGAGTGGGCCAATACCGTGGGGGCTTGGGCGCGATTTATGAAATCGAGTTGCTTGAAGAGTCCGCCCAGGCCTTCATCTTTGGCGAGCGTGCCCGCTCCGGCCCCAAAGGCATTGCAGGTGGGGGCAGTGGCGCACTCAATGTCTTTGAGTACCAGCAAGGCAGCCAATGGCTCATCCCACCAATGGGCGCCAAGATGAGGGGCATTGAATTGAAACGCGGTGAGAGAGTGCGCTTGTCCACACCGGGCGGTGGGGCTTGGGGCTTGGGAGCAAAGCGCGACCATCAAGCCCACGCCCACGATGTGGCCATGGGGTATGTGAGTGCGCCGCCCCCTCTAAAAGCGGGAGATGCGCCATGAGCTCGACTCCCAAACCCGCCGTGAAGTCCAACGTGATTGTGGGGGTGGACGTCGGCGGCACATTCACCGACCTTTTTGTTCTCGATTGGGGGGATCATCCCCAAGCCCACATCATCAAAGTCCCCTCCACTCGAGGCCAAGAGGCGCAAGGTTTCATGCGCGGTGTGAAAGCAGTTCACGATGCGCTCCACCCCAAGGGCGAGCATGAACAGCCCCGCGGCTTGGCCGCCTCCATCACGACCTTGGTGCATGGCACCACAGTGGCCACCAATGCGCTGCTCGAGCGCAAAGTCGCCAAGACCGGGCTCATCACCACACGTGGCTTTCGCGATGTGCTGGAGATGCGTCGCAGGGATCGCGCGCAAACCTGGGGGCTCAAGGGCAGTTTTGTGCCCATCATCCCCAGAGATTTGAGGCTCGAAGTCGACGAGCGCGTGCTCGCCTCGGGCGAGATCCACACCGAGGTCAACATCGAGCAAGTGCGCACCCAAGCCCAGCACTTGTTGGCACAAGGCTGTGAGGCCATTTGTGTGTTTTTTATCAACGCTTACGCCAACCCCCTCAATGAGCTGCGCGCCAAAGCCTGCATTGAGGAGTTTTGGCCCAACGCGCATGTGAGTGTGGCCACACAAGTGTTGCCCGAAATTCGGGAGTTTGAGCGCTGCTCCACGGCGAGCTTGAACGCCGCTTTGCAGCCGGTGGTGGGGGGCTATTTGTCGAGCTTGGAGAGTGCCTTGGGGCAAGAGGGGTTCTTGGGCGAGCTCTTGATTGTGCAAAGCAATGGGGGCGTGATGTCGGCCTCCACCGCTGGCGAGTTCCCCGTTCGCACGGCGCTCTCGGGTCCTGCTGCGGGTGTGATCGCGTGTGCGGAAATCGCCAAAGTGGCAGGTTTCCCCAATGTCATCACGGGTGACATGGGAGGCACGAGCTTTGATGTGTCCTTGGTCGCGCAAGGCCAAGCGGCTTTGGCCTCGCAGACCGCCATCGAGTTTGGTCTCGTGGTGAGGTCTCCCATGATTCAGATCGAGACCATTGGTGCCGGCGGGGGCTCCATCGCGTGGGTCGATACAAGCGGCATGCTTCAAATTGGCCCCGAGTCAGCGGGCTCGAACCCGGGTCCAGCGTGCTATGGGCGCGGCAACAAGCGAGCAACCGTCACCGATGCCAATGTGCTGCTCGGGCGCATTGCGGCGCACCGCCCTTTGGGGGGCGGGGGCTTGAAGCCCTTGAGTGTCGAGTTGGCGCGCGAGGCGGTGGAGTCGAGTGTGGCCACGCCCTTGGGGCTTGATGTCTACCGTGCGGCCGAAGCCATTCTCACCTTGGCCAACGCCAAAATGGCGGGCACCATTCGCTTGGTCTCCATTGAAAGAGGCCACGACCCCAGGCTCTTTGCCTACATGCCGTTTGGCGGAGGGGGGGCACTGCATGTGTGCGCCTTGATGCGTGAAGTGGGTGTGAGTGTGGGACTCATTCCGCGCTACCCAGGGGTCACCTCGGCGCTCGGTTGTGTGCTCTCGGACATGAAGCACGATGCGGTGCAGACTTTGAACAAGGGCTTGGCCGATCTGGATATCGCAGACTTGCAAGAAAAGGTCGCGCGATTGCGCCAACTTTGCCAGGCGCGACTCGATGCGTCGGGCATTGTGTTCACGCGCATCGTGGAGACGGTGGTGCTCGATATGCTCTACCAAGGTCAAACCCACACCGTGGCGGTGCCCATTGAGGCAGACGACTACAGCCACGAGGGCCTGCTCAAGGCGTTTGAGCGCACCTATCATGCGCAATTTGGCCGCACCTTGAGTGGACCTGCGGTGCGGGTGCTCAATTTGCGTTATTCCCGCGTGGGCGAGCGCGCCAAATTCGATTTGTCGATTTTGGCACCCCAAAGCAAGGTGGTGCCCGAGGTGCTGGGCCATGAGCGGATTTTTCACCAAGGTGAGTGGCTCTCTGTGCCGCGCAGTGCGCGACTCGATTGGCCCGTGGGCTCCAAGGTGGTGGGGCCTGCCATGCTCGAGCAAGCCGATACCACCATTTGGCTCGAACCGGGGTTTCAAGCGCGGGTGGACGAGTGGGGCAATTTGCTCTTGAGCCGAGGGGAGACGCCCGCATGAGCATGCCAAACGCTGACCCTCGCTACGCCTTGTTGATCGTGGATCTTCAAAACGATTTTCTCCACCCCCAGGGTGCTTATGCCCGGGGCAAGACCACGAGCGAAGAGGCGGCGGCGCTGCCCGCGCGCATTCGCCCACTGGCCCAGGCGATCAAAGCGCGAGCTCAAGGCTTGGTGTGCGCGTCCTTGTTCACCTTGTGGCCCAACGCGGCCGGTGAGCCCATGGTCTCGCCGCACTTGCTGGCCAAGCGGGGCTTTTTAAAGAAGGGCGACTTCGCGCCCGGCTCTTGGGGGCAATCGGTGGTGGATGAGTTAAAGGACACGGTCGATGTTTGTGTGCAAAAGGTGGCCTACTCGGCGTTTTTCAACACCCAGCTCGACTGGGTCCTTCGCCGCTCTGGCGTCAACACCCTGGTGGTGTGCGGCATTGTGACCAATGGCGGCGTGGCCAGCAGTGTGCGAGACGCCCATGTGCGCGACTATGACACCGTGGTGCTCTCGGACGGGTGTGCCGCGTTTTCTGCTTCGCAGCACCAAGCCGCCTTGGACGACATGGCCAGCGTGGCCGAGGTGATGAGCTGCTCTGAGTGGTTGAGCCGCTTGGCGCAGTCCACTGGCCTGGATCACCACTAAAGACAAAGGGGAGCGTTTCATGGTGGCCGATGCATTGACACCCGTTGTGATTCACGTCCCCCACGAGGCCCAATGGGGTGCTGGTGAGGGCCGTGTGGGACCGCTTCTGGGCGCCCCTCATTTCCCTGTGGTGATTGTGGGCGCGGGCGCGTGTGGGCTCACCGCTGCGCTCATGCTGCAAGGCCAGGGCGTGCCCAGTTTGTTGCTCGAGCGTGACGACCATCCGCAAGGCTCGAGTGCGCTGTCGTCAGGTTTTGTGCCCGCTGCGGGCACCTTGTGCCAAGCGCGCCAAGGCATCGTTGACAGTCAGGCGCAATTTATCCAAGATATTGTTCACAAAAACCATGACCAATCGCCCCTGCATTTGGTTCAGGCCTATGTGCAGGCGGTACCCCAGGCCATTGATGCCTTGGAGACCCTGCATGGTGTGCCTTGGCGAGTGCTGGATCATTTTTTATACCCCGGCCACAGCATTCACCGCATGCATGCAGTCCCCGAGACCTCGGGGGAGGGCTTGATGGCGCGGCTCATGCATGCCGCTCAGGTGGCTCAGGACCAGGTGACGGTCTTGACCTCAGCGCGGGTCACACAACTCTACGTGGATCCGGACCAACGCGTGGTGGGCCTGGGCTATGTCCGTCCTGACGGATCACAAGAGTGGGTGCGCGCTCACGCGGTCTTGCTCGCGAGCAACGGCTTTGGGGGCAACACCGAATTGGTGGCCCAGCACCTGCCGGCCATGAAGCATGCGGTCTATGCTGGCCATGCCGGCAACGACGGCTCGGCAGTGCTGTGGGGACAAGCCTTGGGTGTCAAGCTCCTCGATATGGGGGCCTACCAAGGGCACGGATCTTGGCAGCCTGAATTGGGTCTGTTGATGTCATGGGCTTTGATGGGCGAGGGCGGTATTCAAATCAATCAACAAGGTGTTCGCTTTCATGACGAATCCCAGGGCTACTCCGAGGCCAGTGTGGGCGTGTTGGCCCAACCGGGCTCACGCGCTTGGTGTGTGTTTGACACCCCTGTGTTTGAATTGGGTCTGGGGTTTCCGGAGTTCAAACAGGCCAAGGCTTTGGGCGGCATCAAGCGCTTTGACTCGGTGAGTGCATTGGCGGCGTGGGTGGGCTGCCCGCTGGAGAATCTAGAGCGCACGCTCCAAGGGCTGGCCAATGAGGGTGAAAGTGCTGCAGCACCTTTGAGCGCTTTGTCTCGGCCATTGGCGCCCCCCCTTTATGCGGTGCAAGTCACGGGCGCTTTGTTTCACACCCAAGGCGGTCTTGACATCGACGCGCACTGCCGAGTGCTCACCAGCGCTGGGGCGCCGCTACCCAATTTATGGGCCGCCGGTGGTGCAGCGCGTGGCGTGTCTGGCCAAGAGGTCTGGGGCTATTTGTCAGGCAACGGTTTGCTCAGTGCCTTGGCCGGTGGCTTCATTTCCGCTCAAAGCATAGCGAAGGCCTTGGGCCAGGCCCCAGCGGCAGGCGCAGCGTTGGCGTGAAATTTGAAGCGAATTTTGCAATGAATTTTGCAGTGTATTTAGCAATGAGTTTTTTGTTTTTTTAGGACTGGATCATTCATGACTTCCATCACACTCAAGGACCGACTCCAGCGCCCCGAGGTCTTGCTTGCCCCCGGTATTTATGACGCATTGAGCGCTTTGGTGGCCGAGCAAGCGGGTTTTGAGGCTTTGTATTTGTCGGGGGCTTCGATTGCTTACACCCGTTTGGGTCGAAGTGATGTGGGTTTGGTGACGGCCAGCGAGGTCGCGCAAACGATTGGCCTGGTGTGTGAGCGCGTGAGTTTGCCCGTCATCGTGGATGCGGACACTGGATTTGGCAACGCGCTCAACACCCAACGCACGGTGCGGGAGTTTGAGCGCGCGGGAGCGGCCATGATCCAACTCGAGGACCAGACGTTTCCCAAACGCTGCGGACACTTGAGCGGCAAAAGCTTGGTGAGCACAGCCCACATGCGCGGCAAGTTGATGGCCGCCTTGGATGCCAGACGCAGCGCAGACACCCTCATTTTGGCCAGAACCGACGCCATTGCGGTGGAGGGCTTCACCGCGGCCCTGGAGCGAGCCCAAGCCTACCTCGAGTGCGGCGTGGATGCACTCTTCATTGAGGCGTTCAAAGACCAGGCGCAAATGCGTGAGGCCTGTGGCCATTTTGCCCCTCACTTGCCGCTCTTGGCCAATATGGTGGAGGGTGGACAAACCCCCGTTCAAAGTGCCCATGAGTTGGGGGCCTTGGGGTTCAAGATGGTGATTTTTCCAGGCGGCACGGCCAGAGCCGTCACCCACACCCTGCAGGCCTACTACCAGAGCCTCAAAACCCACCAAACCACCGCACCCTTTCAGCGCCAGATGCTCGACTTTGAGGGCTTGAATGCGGTCATTGAAACCCCCGCGCTTTTAAAGACCGGTCTTCGCTACGATTTGGAATAGGGCTCACCAGGACCGCAGCGCTCGGCCCTTGGACCTTGGACCTTGGCCCTTGGCCCTTGGCCCTTGGCCGATGGGTCGCTTGACAGCATCCCCCTGTGCGAGTGTTTCAGTTCTTGGCGCCCAGGCTCAAAGCGTGCGTGCGCGAAGCGGCAAGCTCACTGTCTGCTGGGGGACTCAAGTCCCAGCCTTGCAGGTGTTGATGGGCCACCGTGCTCAAGGCCTCAATCCAAGCGGGCTCATTGTTCAGACAGGGGATGTATTCAAACCGGGTGCCACCCTCTTCCAAGTAGGCGTCGCGCACTTCCATGGCGATTTCTTCCAAGGTCTCCAAGCAGTCACTGGTGAAGCCCGGACACACCACTTGGATGTGGGGGACACCTTCGCGGGCCAAGGCCCTGACGGTGGGTTCGGTATAGGGCTCGAGCCACTTGGCCTTGCCAAAACGAGACTGAAAGGTCACCCGAAACTGGTCCTTTTGCAGCCCCAAAGCTTGGGCCAAGAGGCGAGCGGTTTTGAGGCACTCGCAGTGGTAGGGGTCACCCAGGAGCAAGGTGCGCTCAGGCACCCCGTGAAAACTCATGATGAGCATGGGGGCTTGGCCATGGCGAGTCCAGTGCGCACGCACTTTTTGCGCCAACGCTTGAATATAAGCCGAGTCGTCGTGGTAGTGGTTGATGAACCTGAGCTCGGGCACAAACCGAGCACGCTTGGCCCAGGCGTAGACAGCGTCAAACACACTGGCGGTGGTGGCCGCGCAGTACTGCGGGTAGGCGGGGAGGATCAAGACGCGGGTCACGCCGCTGGCGCGCAGCTCTTCCATAACAGACGCCACGCTTGGCTGTCCATAGCGCATGCAATAGCGCACCACCACCGACTCTTGGGCCTGGTCAAAACGCGCTTGCAGCAACTCGGCTTGGGTGAGCGTCCACACCTTCAGGGGCGAGCCCTCGGGAGTCCAAATGACCGCGTATTTTTGCGCCGATTTGGCTGGGCGCACCCGCAAAATGATGCCGTGCAGGATAATGAGCCAAAGCCATTTGGGAATTTCAACGACCCTGGGGTCGCTTAAAAATTCGGCCAAATAGCGTCGCAACGCGCCCGCTTCGGGCGCTTCAGGGGTACCCAAATTGCACAGCAACACGGCTGTTTTGGGGGCTTGTCCATGACGGTAAGGAGGTTCTGTTGAAAAACGTGATTGTTGAGCCATGCGCTATTTTCTCATCTTCGGGACTCGATTTGACCCAAGTGCGTGCAATATCCTTGGATTTGGATGATACCTTGTGGCCCATCGCGCCCACCTTGGCGCACGCCGAGCGCACCCTCGAGGCATGGCTGGGTGAGCACGCGCCGCTCAGTTTGTCGCTCTATCAAAACACCGCTTGGATGCAAACCCAGCGAGAGGCCATCAAAGCCGAGTGGGCCCACGCCTTGCACGACCTGAGTGCGATGCGCACCGAGCTCATGGCGCGCGTGCTCGTCCAAGCGGGCTACGACAAAGATTTGGCGGTGAGTGCTTTCGAGGTGTTTTTTCAAGCCAGACAATACATTGAGCTCTATGAAGACGCGCGCCCCGCTCTCGACAGACTCGCTGTGGCTTACCCATTGATCGCCTTGACCAATGGCAACGCCGATCTGAGCCGCCTCGATATTGGGCCCTTGTTTCACTCGGCCGTGAGCGCACAAGGCTTTGGGGTGGCCAAACCCGATCCCGCCATTTTTTTGCACACCGCCCACCGCTTGGGGCTTCATGTGCATGAGGTCTTGCATGTGGGCGACGATGCCCACACTGACGTGCAAGGAGCGAGGGGGGCCGGCATGCAGGCTGTGTGGCTCAACCGTTCGGGGCTGGCGTGGACACTCAAGACGAGTGAGCCCACCGCTGTGCCTGGGTTGCTGGCTTTGTGTGAACTCTTGGGGGTTTAGTCCTTCGCACACCACCCGCAGGTCTTGGCTACCGGGGGCTCACCCCATGGCGGCACCTGTGCATGAACGCATCTATTCATAAATGCATTAATGCTTCAATGCTTCAATGCTTCAACGACCGCTCTACCCGATCTGACCGCGCCCTCCAAGGTGCTGGGGTAGGGGCCGTCAACATAGTCGCCACAAGCCCACAGACCCGGGCCCACCCGCATGGGCGGTCGTGCTTGCCCAACCAAGGGGGCAAAGGTGGCGCGTTTTTCAATGATGCAGCTCTCGAGTTGGGGGGAGTTGAGCCCCAAGTCGTGTTCGGCTTGAGCCAAGACTTGCACGATGAGCGCCTCACGTTCGTGGCCGCGGCTGTCACTCACCACCAATGCCCAAACGGTGGCCTGATCGTCACCATGCCGGCTCTTGAAAGGGGTGAGAATGGCAAATTGAGCGGGTGCCTGCACAGACGACTCCAGCATGACCACGGGGTCTGGGTTGTGGCTCAGAGGTGGAGGGGCTTTGCCGCTCACATAGAGGGTGGCGATGGGGTAGTGGCTGAGGCCTTGGGCGCGGGCTGACCAATCGGGGTGGGTGTCTTGGGTGAGGTGGGCCGCTTGCCAAGCCGAGGTCGCCACAATCACGGGCTCATGGGCCAACCTTGGCAATTCACTCAAGGCTTGGATGCGTTTTCCAAAGTGAAGGCTGGCCCCGCGCACTTTGAGCCACTCGAGGGCGGGTGTGACCAAGAGCCGGCTCAAATTGACGCGGGGGAGTAAGAAATCACACGACTGGGGGGCGTTTGAAAAAGCGTCCACCAGCACCCGAACGAAGACAGCGCCACTGGCCTCATGCGAGGGCGTGTTCAAGGCGGCCAGGCACAAGGGCTCCACCAAGTCGCGCCTGACGCGAGGGCTTGCCAATGCGCAAATTTTTGACACGCTCACATCCCAGCTTTTACCCGTAAGGGTGAGGAGGACTTGGTGCGCCAAGCGCCAAAGCCCAAGGCTGGTGAGCCAGCTCAGCATGGAGAGCCGATCTCGTGCATTCCAGCGCTGGTTGTTGACTATCGCTTGTACGACCGCACCCCACTTCCCCGCGCGTGGCAGTCGCAGTCCTTGGCCACGCGCGTCGCACAAATGCAAGGGATGGCGCTCAAGCACCTCATCAATGGGCACACCGAGCGTGTCCAACAGTGCCAGCGTGTCTGTGTAGGCGCCAAGCAACAGGTGCTGGCCGTTGTCATAGGTTTGGCCATATTGCTCGCTCGCGCGCGCTCGCCCGCCCGCGTGGTGCGCTGCCTCGTAGAGGACCACTTGCCAGCCGTGAAGACTCGCGTGGATGGCGGCACTCAGGCCCGCCCAACCGGCCCCGATGATGTGAATTTTGGGCTGGATGGGGTGGGTCAAATGGGGGTGTCCTGTGGCGAACGCTCAAGGGTGATGGGGCGCAAGCGCGGGCGGCTCGAGGGCGTTGACGCCACAGTCACAACCGACCCAGGGCTTGAACGCGCCAAGCCAACCAAAACTTTCTGAGCGGGGTGAGCGAGACGCGCTGGTGCAGCACGGGAAAACCGCTGGAGTCGATTTCTTGCAGCAAGGTGCGGTAAATGCTCGCCATCATGAGGCCGGGTTTTTGCGCGCGCCTGTCTTGGTCAGGCAGTTGAGAAAATGCCAACTGGTAAAGATCGCGCGCTTTTTGTGCTTGGTGTTTCATGAGCGATTGAAAGCGCGTTGAGTCCACGCGGTCCAAAATCTCATGGGCCTTGACCTCAAAGGCTTGCAGCTCCTCCATGGGCAAGTAAATGCGACCTCTGAGGGCGTCTTCGCCCACATCGCGGATGATGTTGGTGAGCTGAAACGCTTGCCCCAAGGTGTGGGCGTAGCGGGTGGTTTGCTCATGGGTTTGACCAAAAATCAAGGCCGAGACCTCGCCCACGACACCGGCGACCAAGTGGCAGTAGCGATTCAAGTCGTGTTGGGTCAAGTAACGCGTTTGGGTGAGATCCATCTCGCAGCCCTCAATGATGCTCAGCAAATGCTCGGCACGGATGCCAAACTGTGCCACCCAAGGCATCAAGGCGCGCAAGACCGGGTGCTCGGGCTGGCCTTGGTAAGCGGTGATCACGGCTTGGCGCCACCAGGCGAGTTTGCTCGCGGCGATGGAGGGGTCGGAGACCTCATCGACCACATCGTCAACTTCGCGGCAAAAGGCGTAAAAAGCGGTGATGGTGGCGCGTTTAGGCGGCGAGAGGAACAAAAAGGCGTAATAAAAGGAGCTGCCCGAGGAGGCGGCTTTTTCTTGGACGTAGGTCTGTGGACTCATGCTCGCCATTGTGCCACTGGTGAGCCGTGTTGTGAGCTCGCGGCCCTGTGCTCGATGTTGGCGCTGCTCTTCGCCAGACCCTCAGGCCATACAAGCACTGCGAAACAGCATGAGCGGCAGGTCCCAGCTGTTGAGGCGTGGGCGCTTGAGCATGGTGTCCATGCCTCGGCATTTCTGCAAAATTCTCAGACCACCTTGCACCACCATGCGGATCTCCCAGCCAGCACGCCCAGGCACGCGCTCGGCCAAGGCCGAGCCCTGGATCATCAAGGCATGGGCAAAGTTGAGTTCGCTCTCCAAGTTGCTATCGAGCGGCATATAGTGCCGATCTCGCGCCATGTCCACGCTCAAGTCTTGCCAAAAGTTAATGAGTTGCAAAGCGGTGCAAATCGCATCACTGCGGCGCAGCGAGTCCGCCTCCGAAATGTTGTACAAGTGCATGAGCAGTCGCCCGATCGGGTTGGCCGAGCGCTCGCAGTAGGCCAAGAGCTCGGCGCGGTTGTCGTAGCGTCGGCCCTCATGGGTGTAGCGCACGTCTTGCTCGAAGGCGTCGAGCAAATGGTGCAAGGGCTCCAGGGGCAGGTGATGAGCGGTGATTTGTTCGCCCAAGGTCGTCAAGACCGAGGCCCATTGGGGCTGAAGGGGCGCGTGAGCGCTGGTGCACAAGCGCAAGTCGCGTCGGTAGGCTTGCAGTTGCGCGAGTCGCGTTGCCGCATCGTCGACTCCCTCGTCCGCCATGTCGTCAGCCAAGCGGGCAAAGGCATAAATGGCCATGATGGGAGCCCGCAAATGCGGGGGGCATAGCCAAGAGGCCACTGGAAAATTTTCGTAATGTTTCACCCCCCTATCGTAACTTGTAAAGAACGCGTTGCGTGAGGCGATTGCGCACCCATGAGCGGTGCATGCCCCACGCTTTGATGTCCATCAAAGTCTCGAGCCCGTGATGGTGGGCTGTTTGCGCTCGGTGAGGCGTGTGTTTGGGGACACGACCAGCTCGGCGCTCGCTGGTGTTGAAAAGACTTGCTGCAGGCCTGTGATGGTGAGCTGGTTTTCACATAGAATAGACAGCTTCGAGGGTCGGCGACTGTGGCGAAATTGGTAGACGCAACAGGTTTAGGTCCTGTCGGCAGCAATGCTGTGCTGGTTCGAGTCCAGTCAGTCGCACCAACTCTTGATGCCCTCAACCGATGGGGCGTGGCTGATTCATTGGCTCGCCCGTGCACCCGGCTGAACGATTCCCCCCCATTAGCTGTTGTGGCTGTTGTGACTGTTTGATGAAGCGGTCTCTTGATCATGGTCAATTCAGCTTTTTGGGGCGGCAAGTGGGGTCCAAGCGACGTTTGCTCTCACCATGGTTGTTCAACCCATTGACCAAAGTTCAATGCATGGCCATACTGGTGACCAGCCATTGGATTTTTAGGGCACCGAGCCTGTGTACTCTGACCCAACAGTCGCTTGCAACTCAACACCCGAACGCTCGGCTCTTGGCCAATCGCTCGAAAAAGACAAATTCCTAAAACCCCAAGACACCAGGTCGCATGGATATGAAATTCAGCTCGCCCGAGTTCACCCAAGACGAAAAGCCTCCAGAGGGTTTTCAAGTCAATAGACCCTCTCTTGAACAAGACCAGCAGGGGGTTGAGGTGAGGTGGTTCGAACTTGGGCTCTCGGGTCCAGCACTCGCGGCTTTGAGTGCCCTCACGGGTTGTGGTGGCGCGCTGATGGATTCGGGGGCACAGGTTTTGCCCGATCCTTCCAGGGCCGTGAACCGTTTTGAATTGTTGACCAGCAACGGCCCGCAAGGCTTGGACGCGACTGGGCAGTCCAATCGGGTTTTCTTGCGAGCGGCTGTCACGACTCAGGCGACCAGTGCCAGTTTGACCACGGCCGTCCCCATTTCTGCCTCCACCAGTGCCTCAAGCACCGATGCCAACGCCTTGTTCAACTGGGCCGAGCAGCAATACCCTTCCTTGTTTCCAGGGGTCAAGGCCAATATCACGTCCGGTGTTTATCTCTACCGTTACTATCCGGAGACCAAAAATTACCTGGGGGTGGGTTTGTCTGGCGATGCCCTGGGCAATGTGTATGTACTCGGTCCCTTGAGCGGCGGTGTTTTGGCCTTGGTGGGCACGCTGCAAGGCTTTGCTTGTCAAGTCAGCGGTGGGGCGTGCACCCTCAGCTCGGCCAATGATGCGGCTCGGTTTTTAAGCCAAGCCACCTTGGGCTACACCCGCGCGGACCTCAACAAGTTGTCACAAACCACGATTTCGCAGTGGCTCGATGCCCAGTTTACGCTGCCCACCAGCACCTCGTATTTCAGTTGGCTCTTGGCCAATGGCTATGACTCTTCAAGCAATGAGAACAACACCACGGGCATGGACAACATGGTGTGGAAAAAACTCATCAGCTCGCCAGACGCATTGCGTCAAAAAATAGTCCAAGCTTACAGCGAAATTTGGGTGGTCTCGGTGCTTGGGATCAATGCGAGTTGGCGCCAATTCAGCATTGCCAACTATTTGGATGTGCTCGAGGCCAATGCATTTGGCAACTTTCGCACCTTGCTCGAGCAAATCACCAAGACCCCGGCGATGGCTTACTATTTGACCTACCAAGGCAACGTCAAAGCCAACACGACCACAGGTTCCGAGCCCGATGAGAACTATGCGCGAGAGCTCATGCAGCTCTTTAGCATAGGGCTGCTGAATTTGAACAACGATGGTTCGTTGCAGCTCGTGAACGGCCAGCCCGTTCAGACCTATGCGCAAAGCGATGTGAGTGGCCTTGCCCGTGTTTTTACCGGTTGGAGCATTGACACCCATGGGTTGGGGACGCCCTATGGCAGCGTCTATCAACAACGCCCCTTGGTCCAG
The DNA here is from genome assembly GCA_903844385.1 of uncultured Burkholderiales bacterium. GTDB lineage: Bacteria > Pseudomonadota > Gammaproteobacteria > Burkholderiales > Burkholderiaceae_C > Limnohabitans. The sequence goes on from CAIMTJ010000032.1 coordinate 29,626, forward strand.
GTCAGCAGCAAGTACGAAACCGGCGCGAAAAGCTTTCTCGGGGTGACGATCGCTGCGGGCACCAGTGCCGAGCAGTCCTTGAAGATTGCTCTGGATACGGTCTTTAATCACGCCAACACAGCGCCCTTTGTCTCTCGCCAGTTGATTCAAAAATTGGTCACGAGCAACCCCAGCGGCGGCTACATTAACCGAGTGGCCAGTGTCTTTATCAACAACGGCGCTGCCGTGCGCGGCGACTTGAAGGCTGTCATCAAAGCCATCTTGATGGATCCTGAAGCACGCGACATGAGTTTGGCCCAGCAAAACAACAGTTTTGGCAAGGTGCGTGAGCCCATTCATCGCTTTTTAAGTTGGGCCAGGGCTTTCAATGCCAACTCCCCCACCGATGTCTGGGCCATTGGCGATGTCTCAAACGCTGGCAGCGCCTTGGGCCAAAGCCCGATGCGCTCGCCCACGGTGTTTAATTTCTATCGTCCCGGCTACGTGCCCGCCAACACGAGCATCGCCAACGCGGGCTTGGTGGCTCCTGAGTTTCAACTCATTGATGAAACCACCGTTCCGGCCTATGTCAACTACATGCAAAGAGCCATTGCTGGCACGGGGGTGGGTGACGTGAGGGCCGACTACAGTTTGCTGCAAGCCTTGGCGCCGAACTCGAGTGCTTTGCTCGCTGAGATCAATACCTTGCTGGCCTGCGGGGAAGTGGATGCCCCCACCTTGGCCAACTTTAAAGCGGCCTTGGACACCATCTCGGTCACGACGGCAACAGGGGTGATGAACCGAATTTATGCCGCCTTGATCTTGGTCTTGGCTTCGCCTCAATTCATCGTACAAAAGTGAGGAGACGAGCATGAGCCGCTACATTCAAATTTTGGACAAGAACCAGTCTCGTCGCAGTTTTTTAAAGACCACAGCGGCCTTGTCGGTGGCCCAAAGTGCCGCCCCCTTGGCCTTGTCCTTGGCTGGGATGGGAGAGGCGGCAGCGCTCACCGCGCCTGCGGGCGACTACAAGGCGCTCGTGTGTGTGTTTTTGTACGGCGGCAACGACTACGCCAACACCTTGATCCCCTATGACCAGACCAGCTACAACGCCTATCAAAGCTTTCGCTCGAATTTGGCCATTTCACGCATTTTTTTGGACCCCACGGTGCTCAACCCCGCGACGCCTTTGCCCAACGCTCATCAATATGCGTTGGCGCCCGAGATGGCCGCACTCATTCCACGCTTTAACTCGGGGGCATTGAGTGTGCTGCTCAATATTGGCAGTTTGGTGCAACCGATCACCAAAGCTCAGTACAGCAAAGGCGGTGTCCCCTTGCCGCCAAAGCTGTTTTCGCACAACGACCAGCAGTCTTACTGGCAGTCCTCAAGTCCAGAAGGGGCGAGCTCGGGTTGGGGGGGGCGAATGGGGGATTTGTTCGAGGCGAGCAACTCGAGTGGTTCGGCTTTCACTTGCATCGGTTTGAATGGCAATTCGGTTTATTTGTCGGGCCAAACGGCGTTTCCTTACCAGCTCACCACCACTGGTGCGGTGCCCTTTAATGCGGTGAATTCATCCCTCTTTGGTTCGTCAAGCGCTGCTGCTGCCCTCAAAACCTTGATCAACACACCCAGAACACATTTGCTCGAGAACGAATACCTCAAAGTCTCCCAACGCTCCTTGACGGCCTACGCCAGCGTGAGCCAAGCTTTTAGCAAATCTGCGCTCACCACTTCCTTTCCCCTGGCCAATTCCTTGGGTGATCAGCTCCAAGCGGTGGCCAAATTGATTGCCGCGCGAACCAGCTTGAATGTCAAGCGGCAGGTGTTTTTTGTGTCACTGGGTGGTTTTGATAACCACACCTTGCTCGCCAAAGTGCACCCCGGCTTGATGCAAACGGTGGGCGACGCGATGTCGGCGTTTTATCAAGCCACGGTGGACTTGGGGGTTGCCAATCAAGTGACGGCCTTCACCGCCTCTGACTTCGGTCGCACCTTGCTCAGCAACAGCGACGGCTCTGACCATGGTTGGGGCAGCATGCACTTCATGCTCGGGGGCGCAGTCAAGGGTCAAAGTTTCGTCGGCACGCCCCCAGTGCTTGGCAACAATGGGCCTGACGATGTCGGGCAGGGCAGGCTGCTGCCACAACTCTCCGTCGATCAACTTGCCGCCACCTTGGGCAACTGGTTTGGCGTGTCAGCGCAAGATCAATTGACCGTGCTGCCCAATTTGAAAAATTACACCCAAAGAGATTTGGGCAACTTGAGCGTATCTTGAGCTCGACACCACGCGCCCAGCCGCACTAGGGCACGGGTTGCGCACCGCGGTTTCAAGGTTTCATCGAGCACCTTGCAAGCTCTCTTTGGTGCCTGCTGGCCAAGGGGGCAGGGTGACTTGATCAAACTCCCCGTCAGTCTTGAGCAACAGCTCGGACAAAGTGATGCCTCACACCTCGGTTAGAATGGTGGGTTGACCCCTTGGGATGAAAGTGCGGTGCATTGCGTCGGTGTGGGCGAGGCAGTCGGGATTTGGGGACGTAAATGTCCCAAGTCCACGTCCTCCAAATGCGTCTGGCCGTTTGCGCTCATGCATGGATTTTGCCTCTTGAAGGGGCAAAAGTTGGCACGCTGGGCTTTGCGCCTGTTTCCAAGCTTTTGATAGCCCCTATTTTTTGTCATTCACACCCCGAGGTCGGGGTGGTTTGAATGATGTTAGAGCCTCACGGAGAACTTTTTATGACAGCGTTGATCGAAACATTGGAAAAATTGGAACGCAAAGTCACCTTGACTTTGCCTGTTGGTGTCATTCAGCGCGAGGTCGATGCGCGACTCAAAAAGCTCGCCCGGCAAGTCAAGATTGATGGTTTTCGCCCTGGTAAAGTGCCCATGAACATTGTGGCGCAGCGCTACGGCTACTCGGTTCAATACGAGGTCATGAATGACAAAGTGGGCGAGGCCTTTAACAAAGTCGCGCAAGAGGCCAATTTGAGGATTGCGGGCGCGCCCAAAATCACTGAAAAAGAAGAGGCGAGCGAGGGCATGCTGGCTTTTGACGCGCTCTTTGAGGTCTATCCCGAGATCAAACTGGGTGACTTGTCAGGCGAAGAGGTGGAGAAGTTCCACGCCGAGGTCACCGCAGAAGCGATCGACAAAACCATCGATATCCTCAGAAAACAACGCACCACCTATGGCCAACGCGCACTCGACGCGAGTGTGCAAATGAGCGACCGCGTCACGGTGGATTTTGAAGGCAAGGTCGATGGCGAGCCTTTTGATGGCGGCAAAGCCACCGATTTCCAGTTCGCCGTGGGCGAGGGGCAAATGCTCAAAGAGTTTGAAGACGCGGTACTTGGCATGAAGAGTGGCGAGAGCAAGACCTTTCCCTTGAGTTTTCCAGCCGACTACCACGGCAAAGACGTGGCCGGGAAAATGGCCGATTTTTTGGTGTCGGTCAAAAAGATCGAGGCCTCCAATTTGCCCGAACTCAACGAAGCCTTTGTGAAGTCTTTGGGGGTGTCTGAGCCCACCGTCGAAGGTTTGCGCGCTGATATTGAAAAGAACCTGGCGCGCGAGGTCAAAGCCCGCTTGCTTGGTAAAAACAAACAAGTGGTGCTCCAAGCGCTGGTGGCCAAGGCTCAGTTGGATCTGCCCAAGGCGATCGTGCAAACCGAGCTCGAGCGCATGGTCGAGCGTGCCCGGGAAGACTTGAAGTCACGTGGGATCAAAGACGCGGACAAAGCGCCCATTCCAGAAGATCTCTTTCGCCCCCAGGCTGAAGCGCGTGTGCGCATGGGCCTGGTGGTCTCTGAAGTGGTGCATGTCAACGAGCTTTACGCCAAGCCCGAACAAATCAAGGAGCACATTGATCATTTGGCCTCGAGCTATGAAAGGCCCGAGGATGTGTCGCGCTGGTACTACAGTGACAAGGACCGTTTGGCCGAAGTCGAGGCCTTGGTGGTGGAGGAGAATGTGACCCAATTTGTCCTCTCTCAAGTCAAGGTCAAAGAAAAAATCGTATCCTTTGAAGAACTCATGGGTCAGTCCTGAGTTCCCCTTTTTACATTGAAAGCGCGCTGATGAACCAATTAGACATCCAAGGCCTTGGCATGATTCCCATGGTCATCGAACAGTCTGGACGCGGTGAGCGTTCTTATGACATTTACTCACGCCTCTTGAAAGAGCGAGTGATTTTCTTGGTCGGTCCTGTGAACGACCAGACGGCCAATTTGGTGGTCGCACAATTGTTGTTTTTGGAGAGCGAAAATCCTGACAAGGACATCTCTTTTTATATCAACTCTCCTGGCGGCTCGGTGAGTGCGGGCATGGCCATTTATGACACCATGAACTTCATCAAGCCGGCTGTGTCGACTTTGTGCATCGGCATGGCCGCGAGCATGGGCGCATTCTTACTGACCGCTGGGGCCAAGGGCAAGCGGTTTTCTCTGCCCAACTCCAAGGTCATGATTCACCAGCCCTTGGGCGGAACCCAAGGACAGGCGACAGAAATTGAGATTCACGCCCGTGAAATTCTCAAAACCCGCGAACAGTTGAACAAGATTTTGGCCGAAAGGACTGGCCAGCCTTTGGAGAAAATTGAGCGCGACACGGAGCGCGACTATTACCTCTCAGCCGACGAGTCCAAGGACTATGGTTTGATTGATCAAGTCATTGCCAAGCGCCCCTGAATCGACTCAGTCACGCCATCTGCTTGAGTCTTGCCGTAGGCGCAGCCGGTTGATCAAATTGCACCCCGTCTCTTGGGCCAGGGTACTGCGCTGGAAAGCCTTGGTGCAGCCAACCCATCCCGCGCCCACTTGGACGCGGGATGGGGCCTTCCTCAGGGGATCGATTTGGCTTTTTGGGGGGCGGCCCTTTTTTTTGGGTATCATTGCCCCAACTCATTCAATTTAAGAACACTTCATGGCCGAGAAAAAAGGCAATTCCGCTGAAAAAACCCTCTATTGCTCTTTTTGCGGCAAGAGTCAACATGAGGTCAAAAAACTCATTGCGGGACCTTCGGTCTTCATTTGTGATGAATGCATTGAGTTGTGCAACGAAATCGTTCGCGATGAATTGCCCCAGCTCACCGCCTCGCTCAAGGATGGACAAACTGATTTGCCCACCCCAGCCCTGATCAAAGCGAATTTGGACCAATACGTGATTGGCCAAGAAGTGGCCAAGAAAAGCTTGTCTGTTGCGGTGTACAACCACTACAAGCGTTTGCAGCACAAAGAACACGCTAAAAAAGACGACGTCGAGTTGTCCAAGAGCAATATTTTGCTCATCGGCCCCACCGGCTCTGGCAAGACACTGCTCGCTCAAACCTTGGCGCGCATGCTCAATGTGCCCTTTGTGATGGCAGACGCCACCACGCTCACCGAGGCGGGATATGTCGGGGAAGATGTCGAGAACATCATCCAAAAATTGTTGCAGACATGCAACTACGAGGTCGACAAAGCCCAGAAGGGCATCGTCTACATCGATGAAATCGACAAAATCACCCGCAAATCTGACAACCCCTCCATCACCCGAGACGTCTCGGGCGAAGGTGTGCAGCAAGCGCTCTTAAAGCTCATCGAGGGCACCATGGCGAGTGTGCCTCCCCAAGGCGGCAGAAAGCACCCCAATCAAGATTTTGTGCAAGTTGACACCACCAACATCTTGTTCATTTGCGGCGGTGCCTTCTCAGGCCTAGAGAAAGTCATAGAAAGTCGCACCGAGTCCTCTGGGATTGGTTTTAGCGCTTCGGTCAAGAGTAAGCAAGAGAGAAGTCTCACCCAGGTTTTTCGGGACGTGGAGCCCGAGGACTTGATCAAGTTCGGACTGATCCCCGAGTTGGTGGGTCGCATGCCTGTGGTGGCCACCTTGAGTGAGCTCAGCGAAGACGCCTTGGTGCAGATCTTGACTGAGCCCAAAAACGCCTTGGTCAAGCAATACGCCAAGCTCTTGGCCATGGAGGGGGTGGATTTGGAAATTCGTCCCAATGCCCTCAAGGCGATTGCCAAAAAAGCCTTGGAGCGAAAAACTGGGGCTCGTGGATTGCGCTCCATCCTTGAATTGTCGCTGATCGACACCATGTACGATCTACCCAATGTGAGCAATGTGGAAAAAGTGGTGGTGGACGAGTCCACCATTGATGAAAACAAGCCCCCTTTATTGGTTTACCGCGAGGAAGCCAAGAAAGCCTGAATCCCTGTGTGGGATGGAGACCCCTTGGGGTCCACCCGTCGACACATTTACTGATGGAAGTTTGACCCATGTCTGGACAAGTTCCCCTGCCGCCCGCCCCCTTGGATTTACCACTTCTCCCGCTCAGGGACGTGGTGGTGTTTCCGCACATGGTCATCCCACTCTTTGTGGGTCGCCCCAAGAGCATCAAAGCGCTGGAGACCGCCATGGGGCTGGATCGGCGCATCATGCTCGTGGCGCAAAAAGCCGCGGCCAAAGATGAGCCCTCGGTGGGAGACATGTTTGAGGTGGGCTGTGTGGCCACGATTTTGCAAATGCTCAAATTGCCCGATGGCACTGTGAAGGTCTTGGTCGAGGGCCAACAGCGTGCTCGGGTCAACCAGATCGAAGACGGAGAAGCACACTTCAACGCCAATGTGACCCCCATTGAGTTGCCCGATGCGCATGAAGCCGAGACCGAGATCGAGGCTCTCCGAAGAGCTGTCATGCAGCAGTTTGATCAGTACGTCAAACTGAACAAAAAAATACCCCCCGAGATCCTCACCTCCATCTCCAGCATTGATGACCCGGGTCGTTTGGCCGACACCATTGCGGCGCATTTGCCCTTGAAGTTGGAAAACAAGCAAATGGTGCTGGATTTGTCTGACGTCAAAGCCCGGCTTGAGAATTTGTTTGAGCAACTCGAGCGCGAAGTCGATATTTTGAATGTTGACAAACGCATCCGAGGCCGTGTCAAACGTCAAATGGAGAAAAACCAGCGCGATTTTTACTTGAATGAGCAAGTCAAGGCCATTCAAAAAGAATTGGGCGAAGGTGAAGAGGGCGCTGACATTGAAGAGATTGAGAAAAAGATCAAGGCTGCCAAAATGCCCCAAGAGGCTCGCAAAAAGGCCGATGGTGAGCTCAAGAAATTAAAGTTGATGTCACCCATGTCGGCTGAAGCCACGGTGGTGAGAAACTACATCGATGTCTTGGTGAATTTGCCTTGGAGCAAGAAGACCAAGATCAAGCACGATTTGGGCAACGCTGAGAATGTGCTCAATGAGGACCACTATGGCCTGGATAAGGTCAAAGACCGCATTTTGGAGTACTTGGCGGTACAAATGCGCGTTGATAAAGTGAAAGCTCCTATCCTGTGTTTGGTTGGGCCCCCTGGGGTTGGCAAGACGTCGCTAGGGCAGTCGATTGCCAAGGCCACGGGTCGCAAATACGTGCGCATGGCCTTGGGTGGTATGCGCGATGAGGCGGAGATCCGCGGACACCGCCGCACCTACATTGGTGCCTTACCTGGCAAGTTGCTGCAAAACCTCAGCAAGGTCAACACCCGCAATCCGCTGTTTTTGCTCGATGAGATCGACAAATTGGGCAGCGATTTTAGGGGGGATCCTTCAAGTGCATTGCTCGAGGTTTTGGATCCCGAGCAAAATCACACCTTCAGCGATCACTATGTGGAGGTGGATTTTGACTTGAGTGATGTGATGTTTGTGGCCACATCGAATTCGATGAACATCCCGCCCGCTTTGCTTGACCGCATGGAGGTGATTCGCCTGTCAGGCTACACGGAAGATGAAAAAACCCACATTGCCATTAAGTATTTGTTGCCCAAGCAAATGAAAAACAATGGGGTGAAGGATTTTGAGCTCGATGTTCAAGAGTCGGCCATTCGCGATGTGGTGCGCTACTTCACACGTGAGGCCGGGGTGCGTTCACTCGAGCGCGAGATGTCCAAAATTTGTCGCAAGGTGGTCAAAGCCTTGCAACTCAAGCAAATGCAACCTCAAGTGGTGGTGACGGCTGAAAATCTGGACCAATTTCTTGGGGTGAGAAAGTACACCTATGGGCGTGCCGAGGCGCAAAACCAGGTTGGTCAAGTTGTGGGTTTGGCTTGGACGGAAGTGGGTGGGGATTTGTTGACCATTGAGGCCGCATCGATGCCGGGCAAGGGTACCATCACCCGCACTGGCTCCTTGGGCGACGTGATGAAGGAGTCGGTGGAGGCCGCTCGAACGGTGGTGCGCTCACGCGCCAAGCGTTTGGGGATCAAGGATGAAATGTTTGAGAAAAAAGACATTCACATTCACGTCCCCGATGGCGCTACGCCCAAGGATGGCCCCTCTGCGGGAGCAGCGATGACAACCGCCTTGGTCTCGGCCTTGACCGGTATTCCTGTTCGCGCTGATGTGGCCATGACGGGTGAGATCACCCTGCGCGGTGAGGTCACAGGGATTGGTGGCTTAAAAGAAAAACTCTTGGCCGCTTTGAGAGGGGGTATCAAGACTGTTTTGATCCCTGAAGAGAACGTCAAGGACTTGCAAGAGATTCCTGAAAATGTGAAAAATGGTTTAGAAATTGTGCCGGTGCGTTGGATCGACAAAGTGCTGGAATTGGCGCTAGAAAAAATGCCCGAAGCTTTGAAAGACGAGGAGCCAGTGGTGGCGACAGTCGTGCCCGAGGTGCAAGTCACGCCACCGGCTGCGGTGAAACACTGAGTTGTGGCTTGCCAAGGAATTTGAAAAATTAGGACTTGGCAAACACTTTAAAATTCGGGTACAATTACAAGCTCTGCGGGAGTAGCTCAGTTGGTAGAGCGCAACCTTGCCAAGGTTGAGGTCGCGAGTTCGAGCCTCGTCTCCCGCTCCAATATGAAAAAAAGGGAAGCTCATTGGCTTCCCTTTTTTTGTCAAAACATTGGATTATTTAACGGCGCGGTAGCAAAGCGGTTATGCACCGGATTGCAAATCCGTGTAGGTCGGTTCGACTCCGGCCCGCGCCTCCATTCATTAGATTTGCTTATATTTTGGTTGTTAAGCATAATTAAGACAACATGTCTTTTGTGCGTTAA
>CAIMTJ010000033.1 GCA_903844385.1 uncultured Burkholderiales bacterium
GTCCCGAACGTGGCGCACTACCAGGCTGTGCTACACCCCGTAATTTGAAAATATTTTACTCCAATTCAATTGGCTTGAGTAGGGTTGCGACAACCCGTCAATCTGCGTAATTCAACTTGAAATTGAGTGCGTCAAATAAGTCTCTTTGTCCCTCGCGGTTTTATAGCGATCAATCTTTCCAGTGTTACATTCAAACCATTCAACTGAGGTTCCTATGACACATGAAAAAATGAAGAATCGTTTTCACCTGGCAAAGATTGCTCAAGAGGCCTTGCTAAGCCGAGGTTTAAGAACCGAAATATCAAAAGAGGCGATGAAACAAGTTGAGTCGATGCAAGAGCTTGAAATTGTAATTCACGACCATACTCGGGATCAGCGTCATCTTTTGTGGTGCAGCATCGATAACGATGATTCTATGGATTTGGATCAGTTGACGGTGAGCATGCGTGATCACAATAATCGCCACCATATTTTAGTGGCCATCGCAGATGTGGATGCCTACGTCAAAAAGAACTCAGCGATTGATGAGCAAGCAAAGTCCAATACCACCACGGTCTACACCTCGGCACAGGTATTTTCTATGTTGCCAGAAAAATTGTCGCATGGCTTGACATCCTTGAACCCCGGTGTTGATCGTTGGGCACTCGTTTGTGACATGGTATTTGACACTCAAGGGGCGCTTGAAGGTTTTGAGATTTACCTGTCATGTGTCAAAAACCATTGCAAGTTGGCTTACGACGCCGTGTCAGATTGGTTAGAGGGTCATCAAGTCTTACCACTGCCCGCTCAACATGTCCCAGGAATGGAAGATCAATTGAGAGTTCAAGATGCTACGGCTCAAAAGCTCAGGCATTTAAGACATTTGCAGGGGTCGTTAGAGTTTGAAACATTCCAGCCGATTGCTCAATTTGAAGGCGGGACAATCATGGGGTTGACTTTGCAGCCTCACAACCGTGCTAGGCAATTGATAGAAGAGTTCATGATTGCTGCCAATGGTTGCACTTCTCGATTTCTGGCAAGTCATCAAGGCGCTTCATTGCGAAGGGTGGTCAGGTCACCAGAAAAATGGATGCGCATCGTCGATTTGGCACATCATTACGGCTCAAGTTTGCCAAATGAGCCAGACGCCAAAGCGTTGGAGCTCTTTTTGTCAGAGCAGCGCAAAAAAGATCCACTTCGTTTTCCGGATTTATCCTTGGTGATTGTGAAATTGATGGGACGGGGAGAATATGTTGTTGAGCGGCACGATCAAAAAGCGATTGGTCATTTTGGACTGGCCGTCAAAGATTACACTCACTCGACAGCCCCGAATCGTCGCTATCCTGATTTAATCACCCTCAGGCAAATCAAAGCAATTTTGAATTGTGAACCTTCTCCTTACTCATTATCTGAGCTCGAAGAGTTGGCACTACACTGTTCTAGTCAAGAAGACGCGGCACAAAAAGCTGAGCGACAAATGCGCAAGTGCGATGCAGCCATGCTTCTTTATTCCAGGGTTGGTCAATATTTTGATGGTTTGATCACAGGGGTGAATGATAAGGGTTCTTGGGTGAGAATATTCTCGCCGCCCGCAGAAGGCCGTCTCATTGGACCATTGCCTGCCTTAAAAGTGGGGCAGAAGGTTCGAGTCAAATTGATTTCAACCCATGTTGAAAAGGGCTTTATTGATTTTGTGGTGACTCACGGATGAACAACAAGATCCACCTTTTTTAAAGTGAGTTAGACGGTTTTAGAGTTCTTTAAGGTGGGGTTGAACTTTCAAGTGGCCAAATTGCTGTATAGTGGTATTGATCGATTATTGAATGGGTTTTCACTATGTCCATCGACTTCTCGGATAAAGGCCTGGCACTCATTGAGCTTTACAAGCAAATGGCTCAACAGGGGTATGAAACTCGGGAAGGTAACTATATTGAAAAAGCTTTTTCTGATTTCGAGCTTCAGCATTACAGGATCCAATTAAAAACAATCATCACGTTCTTTGAGACCAAGTCTCTTCTCGACTATGGATCGGGTGGTTCGAATTGGGATTTAAAAGGTTTTCACGAAGATGGTCAAAGTGCAAAAGAGTATTTTAATTTAGAGACGGTTAAAAAATACGATCCGGCCAGGGGTTTGGACGAACGAGTCAGGGTCGATGCAGTCATTTGTTTTGATGTTCTTGAACATATCCACATCCTTGACGTTTGTAAAGTAATTCGCGACTTGTTCGACCATGCAGGCAAGTTGTTGGTGATCAATGTGGCTTGTTATTCAGCCGCAGCCCTTTTACCCAACGGTGAAAATGCCCATATCACCGTTCGCCAACCGCTTTGGTGGAAAGGATTGGTGGATTCAATCTCCATTGATTATCCTGATGTGTTTGTTTACCTCATGTGCTCAACTGGGTGGAGAAATACAAACTCGTTTTCAATTTGGAGCTCACAGGAGTGGCGTGAGCACCCGGGCTTTGAGGTCAAAGATAGCTTTTATTGAACAAAAAATCAATTAAAGACCTGATGAGTGCTTTTCAATTCAACGCCCTGGGTTTGAATTATTCAAACCGCAACAAGTCTGTCATCTCCAAACCAAAGGCCTTGGGTTTCAAAGACCTTCAATACCGCTTGAGTGGCCAATTGCCTGTGTAATTTTGACCCAAACCAGTGGCTTGGGGTAATAAGAGTAAGCTTTTAGGTCTGGTTGCGCAATGCAAAGAGCAAACGGCCCAATCGAATTACGACGTTACAGTGTGTTTCATCTGTTACGTTGGTTTGATTACATATTAATAGTCATAATCGCTTCGTGAGTGCTCAAGTTTGCGTGAATTGATCCGACGCAATTTTTTTTGAGCATGAATTATTGAATGGCTTGAAGCAGGCTTAATCTGTTTATCGTCAGATATCTTCTGAACTTTAGCCACTTGATGGCTTTTTTTTGAGTCCCCACCAGAGGAGTTGAGATTGATCAGCATTTACACCAATACGAATGCAGTGATTGCAAAAAATGCTATGGATACATCGAGCAAGGCCGTTTCGACAGCAATGCAGCGCCTATCAACGGGCAAACAAATCAACAGCGCTGGTGATGATGCCGCTGGAGTTGCAATTTATAACAGTATGAATGCTCAAATCATGAGCTATGCAACAGCCTTGAACAATGTTCATCAGGTCGTGGGCATGAACAACCAACTTGGCAGCGATCTTCAAAATATCAATAACATCTTGATGGGAATGAAGAATTTGGCGCTGTCATCGGCGTCGGCAACCACTTCGTCAATGGGGCGCATGAACAATCAAACCCTCTACACGCAATATCGAACACAAATTGATTCGATTGCGAATGCCTCCAATTTCAACAGCAATAATTTACTCAATGGCTCGATGGGGACTGCTAACTTTCAAGTCGGCATCAATCCAGGCAACACTTTCTCCGAATCGTTTCCCAACGCCTTGTCGACGCACCTGGGGGTGATTGCACCGATTGGATTGAGCTCATCAGGCTCATCGGTCAACCCTTTGGTCTCGGGTGACTTGGTGATCAATGGCTATTCGGTACCCAGTTCACAAGCTTCGAGCGACACCTTGTCCTTTGCCTCGAATGCGGGTTCCGCCATTGCCAAGGCCACGGCCATCAACTCCATCAGCTCCATGAGCGGTGTTTCCGCATCAGTCGGCCCCAATGTGGTCTCAGGCAGTGCCGTTAGTGTCGCTGGTCCTGTTGCAGGGACCGTGACCATCAACGGAGTGGCCATCGCATTTTCACAAACAGTTTTCAGCACTTTGTCGCTCAACCGCACTTCATTTGTGCATGCCATCAATGCTAGTCAAGGTCAAACGGGCGTGAGTGCCATTGATTCTGGCGATTCCACCCATGGCATTTATTTGCAGTCCACGGACGGAAGAAATATCACCGTTTCCTATGATTCAAACCTGAGTCCGGCCAATACAGGCTTGGCGGCGGAAGGTACGTATTCTGCAAGTTTGACTCTTAGAAGCACCAATGCAAACCCCATCGTTTTAAGTAGCCAAGCCGCTGGGAATATGTCCAATGTTGGGCTTAATTCAGGGACCTATTCATCAAGCGCTGCGATGTACACCACCACCAAACGATCCGGCTCAGTTGCAGCGCCCATTACTTTGACTGGAAACGATCTCATCATCAATGGTTTTAATGTGAATGCACCCTTGACGAGCGCGGACACTTCAACCCAAGTCACGACCACTTCAGCGACCAAAGCATCAAGTGCCATTTCCATGGCTGCCGCCATCAATGCCATTTCCAGCAAAACAAATGTCACGGCTGTGGCCAACCCCAATCTCTTGGTGGGTACAGGTTTTCAAGCCGGTAATGTTGACTCGATCTATCTCAATGGGGTGACCATTGGGGCCAATTTATCCAATACGTCGAGCGCGAGCAATGTGGTGACACTTTTGAACGAAAAGACCGGTAGGACTGGTGTGACTGCTTCGAGCAACGGAAGTGGTGTTTCTTTGGTTGCCAATGACGGCAGAACCATCTCCATCGGGGCGAGCTATCAAGGTGCTGCAGTTGACGGTGCAGCGCTTGGCATGTCTAATTTGCTGGGCTCTACAGCCCCTTTGTCCTCGGCTGATACGAGTATGTCCTTTATCTCGACCCTCACTCTGAGTTCACCCAGTGCTTTCGCGGTCAGCTCGGGTAGCGCAGGTAACGGAAATTTCACCGCCATGGGTTTTAAAAATGGGAACTTGGGTGCATCCACTGACATCGTCAATTTGGCTAAACAAGATCTATCTACTCAAGCGGGTGCGAAAAATGCGCTCAATGTGATCAATTCTGCGATCACTTGGGTCTCCAACCAACAAACAGCCGTTGGTGGGGTGCTCAGCGCCATGGATTATCAAACCAGTTACTTGAGCAACACGCGTGATAATTTGACAGCCTCACTCAGTAATTTGGTCAGCACCGATTACGCTCAAACAACGACACAATTGGCCAAGTCACAAATTATTCAACAAGCATCGACTGCCATGCTCGCTCAAGCCAATATCAGCAGTCAACTTGTCTTGAGTTTATTAAAGCACTAGACAGTGTTCGCGCTAGCCAAGCCGCATCAACACAGCGGGTTTAACTGGTTCGAATGAGCAGCTGTGAAGCGAGTTCACGCAAGGCCGATTTATAAACCGAATCGGGCAACGGGTTCAATGCAGCGATGGCTAAAAGTGCTTGGTCATGGGCCACTGCACGAGTGGCCTGCATGGCACCGGTGCGCTGAATGACTTCAAGGATGGGTTCGAGTTCAACTTCAGCATCTAGTTCGATGGCGTTTTTAATCAGTTGATGCTCGCGTGCATCAGCCCTTTGCATTGCAAAAATTAGAGGCAATGTGGTTTTGCCTTCGCGCAAGTCATCTCCCAGGTTTTTACCCAAAAGTACGCTTTCGCCCTCATAGTCAAGTGCATCGTCAATCACTTGAAAGGCCGTTCCCAATGCGACCCCAAAGTCGGCGCAGGACTGCTGCATCGACGGTGAACAAGACGCCAAAATGGCTGGCAGTCTGGCACTCGCTTCAAAAAGCTTGGCAGTTTTGGAGCGAATGACTTGTAAATAGTCTTCTTGACTCAAACTGGCATCATGCAAGTTCATGAGTTGCTGCACCTCGCCTTCAGCGATGATATTGGTGGCATTGGCCAATACTTCCATGACCTGCATATTGCCGCAGTCGACCATCATTTGAAAAGCCCTGGAGTACAAAAAATCACCCACCAAGACGCTGGCCGGGTTGCCAAAGGAGACGTTGGCGGTGGCGCGGCCTCGGCGCATGGTGGAATCATCGACCACGTCATCGTGCAGCAAGGTCGCCGTGTGGATGAATTCAATGACCGCAGCGATTTCAAAGCGGTCCTCATGCTTGTAGGACAAAGCACCCGAAATCAAGAGCAACAGGGCAGGGCGAATTCGTTTGCCACCCGCTGAAATGATGTATTTGGCAACTTCGCCGACCAAGGGGACTGCAGAGCTTAAACGCTTAGAGATCACCGCGTCGACATGGTTCATGTCTTGAGCGATCAATGGCCCGTAGGCGTTGGAAGGGGTGTCGAGAGTCAAGGGTTGTTACCTCTGGGGTCACGACATTATAAAGAATGCCGTCCACCAAGCGTTTCACCCCCAGGTTGAAGGAATTTTTCAATGCATCTGTGAAGCCCCAACAATAATGAGTACTAAAGAAGTATTTTATGGATGGATCTTGAACCGCCATGGCATTCTTCTGACTTCAAAGTCACAGTTAACTAGACCCCAAAAGCCATCGATGCTACAATGGAGAGCTCTGTAAAAATCCTTTTACAGGGTTCAAAGATTACTCAGTATTCCAAGAGGTCCTTATGTACGCGGTCATAAAAACCGGCGGCAAACAATATCGTGTTGCTGCTGGCGAAAAAATTAAAGTAGAACAGATTGCTGCGGACGTTGGCCAAGAGATTGTGATTGACCAGGTGTTGGCTGTCGGTGACGGCGCCAATCTCAAGGTTGGCACGCCCTTGGTGTCCGGCGCAACAGTCACGGTCACGGTCGTGGCCCATGGTTTGCACGACAAAGTGCGCATTTTCAAAATGCGTCGCCGTAAACACTATCAAAAGCGCCAAGGCCATCGCCAGCAATTCACAGAATTGCACATTGCCTCGATCCACGCTTAAGTCCAAGAAGGAGCATTAGAAATGGCACAGAAAAAAGGCGGCGGCTCGACGCGAAATGGACGTGACTCCAAGCCAAAGATGCTAGGGGTCAAAAAGTTCGGTGGTGAAAACATCACTGCTGGTGCAATCATTGTTCGTCAGCGTGGAACCAAGTTTCACCCCGGCGTGAATGTGGGCATCGGCAAAGACCACACCCTGTTTGCTTTGGTGGACGGGCATGTGAGCTTTAGCACCCGTGGTGCTTTGAACAAACACATGGTGGACATCACCCCAGTTTGAAATAAACTTGGGGCGAAGGCCGCATTGGTTGTGATTTAGCCCCGCTGGTCGGGGCTAATTTATTGGGTCAATTTTTTTCTTCATGCGTGAATCAGCCTTGTGAGGATCTCCGCGATGAAGGTGATGGGAGGAGCTTTCCTCGACCCAGCCTATCCGAGAAGGCTTTGTGCCAAGAGTTGAGCAAACAAAATCATGAAATTTGTTGACGAAGCCATCATCGACATCGCCGCGGGCGATGGGGGAAATGGCTGTGTGTCATTTCGTCATGAAAAGTACAAAGAATTTGGCGGCCCCAATGGTGGAGACGGCGGTCGCGGTGGCCATGTTTATGCCATGGCTGACGTGAGCCTCAACACCTTGGTGGATTTTCGATTTGCCAGGCGCCATGAGGCCAAGCGCGGACAGCACGGCATGGGTTCAGACATGTTTGGTGCTGCCGGAGACGACATTGTCCTCAAAATGCCGGTGGGCACCATCATCGCAGACGCCGAAACTGGCGAAGTCTTGCACGAGCTCTTGACACCAGGTGAACTCATCATGGTGGCCAAGGGAGGCGAGGGTGGATTTGGCAATATGCGCTTTAAGAGTTCCATCAACCGCGCGCCGCGACAAAAAACACCCGGCGAATTGGGTGAAAAGCGCCTCGTCAAACTCGAGCTCAAGGTCTTGGCCGATGTGGGCCTTTTGGGGATGCCCAATGCGGGCAAGTCCACCTTGATCACCGCCATCTCCAACGCCCGCCCCAAAATTGCCGATTATCCATTCACCACCTTGCACCCCAATTTGGGTGTGGTCCGTGTGGGCCCGAGCCAAAGCTTTGTTGTGGCCGATGTGCCAGGCCTGATTGAAGGTGCCTCTCAAGGTGCGGGTCTTGGGCATCAATTTCTTCGGCATTTACAGCGCACCAGACTTTTGTTGCATTTGGTGGACATGGCACCTTTTGATGACGCGGTGGATCCAGCAAAACAAGCCAAAGCGATTGTTGCTGAGCTCAAAAAGTACGACCCCAAGTTGTTCACCAAACCCAGGTGGTTGGTCCTCAATAAGATGGACATGGTGCCCAAAGACGAGCGCGCAGAGCGCGTGAGCAAGTTTTTGAAAGCGTTCAAGTTCAACGGACCCGTTTTTCAAGTCTCGGCCCTGAGCAAAGACGGTTGCGACCATTTGGTGAAGGCCGTTTTTGAGCACATCAAGTCCATCCAAGTCGCCCAAGCCGAGCCCGAGTACGTGGATCCTCGATTTGTGCCCGGTCTGGAATTGAGCGCCTCAGCGACGCAAGAAAAACCCAAAACGATCAAGACATCGGCGAGAGCCCCGAGCACAATGCGTTCAGTGACGCAAACCGCCACCGCCAAGCCCGTCATTGACAAGGTGGCGACCAAAAAAACAGGGGTGAAAAAGTCAGCCAATCCCCAAGTCGTTGCCAAGAAGGCGCCTGCCAAAAAGCTTGCTGTCAAAAATTCAGAACTCAAAGCCCCCAAGCCTCAGTCGGCCCAGGTCAAACCATCGGTTGGCAAAAAAGCCCCCGCTAAAAAAGTCGCCGCCAAAAAAGCCCCCGCTAAAAAAGCGCCCACTAAAAAAACCCCGATCAAAAAGTCGACCAACACCCGTGGTGTTCGTTCATAGCCCAGCGGCTTATTGAACTGCCACTCATTTGTGCTTTTGTTTTTCATCCCTTGATCTTATGCATTCCCTAAACTCAGTCAATTTATTGGGACCCGATGAGATGCTGAGAGAGCGTGCGCGCGGTGCGATTGCGCTGTCACGGCGTTGGGTGGTCAAAGTGGGTTCGAGTTTGGTCACCAACGAGGGTCGCGGGCTCGATGAGAAAGCCATCGGTGAGTGGTGTCGTCAAATGGCTCTATTGATCAAACCAAGAGCGGATTCAGGCCAAGCGCCGCTTGAAATCATCATGGTCTCTAGCGGTGCAGTTGCCGAGGGTATGAAGCGCTTGGGCTGGAGTTCACGCCCGAGCGCCATTCATGAGTTGCAAGCTGCGGCAGCCGTGGGTCAAATGGGCCTGGCCCAGATTTATGAGACCAAGCTCAAAGAAAACGGCCTGGGCAGCGCGCAAGTACTCCTCACCCATGCCGACTTGGCCGATCGCGAGCGCTACCTCAACGCCAAGTCCACCTTGCTCACCTTACTCAAACACGGTGTATTGCCAGTGATCAATGAAAATGACACCGTGGTCAATGACGAGATTAAGTTCGGTGACAATGACACCTTGGCCTCGCTCGTGGCCAATTTGGTCGAGGCCGATGCGCTCATCATCTTGACGGACCAAGCGGGCCTGTATGACTGTGATCCTCGCTCCAATGCGCAGGCTCAATTCATCGAGTGTGCGCTCGCCGGGGACGCCATGCTTGAGGGCATGGCGGGTGGAGCAGGCTCGAGTATTGGCAAGGGTGGCATGATCACCAAGGTGTTGGCCGCCAAACGCGCGGCCAGCTCAGGCGCCTCCACCGTCATTGCGTGGGGGCGTGAGTCCGACGCATTGCTCAGACTTGCCAGTGGCGAGCGCTTGGGCACGCTGTTGTGGGCAAGCACACCCAAGTTACAGGCCAAAAAGCAATGGATGGCCGATCATTTGCAATTGAAAGGCTCTTTGCTGGTCGATGCGGGTGCAGCGAGCAAGCTCAAAGGCGGCGGCAGCTCCTTGTTGCCCATCGGTTTGGTGGGGGTTGAAGGCGATTTTTCCAGGGGAGAGGTGGTTGCCATCAAAGACCCCGATGGACTAGAGCTCGCGCGCGGGCTCTCCAACTACGCCAGCGCCGAGGCCAGACTGCTCTGCAAAAAACCTTCCAGTGATTTCGAGGCTATATTGGGCTATACCGCCGAAGACGAGATCGTGCATCGCGACAACATGGTGCTCATGCGTTGAGCACCCTGGCACTGCATCAGACTTCAGCGCTCAAAGGAGCCGTCAGGCGGCAGATCGGTTTGCTTGGCCATGGTGTAGGGAACCCGCACTCCCAATGTATGGTTGAGCGAGAGGTCTGCAGGTAAAGCAGTTTCCTCATGTGAGCCAATTGTCGACGCCTCTTCGGTGTCTCCTTCCAAGCCGGACGGTCGCACGCGCTGTGAGAACTCTCGGGATGGTCGTGCTCGGTGAGAGTGGTTGTTGGGCTCCAGGCGAGGTAAAAAACGCTGCAGCTCATTGAGGGCGGCTTCGTAGACACCGCGCTTGAACTCCACCACCACCTCCAGTGGAACCCAGAAATCATTCCAGCGCCAAGCGTCAAACTCAGGGTGATTGGTCGCCCTCAAGTTGAGTTGCCAGTCTTGAGCCACCAATTGCAACAAAAACCAAATTTGTTTTTGTCCCTTGTAGTGTCCTCTGGCATCGCGTCTAATATAACGATCTGGCACTTCATAGCGCAACCAATCTCGGGTTCGGGCGAGAATACGCACATGGTCGGGCATCAGCCCAACTTCTTCGTGCAATTCCCGAAACATGGCCTGCTCTGGGCTTTCGCCCTTGTCAATGCCGCCTTGTGGAAATTGCCAACTGTGACTGCGTATGCGTTTACCCCAAAAAACCTGATTTCGATGATTCACTATGATGATGCCAACATTGGGCCGAAAGCCGTCTCTGTCAAGCATAATCAACTCTCAAATTTTTCAATTGAGTTGATTATCCACAGTCCCCCCAATTGATCAAGGGGGGTGTTGCGAATTTTTTCAATTCAATGCTTGAATCATGCTTATTTTTGTAAATTAACCAGGGAAACCCTCGCGCGCTATGAAAGCCTCTCAATTCCTCGTCTCCACTCTCAAAGAAGCCCCCCAGGACGCTGAAATCGTCTCTCACCAGTTGATGATTCGCTCGGGGATGATCAAAAAGCTCGGGGCCGGTATCTACAGCTACATGCCCATGGGATTGAGGGTGATTCGCAAAGTCGAGGCCATCATTCGGCAAGAAATGGAGAGGGCCGGCGCCATTGAGCTCACCATGCCTGTCGTGCAACCAGCCGAGCTGTGGCAGGAAACCGGGCGTTTTGAAAAAATGGGACCTGAGCTTTTGCGCATTCGCGATCGCCATGAGCGCGATTTTGTCATCCAGCCCACCTCCGAGGAGGTGGTCACCGATATTGCCCGCCAAGAAATCAAGAGCTACAAACAGTTGCCCAAGAATTTTTATCAAATCCAAACCAAATTCAGGGACGAGCGTCGCCCTCGTTTTGGTCTCATGCGCGGGCGCGAGTTCATCATGAAAGATGCGTACAGCTTTGATGCGAGTCCAGAGAAGGCGAGAGAGAGTTATGCCACCATGGCGAGCGCTTATCGGCGCATTTTTGATCGTTTTGGCTTGCAATACCGCGCGGTGGCCGCTGACAGTGGCGCTATTGGTGGCGACTTGAGTGAAGAGTTTCAGGTGATCGCTGAAACCGGTGAGGACGCCATTGTGTTTTGTGCACAAAGTGACTACGCAGCCAATATGGAAAAAGCCCAAGCCCTGGCACCAAGCCATGTGCGCGCTCAGGCCACACGGCCTCTCAAGCGTGAAGCCACCCCCTCGCAAACCACCTGTGAGGAGGTCGCGGCTTTGTTGGGTGTGCCCTTGCAGCAAACCGTCAAGTCCTTGGTCTGGGTGTATGAACAAAGCGGCGAGAGTGGGGAGGTAGCGCCCGAGTTTTGCTTGGTGCTCCTGCGCGGGGACCATGAGCTCAATGAGGTGAAACTGGCCAAAGTGCCGCACTTCGCACAAGGCCAGCTTCGCCTGGCCCATGCCAAAGAGATTGAGGGCTTGTTTGCCTGTGGCCCAGGATTTTTGGGGCCGGTAGGCCGACCCCAAGGCATGCGTCTTTTGGTGGACCGCGACGCAGCGCTCTTGTCCGATTGGGTCTGTGGTGCCAATGAGGCTGGATTTCACCTCTCAGGTGTGAACTGGGCAAGAGACTTGGCTTTGCCGCTGCAAGAAGAGGTCTATGACTTGAGAAACGTGGTGAGTGGCGATCTCTCGCCTTGTGGTCAAGGCACGCTGAGCATCGAGCGGGGTATTGAAGTGGGTCATATTTTTTACTTGGGCACCAAATACTCCAAGGCCATGCATGCGACTTTCTTGGATGTCAACGGCAAACCCCAAGCCATGGAGATGGGGTGTTATGGCATTGGTGTCACGCGTTTACCGGCGGCGGCCATTGAACAAAATCACGATGACAAGGGCATGATTTGGCCCGAGTCGATTGCCCCCTTTGTGTTGGTGATCTGCCCCATCGGGATGGACCGCAGTGAGGAGGTGAGAGTGCAGGCACACGCCCTTTACGAGCAGGCTGTGGAGCTTGGTTGGGACGTGATGCTTGACGACCGTGGCGAGCGCCCTGGTGTCATGTTTGCCGATTGGGAGCTCATCGGTGTGCCCCACCGATTGGTGGTGTCCGATCGAAGCCTGAAGTCAGGGGTCGCGGAGTACCAGCATCGACGCGAGCCCCAAGCCACTGAGTTGCCTTTGGCTGAGGTGATCTCGTTTTTAAGCGGGAAAATTCAGCACGAAAGCCGCAAAAAGCGTTGATGTTGGTGGCGAGTTGGAGAGTGCTTGCCCTGAGACTGGCCCGCGCCATGGAGTCATGGCGCCTTTGAGCGTTGTAGTTATTGCAAAAGCACTTGGCTCGAAGAGTCTTGGGCTTAGGCCTTCAACACTTGGGTGAGCTCACCCGACTCAAACATCTCCATCATGATGTCGGAGCCACCAATGAATTCGCCCTTGACGTAGAGTTGTGGAATGGTGGGCCAGTTGCTGTACTCTTTGATGCCTTGGCGAATTTCGGGCTCTTCTAAAACGTTGATGGTTTTGAGTCCCTTGACATCCACCCCAGAGGCCTTGAGGACTTGGATAGCTCGCCCTGAGAACCCGCATTGGGGGAAATTGGCATCTCCCTTCATGAAAAGCACCACGTCGTGGTTTTTAACCAATTGATCAATTTGGGTCTGTACGTTATCCATGGCTTGGGCACTCCAAAAACGGTAAAAACGTGCTGCCTTGTCAGGTCTCTGGGGTCTCTTGGGCCACTGGAGAGCATGAGCGACAACACTGGAATGAGCCATTTTATGCCATGTTTGGGCGTTGCGCGCCAGTGCAGCGTGGGATGCCCGCGAGGTCAGGGCGGGTATGGATGTTCAAGTAGCCCCATTGCGCCAGGGTCGATTGCACCCGCTCACTTTGGTCGTGACCGTGCTCCAACAGCAGCCATCCCTGGGGCTGGAGGTGCTCGAGCGCCGTCTTGGCAATGCGGCGGATGTCGGCCATGCCACCATCGGCACTGACCAAGGCACTCACGGGTTCATGGCCCAATTTGGCCAGATGGGGGTCGCCTGGGGCAATGTAGGGCGGGTTGGAGACGATCAGCTCAAAGCGTGTGGACCCCAAAGCCTCAAGCCAATTGCTTTCTTGAAGGGTCAACGTCAACCCCAAACTCTTCGCATTGTGCTCGCACAGTGCCAATGCGCCTGGGCTGCTGTCCACAGCCCAGACTTCCACACTCGGGGCATGGGCCTTCAGAGCCAAGGCGATGGCCCCACTGCCACACCCCAAGTCCACCACACGCAGAGTTTGATTCTTGGCATTGCCTATGGACGTTGAACTTTGAAGAGAGTGTGTACTCACTTCAATTTTTTGATGCAAGATCTCCAAGGCCCAATCGACCAAGGTTTCGGTGTCTGACCTCGGGTCCAAGACACGTTCATCCACTTGCAAGGTCAGGCCATAAAAACAATTTTCATGGGTGATGTAAGCCAGGGGAACATGGTCGAGCCTTCTTTGCACGTCGGCCCAGAATGCCTCGCTTTGCTGCTGGCTCAAGCAGATTTGGTCATGGGTGTAGAGCCAGGCTCGGTTGCCCTGGGCTTGTGTCAAGGCTTTGAGCATGAGGCTTTGGCATTCCCAAAGCGTGAGCCCGTGTTGGCGCGCGCGCTGTATCCAGTCTGCCGCGGTGAGCAGCGGGGCCCCGAGTGGCAGCGTTGTGGGCTGTGGTGAAGTCATGTCGCGTTCAAAAGACGTGCTGAGGTCAAACCACCAGCCCGCCGATTTCAAGGTCTTGCATGAGCTCGCTCTCGCGCGCATGCTGCAAGGCGGTCAAGACCTCTTTCAAGTCGCCTTCCATGATTTGGGACAGCTTGTACAAGGTCAGATTGATGCGGTGGTCACTCAGTCGCCCTTGGGGAAAGTTGTAGGTTCGAATTCGGTCTGAGCGGTCACCGCTGCCAATGAGGCCTTTGCGTGTTGCCGCTTCTTTCAAGGAGCGCTCGAGGCGGTCTTTTTCTTGAATCCTGGCCAACAGCACTTGCATGGCCTTGGCCTTGTTGCGGTGCTGGGAGCGGTCATCTTGGCATTCGGCGACGATCCCAGTGGGCAAGTGGGTGACACGCACAGCAGAATCCGTTTTGTTGATGTGCTGCCCGCCCGCACCCGAGGCTCGGTAGGTGTCGATGCGCAGGTCTGCTGGATTGATCTCGATGCTTTGGTGCGGATCGGGCTCAGGCATCACCGCCACCGTGCAAGCACTCGTGTGTATCCTGCCTTGTGACTCGGTGGTGGGCACGCGCTGAACGCGGTGTCCGCCAGACTCAAAGCGCAAAGCACCGTAGACTTTCTCGCCCTCCATGCGCACCACCACCTCTTTGAAGCCACCCAACTCACTGGCCGACTCGCTCATGATCTCGCACTTCCAGCCGACTTTCTCGGCATAGCGCATGTACATGCGCAATAGGTCAGCGGCAAAGAGGGCTGATTCGTCGCCACCGGTGCCAGCTCGAATTTCCAAATAAGCGTTGCGTGCGTCTTCGGGGTCCTTGGGCAACAGCAAGCGTTGCAGCTCGGCATCCAATTGCTCGGTCTCGGCCTCTAAGCTGTCGACCTCGGCTTGTGCCATGGCGAGCATGTCGGCGTCGTCGGGTTGTAGGGGCGTTGACACGGTGGACTCCGTGACCAAGGCCCGAGCTTGGAGCAACTCGGCTTGGGCGCTTTGGTAACGCAGCCAGCGAGAGGCGATGACTGCCACTTCGGCGTGCTCGCGCGAGAGCCCCATGAACTGCTGCATGTCTTTGAGGATGTCCTCGCGGGCCAGTAAAAAATCAAGCTCGGCCAAACGAACGGCGTAACGCTCGAGTTGGGTTTGCATAAAGGGTTTCATGGGTGTTCGAAATGGAGTGGTGGGGAACAAAAAAGGGGGGTGACATCAGGGGCTGTTTTGATGAGACTTCGGGCACCAGGCTCAAGGATCGATCCTGAGTTCGCTCCAAGTACCAACTCGAGGCCACAGAAGTCTGCGGTGCGTGCGCTCGTCAAGCCAAGGAGCGACAGGTCGGCGCTAACGGTGGTGTCTCTCGCGCAGGAAAAAATGCTGCACGGCTTGCACGCAGGCTTCGCGCGACTCGGTGTCAGCATGGTGCAGCTCGGCCATGGCACCGTGCAGCATCTTGTGGCTCAAGCCCTTGGCCAAAGACTCCAGGGCAGCGTCGATGCTCTCACCCTTGGCCAAGAGTTTTTTGGCTTTGGCCAGCTCACTGGTTTGCCAGTGTTGCGCTTGGGTGTTGAGTTGCTGAATCAAGGGCACGATGCTGCGCTCACCCAGCCATTTGGCAAAGCTTTGCACGCCCTCATCTATGATGCGCTCAGCGTGCTGCACTGCCGCTTGTCGACTCGCTTGAGCGCTTTGAACCGCACCGCTCAAATCGTCCACGGTGTACAAATACACATCGCCCAGGCCCTTGACCTCGGGCTCAATGTCTCTGGGTACCGCCAAGTCGACCATGAAGATGGGGCGACGCTTGCGCGTTTTGAGAGCCCTCTCCACCGCGCCCAAGCCAATCAAGGGCAGAGAGCTCGCCGTGCAGCTCACCACGATGTCAAACTCATGCAGGCGCTGCGGTAAATCGGCCAAACGCATGGCTTGTCCATTGAACTGCTTGGCCAGAGACTGCGCTTTTTCGAGCGTGCGGTTGGCAATACAAATTTGAGCAGGTTGCTTGGCTGCAAAGTGAGTGGCGCACAACTCAATCATCTCACCCGCGCCGACAAACAAGACCTGAAGAGGACCCAGGTCACCAAAAATCTGTGTCGCCAAGCGCACCGAAGCCGCGGCCATGCTGATGGACAAGTGACCAATTTCGGTGTTGCTGCGCACGTCCTTGGCGACAGAAAATGTGCGTTGAAACAGTTGGTGCAAGGTGGTTCCCAAGGAGCCCACTTCGGAGGCCAAGCGAACCGCGTCCTTCATTTGTCCCAAAATCTGGGGCTCACCCAGCACCATGGAGTCCAGTCCACTGGCAACGCGAAAAGCGTGACGAGCAGCCTCTTGGTCTTGTAAAACGTAGCTGTGGGCTTGCAGTGTCTCGTAGGACACCCCGCCAGAGTGGGCCAGCCATTCAAATGAACGCTTGAGAGCAGGTTCGTTGGCGGCACAATAGATCTCGGTGCGATTGCAAGTCGACAATATCGCCGCTTCTGCATTGGCGGAGATGATGTTTTGCAAGCCACTGAGCACCGGGGGCATGTGTTCGAGGGCGAAGGCGAACTTACCCCTCAAATCAAGAGGAGCGGTATTGTGATTGAGGCCCAAAGCCCAGACTGCCATCCAGTGATTATAAAATTGCCAGCATGTCTTGGACAAGTTTATTGAACCATATCGCCAATTTTTTTCTCCCCAGCCTCTTTTTGGCCGTGGGTTTGGGTCTTTTTGCGTCTGTGCGGGGTCGCAGCAACAACGCTGCCCCTTTTTGGCCTGGGGTCATGGTCTTGCTGGTGGTGGGCGCCATTTGTCAAGCCACGCTGGTGTTTTTGGGCTTGAAAGATGGCTCTATCACGGGCTACGCCGCATTGGTGGGGGTGGTCTGCCTCACCCATTGGTTGTGGACTTGGGCCACCCACGGCTAAAACTGAGGTGTCTGCGGTGGAATTGGCCGTTTTTTCTTAAAATGTGGTCATCAAGGTCATTCAGGGCATTTGTTGGCCTGGGCGGGTGCCTCAGTTATTATTAGGGTTATCTACAGTAGTCCCTTTTTTTAAAGAAAAAGATCCCAAAGACCATGAATGCCCCTATTGCGCAGCGATTTTTGATGGCGGCGGCTGAAGACAGCCCCCGACTGCGAGAAATTCCCTACAACTACACCTCGTTTTCGGACCAGGAAATTGTCACCAGGGTGCTCGGGCCAGCGTGTTGGTCGATCTTGGAGCGATTGCGCCAAGAGCGGCGCACGGGTCGCTCGGCACGCATGCTCTACGAGGTGCTGGGAGACATTTGGGTCGTGCAGCGCAACCCCTACTTGGAAGACGATTTGCTCGACAACCCCAAGCGGCGTGCCCTGTTGGTGGATGCCCTGTATCACCGTATCCACGAAATTGAGGCCAGGCGCTCGCCCCAGGAGGATTCAGAGCGTGACGCGTTGGTACAAGAGTTGTTGCGCTACACCAAGGAGGCCATTGTTCGGTTTGAGACCTTTTTTGACAGCGTGTTCAAGCTGCGCAAGCGAACACTCAAAGAGCTCAAACGCTACACCGCGGCTGACAACATCAAATTTGACCCGCTCTCGCGCGTCTCGCATGTGACTGACGCCACTGACTGGCGTGTCGAGTATCCGTTTTTGGTCTTGACCCCTGACAGCGAGGCAGAAATGGCCGGCCTCGTGAAGGGCTGCATTGAATTGGAGCTCACCATCATCCCCAGGGGGGGTGGCACCGGTTATACCGGAGGTGCCATTCCGCTGTCATGGCGCAGTGTGGTGATCAATACCGAGAAGCTTGAAAAAATGGGTCCCGTGCAAATGCGCACCTTGCCCGGTTTGGAGTCATCGGCGCCGACGATTTTTACCGAAGCGGGCGTCGTCACGCAGCGGGTGGCCAATGCTGCTGAAGAGGCGGATTTCGTCTTTGCGGTCGATCCCACCAGTGCAGAGGCTTCTTGTATCGGAGGCAATATCGCGGTCAATGCGGGCGGTAAGAAGGCGGTCTTGTGGGGCACGGCCTTGGATAATTTGCTCAGCTGGAGAATGGTCACCCCAGACGCACAGTGGCTCGAAGTCACGCGACTGAACCACAACTTGGGCAAAATTCACGACGTCTCGATCGCCTCCTTTGACTTGGCGTATTACCAAGCCGACGGGGTGAGTTTGATTCGCCGCGAGCGGCTCGATATTCCTGGCAACGCTTTCCGTAAAGAAGGCCTGGGCAAGGATGTGACCGATAAGTTTTTGAGTGGCTTGCCGGGTGTGCAAAAGGAGGGCTGTGACGGCCTCATCACGAGTGCGACTTGGGTACTGCACAAAATGCCCAGCCACGTCCGAACCGTTTGTATGGAGTTTTTTGGCAATGCCAAGGACGCGGTGCCCAGCATTGTGGAGATCAAGGACTACATGTTCTCAGAGCAAAAAAGCTCGGGCGTTTTGCTCGCCGGCCTGGAGCACTTGGACGATCGCTATTTGCGCGCCGTGGGGTATGCCACCAAAAGTAAGCGCGGCGGATTGCCCAAAATGGTGCTCTTGGCCGACATCGCTGGAGACGACCCCGATCAAGTCGCGCGCGTGAGTGCCGAGGTGGTCAGGCTTGCCAACTCCAGAAGCGGAGAAGGCTTCACCGCAGTGAGTTATGAGGCCAGAAAGAAGTTTTGGCTCGATCGCAAAAAAACCGCCGCCATCTCTCGCCACACCAATGCGTTCAAGATCAATGAAGATGTGGTGATTCCGTTGCCTCGAATGGCCGAGTACACCGACGGTATTGAGTTCATCAACATCGAGATGTCGCTTGACAATAAGATTGCCTTGTGTCGAGCCTTGGATCAGTTTTTTGCCACGGGTCATTTGCCCTTGGACGCCAGCAAGGACCCGAGCGAGCAGCCCTCTGGTGAGATGATCCAAGAGCGTGTGAGGCAAGCGCGAAGTGTCATTGCCGAAGTCAGTGCCATGTGGCAAGGTTGGCTCGATGAGAGTGAGACACTTTTTCCCCAGTTGCAAGACCACAGCTTGCGTGCGAGCTGGAAGACGCAGATCAAGGCGCCGCTTGACCTCATCTTCACGGGTGAGGTTTTCAAGCCCGTGCTTGTCGAATGCAACGCCATTCATCAACGCGTCTTGAAAGGCCGCGTTTGGGTGGCTTTGCACATGCACGCGGGTGACGGTAACGTGCACACCAACATCCCGGTCAATAGCGATGACTACGACATGCTACAAACCGCTCATCGCGCGGTGGCCAAAATCATGGCCTTGGCCAGAAAATTGGATGGTGTGATCTCGGGCGAACACGGCATTGGCATCACCAAGTTGTCTTTTTTGACCGATGCGGAGTTGGCTCCATTTGCTGCCTACAAACAGCGCATTGACCCTCAGGGGCACTTCAACAAAGGCAAATTGGTCAAGTTCGATCCAACCGATGCCTTGACTCGCCGAGGGGACTTGGCCAATGCCTACACACCGAGTTTTGGACTGATGGGGCATGAATCCTTGATCATGCAGCAGTCTGACATCGGGGCCATCTCCGACAGCGTGAAGGACTGCTTGCGCTGTGGCAAATGCAAGCCCGTGTGTGCCACCCATGTGCCGCGCGCGAATTTGCTCTACAGCCCCAGAAACAAAATCTTGGCCACCTCGTTGTTGGTCGAGGCGTTCTTGTACGAGGAGCAAACCCGTCGGGGCGTATCGGTCAAGCATTGGCAAGAATTTGAGGACGTGGCCGATCACTGCACGGTCTGCCACAAGTGCTTGTCGCCGTGTCCGGTGAAAATTGACTTTGGTGATGTGTCGATGAATATGCGCAATTTGCTCAGAAAAATGGGCAAAAAGAGCTTTCGACCCGGTAACGCCGCCGCCATGTTGATGCTCAATGCCACCAACCCCGAGACCATCAAGTTCGCCCGTGCCGCCATGGTGGATGTGGGGATGAAAGCCCAGCGTTTTGTCAACGGTCTGTTTTCCCATTGGGCTTTGGCGCAGACCAAAGCGCCACCGCCCAGCATTGGTCTGGGTAGCGTTAAAGAGCAGGTCATTCATTTTGTGAATAAGAAAATGCCTGGCAACTTGCCCAAGAAAACAGCGCGCGCCTTGTTGGACATTGAAGACCAAAACTATGTTCCCATCATCCGGAACCCCAAAACTACCCAGGCCGAGACCGAGGCGGTGTTTTATTTTCCGGGTTGTGGCTCAGAGCGGCTCTTTTCTCAAGTGGGTTTGGCCACCCAGGCCATGCTCTGGCACGCTGGTGTACAAACGGTGTTGCCCCCAGGATACCTGTGCTGCGGCTATCCCCAGCGCGGCAGCGGTCAGTTTGACAAGGCCGAGAAAATCATCACCGACAACCGCGTTTTGTTTCATCGCGTTGCCAATACGTTGAATTACTTGGACATCAAGACGGTGGTGGTGAGTTGTGGTACTTGCTACGATCAGCTCCAAGGTTACCAATTTGACAAAATATTTCCAGGCTGTCGCATCATTGACATTCATGAGTATTTGCTTGAAAAAGGCATCACCTTGGACGCGTCCAACACCAACGCCTACCTCTATCACGACCCTTGTCACAGTCCGATGAAGTTGCAGTCCCCCATGCTCACGGTCAAGGCCTTGGTGGGCGAGCAAGTGCTCGAGTCCGAGCGCTGCTGTGGTGAGTCAGGCACACTCGGTGTCACTCGCCCAGACATCTCCACCCAGGTGCGGTTTCGAAAGGAAGAAGAGTTGTTGGCTGACGAGTCGCGCATTCGTGCTTTGAGCGGTCAAGACAGTGGAGACGTTACTATTTTGACCAGTTGTCCGAGCTGTTTGCAAGGGCTCACACGCTATGAGGGTGATCTCAAAAGCGGGCTCTTGAAGGCCGACTACATTGTGGTGGAGATGGCCAGACGAATTTTGGGTGAAGACTGGATGCCCCAATACGTGCAAGCGGCCAACGCGGGCGGTATTGAGCGTGTCCTGGTGTAGCCCGGTTGAATTTGACGCCAAACCCGAGACCCACACCTTTCACGATTGGACAGACATTGATCGAAAAATCAACCAAAAAGGCCCCCACGGTCCTCGATCTCACGGTGCACCAAGGCTCTAAAAAACTCGAAGTGAGTTTTGCGGGCGGCGAGCGTTTTGAGATCGCCTTTGAGCTCATGCGCATCTACAGCCCTTCGGCTGAGGTGCAAGGCCATGGCCCTGGGCAAGAGGTCTTGCAAACCGGCAAACGCGGCGTGGGCATGCTGGGCTTGGAGCCGGTGGGCAATTACGCCGTGCAACCCACCTTCAGTGACGGCCACGACAGCGGGATCTTCACCTGGGACTACCTTTACCATTTGGGCTCGGAGCAAGAGCGCTTGTGGCAAGACTATGAGAAGCGGCTCAAAGCGCAAGGTCTTCACCGTGACCAAGCGATGAACTCCAAGGCGAAGTGACCCGCCCCTTTGGGGGTCGCAGTCAAGCGGTGAATCATTTTTGCTGGCCTTTGCTGCTGCACCTGCGGTGTGGCACGCCAGTCTTTGGGCTTGCCCACTCGGTGAGATGATTTCAGCGCAATTCCAACGTCTGCTGTATTTTTTTGTGCCAGGAATGCAAACTGCGGCGCCATTCGCCTTTAACATCGAGACATGGGTAAAACACATTTTGGTTTTCAAAGCGTTGAGGAGGATGAAAAGTCCTCACGCGTGCGCTCAGTTTTTGATTCGGTGGCCGCCAATTACGACATCATGAATGATTTGATGTCCATGGGGCTGCACCGCGCTTGGAAGGCTTACACCGTGTTGGTGGCCGATTTGAGCCTGGGTATGCGGGTCTTGGATATTGCTGCGGGCACCGGTGACTTGAGTCTGGCGTTTGCCAAAAAAGTCGGCTCCCAAGGCTTGGTGGTTCAAAGCGACATCAATTGGACCATGTTAAGAACGGGGCGAGATCGCCTGATCAACGAGGGCTTGCTGCTGCCCACACTCGTGTGTGACGCCCAAGCGCTGCCCTTTGCCAACGACAGCTTTGACCGAGTGAGCGTGGCGTTTGGGCTTCGCAACATGACCGACAAGGACGCGGCGTTGAAGGAGATGTGCCGAGTCTTGAAGCCAGGGGGCAAACTCTTGGTCTTGGAGTTCTCCAAAGTGGCCGCCCCCTTGCAAAAGGCCTACGATTGGTATTCTTTCAATTTGTTGCCCAAAATTGGCAAATGGGTGGCCAAGGACGAGGATTCTTACCGCTATTTGGCCGAATCCATTCGCATGCATCCTGATCAAGAAACCCTCAAAGGCATGATCCAAGACGCAGGATTGGGGCACGTGGATGTGCACAATTTGAGCGCGGGCGTGGTGGCACTGCATGTGGGGATCAAATGCTAAGACCCCCTGCGTCCAGACTGGCGTTTGGGGGTGAGTGGGGGCATCAACTTGTCCATCTCCTCCATCGTCTGCGCTGGCGCAGCAGCCTGGCGTTGGCACGGGTGAGTGGGGGCCTTGGGGTGCTCCAATCGGCGGGAGTATTTGCGCAATCGGTGAGCAAAACCGAACCCTCAGCCGAAGGCGCCCTCACGGCGCTCAGCGGGTTGAGTCTCGCTGCGGAAAATACCGCTTGGGCATGGGGCTTGGGCTTGGGCGTGGGTCTGATGGTGGCTTGGGTGGCCTTTTTGCGGTGGCGCCGATTGGCCACTTCAAGTGCCATGGGCTCTAGCGGCGCGTATGGTGTTCAAGCGCGAGAAGTTTACACGAGCAAGCGCGCTCGACTGGCGGCCCATTTCTTTCACCGTCAACCCCAGACGGCAGCGACAGTGACCATGCCGTTTCTCAAGCCCTACAACCCCAAGAACGTTGGCAACGATGCCTCGGCCAGGCCCTGGGAGTCGCCTGAGCGTGAGCACATCCTGGGTGGCATGGCTGCGCTGGAGGTGAGCACAGATCCAGCGCCACACGACTTCAGTGTTTGGGGGACGCACCCTGTGGCGCCGACCTGGAGTGACTTGGAGCCACCAGACTTGCCCCAAGCTTGGCGAGAGGGATTGCCCATCGCCAGCCAGACCTGGTCTCGATTTGACACCGCAAGCGCTGCTCAAACGCGCACGCGTGCTCGTTTGAGCCCCGCAGAGTTGTCCTGCCCTTGGCCCTTTGAGTTTGAAGTGGCGGATTTTTTAAAAATGGCCCAAAAGCATTTCTTAGCCCTTCAAGAGGCTTGGGACAGACGCGATCTGGCCCAAATGCAAGACTTTCTGAGTCCTTCCATGCTTCATGATGTGCAGGATCAATTCGCCACCATGACCACACTGGAGTCCCACAGGCATGCCTCAGACATGTCCCAAGTCATGAGCGAGGTGTTGATGCTGGAGTCCCAGTGCTTGAGTGTCAAGCGCGAAGGACACGAGCAAAAGGTGAGCGTTGAGCTCTCGGGCATGATTCGCGAGGGTTTGAATGCGAGCCCCAATCCGTTTCGCGAGATTTGGACTTGGTCCAAAACCCTTCGCCCCCATATGGACAATGATCTGCAAGGCTGGCGGGTGTGCGCCTTGGAGGCCTTGCAATGAGGGCGTCGCACAGCGGGGCCACCCCGTTTTTTGAGTCCGTCGTCTCGCATTTTTTCGCTTGCCATTGAAAGCTCAAGCCATGACCCAATTTCTCAATGATCCAGCCCGTTCAGCTCACTCGCACCGGGGTGAGCATGCGACACACAGCGCAGACTCAGACGGACCCTTCTTGTTGCCGCAACGCCTCTTGCATGAGATCAGCAAAGGGCTCAAGGCGATTGAGCGCCAAGCCTTCAAGCTCAAGTTGCCACCGGCGCTACTTCACGAGGTCTTGGACCGTGTGCTGATTTTTATCAACCATGTCCTCTTGCATGAGCCTCAAGCACTTCAGCGCCTCAAGCGCCAACATGGCAGGACCTTGTCCTTGCAGTGGCATGAGTGGCATTGGAGGCTACGCATCACGCGCGCCGGACTGCTCGAGCGCGAGCGCGCTGGGCTGGGGCCGAGGTCCAAAGAGTCTAATGCGCCTGGTGTGCCTGGTGTGCCTGGTGTGCCTGATGTGCCTGATGTGCCAGGTGCCCTTGCTCTTGCGCCAGCCAAGGCGGACTTGTCCATCATGTTGATGGAGACGAGTGTGCTCGATCTCGCGAGTCGACTCCTCAAGGACGAAAAACCTGCGCTTCGCATTGAGGGCGACGTTCAACTTGCCGCCGAAGTCAATTGGTTGGTCGATCATGTGCAGTGGGATTACGAGGACGATTTGTCCAAAATTGTCGGTGACGCCTATGCCCACCAAGTGGTTCGCTTGGGGCGCGGGGCCTTGGAGGCGCTCAGACGCTTTTCGGCAGGGGCCTATGCCCGTGCAAGCTCCTGGGGTGCAGGAGTGAGCGCCCCATGAGTCGTTTCTTTCGTGGTTTTGTGATCTTTTTGGTGGTCTGGCGCTATGGGCTCGATCAGTTGATCCTCTCTGGACTCAAGCAGCCGTGGATTCGCGCTTTGGCACCTCGACTGCGTCTGGGCAGAGATTTGTCAGCACCTCGTGGGCAGCGTTTGCGCCAGGCGCTCGAGACCTTGGGGCCGATTTTTGTGAAATTTGGACAAGTGCTCTCCACCCGTCGAGATTTGTTGCCCCACGACATCGCCAATGAATTGGCGGCCTTGCAAGACCGGGTGCCGCCGTTTGACTCGGGCGTGGCAGTGGCCACCATTGAGCGAGCTTTTGGCAAGCCCGTCGACGTCATTTTTTCTCGGTTTGACCGCGAACCTGTTGCCAGTGCATCCATTGCACAAGTCCATTTTGCCGCCATGCTCGATGCCAGTGGCCAAACCCATGAAGTCGCCGTCAAGGTCATTCGCCCGCATATGAAGGAAGTCATTGAGAAGGACTTGGCTCTCATGCGCACCATGGCCCAGTGGTTGGATCGTCTCTCCGTGGACGGCCGGCGCTTAAAGCCGCGTCAAGTGGTGGCCGAGTTTGACAAGTATTTGCACGATGAGCTTGACTTGGTGCGTGAAGCGGCCAATGCCGCCCAATTAAGACGCAATATGCAAGGTCTCAATTTGGTGTTGATCCCCGAGATGTTTTGGGACTACTGCCACCAAGATGTGATTGTGATGGAGCGCATGTTTGGGGTGCCCATCAG
This sequence comes from uncultured Burkholderiales bacterium, assembly GCA_903844385.1. Taxonomy (GTDB): domain Bacteria; phylum Pseudomonadota; class Gammaproteobacteria; order Burkholderiales; family Burkholderiaceae_C; genus Limnohabitans. Next base: position 24,963 of record CAIMTJ010000033.1, read on the forward strand.
TCAAGTGGACCAATTGATCCAAGCCGGTGTGGACATCAAGCAGTTGGCCAGAGACGGGGTGACCTTGTTTTTTACCCAAGTGTTTCGCGATGGTTTTTTCCATGCTGACATGCATCCAGGCAATATTCAAGTGAGCGTGGACCCCAAAACCTTGGGCCGCTATGTATCGCTCGATTTTGGGATTGTCGGCACCCTCACCGAATACGACAAAGAGTATTTGGCACAAAACTTCACCGCATTTTTTCGACGCGACTATAAGCGTGTCGCTGAATTGCATCTGGAGTCGGGCTGGGTGCCAGCGCAAACGCGCATCGATGAATTGGAAAGCGCCATTCGAACCGTGTGCGAGCCCTATTTTGATCGCCCCTTGAAGGAAATTTCTTTGGGGCTGGTGCTCATGCGTTTGTTCCAAACTTCGCGCCGTTTTGATGTGCAAATACAGCCCCAGTTGGTGCTGTTGCAAAAGACCCTCCTCAACATCGAAGGACTCGGGCGCGAGCTCGACCCCGATCTGGACTTGTGGAGCACGGCCAAGCCATTCCTAGAGAAATGGATGCTCGAGCAAATTGGCCCCCAAAAGTTGTGGAAGCAACTGCTGTCACAAGCGCCGCGCTATGCCAAAATTTTGCCAGAGCTTCCCCGCTTGGTGCACGATTATTTACAGCACCCCCACAGCAGTGTTTCCTCGGCCGAACTCCTCCAAGTCTTGCAAGAGAGTCGCCAAACGCAGCGGCTCTTGGTGCGTTTGCTCTGGATCGCTTTGGGCTTCGTGCTGGGCATGGTGCTGATGCAGTGGTTCAACGTCTCCTCCTAAAGCGCTGGACTGTGCAAAGGCAGGCTCGAGACCTGCCCTAAAATAGGGTTTTCACTGTCTGACACGCCCCGGCCTTGCGCTTGGGTTTGAGGGGAGATGCCTGCATGTTATTGGCCCTGGTTATTGTTTATTTACTGATCACCATTGCGATTGGCTTGGTGGCGGCCAGGCGTGTGAAAAATACCGCTGACTATGCCATTGCGGGGCGGCATTTGCCCTTGGTGATGATTGTCACGACCACCTTTGCGACCTGGTTTGGCTCAGAGACCGTGCTTGGTATCCCGGCCAAATTCGTCAACTCTGGGCTCAACGGGGTGATCGAAGACCCCTTTGGTGCGGGGCTGTGTTTGATTTTGGTGGGGATGTTTTTTGCAGGCAAGCTCTACCGCATGAAGCTGCTCACCATTGCCGACTATTACCGAGAGCGCTATGGCCCCCAAGTGGAGGTGGTCTGTACCTTGATCATCATGGTGAGTTACTTGGGCTGGGTCTCGGCCCAAGTCAGTGCATTGGGGCTCGTCTTCAATGTGCTCTCGGACGGCGTCATTTCCATGCCGCTTGGGATGGGCATTGGGGTGGTGTCGATTTTGGCCTACACCTTGTTTGGCGGCATGTGGTCGGTGGCGATCACGGACTTTATCCAGATGATCATTTTGGTCTGCGGTTTGGCCACCTTGGCGGTGTTTGCTGGGGGACAGGCTGGTGGGGCTGAGCGGGTGATGGCGTTGGCCGAGTCGAAAAATATGTTCCATTTTTTGCCGGACGCGAACTGGCACGACGTGATGTTTTTTGTGGCTTCAGGTCTGACCATCATGCTCGGCTCCATCCCGCAGCAAGATGTGTTTCAGCGGGTGATGTCAGCCAACACGGTTGAGTCGGCGACCCGAGGGCCCATCATCGGTGGTGTGTGCTACATGCTCTTTGCTTTTGTGCCGATGTTTTTGGTGGTGAGCGCCATGATCATCATGCCCGAGCAGGCATTGACGCTCATCAGCGATGACCCCCAACGGGTGCTGCCCACACTGGTGATGCAAAAAATGCCTTTTGTGATGCAAGTGATCTTTTTTGGCGCTTTGTTGTCGGCCATCAAATCCACCGCGTCGGCCACGCTGCTCGCCCCGAGCGTTACTTTCACTGAAAACATTTGGCGCCAATTCAATCCCGGCATGGACGACCGCGCTGAGCTCAAAGCCATGCGCTTGACGGTGCTGGTTTTTAGCGCGGTGGTTCTGGCGTATGCGATCGTCATGCAAGGCACCAGCATTTATGAAATGGTCTCAAGTGCCTATCAAGTGCCCTTGGTGGGGGCGTTTGTCCCCTTGGCCTTTGGGCTTTATTGGTCCAAAGCCACCACCCAAGGTGCGCTGCTGTCCATTGCACTGGGCCTGATGAGTTGGCTCTTGTTTTTGCTCACCCCAATGGGTGAGGTCTTGCCCGCACAAGGGGTGGGTTTGGTGGTGGCCACACTGGCCATGGTGGCAGGGTCGCTGGCGCCACAACGCCTGCGCAACGTTCGTTCGGCCCATCGATACCACACTGGGGTGGACACCAACGCACGATCATCCTGAGCCCCATGCCCTCAAACGCATGCCAAAAGCCTCGCAGGAGTCTGTGCGAAAAGGCTTGTAGGCCTCTATAATGTTGGATTTTGCAGCAAGTCAATTTCAAATGCCTATTTATGCCTACAAATGTGCGTCTTGTGGCTTTGCCAAGGACGTTTTGCAAAAGCTCTCAGACGCTCCTCTGAGTGTGTGTTTGCAGTGCGGTGAGCCTCAATTCACCAAGCAAGTCACGGCCGCTGGGTTTCAGCTCAAAGGCTCGGGCTGGTATGTGACGGATTTCAAAGGAGACGGCAAACCCAAGGCTGACGCCTCCACGGCCTCGCTTGACCCTGCAGCCAAGAGCGCCTCTAGCGACGCCCCCAGCACCTCGGCCCCCTCATCTGCAAGCGACTCCAGTGGCGCGAGCGGTGCGAGTTCGGCCCCAACGTCGAGCGCGAGCCCCACGCCCTCGAGCTCAAGTCCCTCCTCGACTTCGGGCTCGGGCTCCTCCAGCACTTCATCGCCCTCATCTTCCAGTACGGCAAGCTCGTCGTCCCCGACCTCTTCTGCACCGAAGTCCAGCACGTGATGCTTTTTGATCATCAGCCCCAAGCCCTTGAGTTGTCAGCCCCCAGAAAGCCCTATTTTTTCATTGACCCATCACTGAGCTTATGCATTTAAAAAAATACCTCCTCGCCGGCCTCTTGGTCTGGTTGCCCCTGGCCATCACGGTCTGGGTGTTGCTCTGGTTGATGGGGCTTTTTGATGCGATTTTCTCAGGCGTGCTCTCGGGTCTGGGCTCCTTCATGAGTGCTAGTCGACAGCCCGATTTGGATTTTTTGCGTGAAGTCCATGGCCTGGGTGTGGTTTTGGTTTTTGCAGTGCTGCTCATCACGGGTGCAGTCGCGTCCAATGTGGCTGGACGTTGGTGGCTCAAGCAATGGGACCACTTGTTCATTCACATCCCTTTTGTCAAGTCCATTTACACCAGCGTGAAGAAGGTCTCCACCACCTTGTTCTCCAGCAGTGGAGACGCCTTTCGCACAGCGGTCTTGGTGCAATACCCCTGTCAAGGCTCGTGGACCATCGCCTTTCAAACCGGTTCTCCCAAAGGGGAGGTGGCGTCCATTTTGGGTGACGACATGGTGAGTGTTTATGTGCCCACCACGCCAAACCCAACGAGTGGATTTTTTCTGATGGTGCCCGTGAGCGAAGTGCGAACCTTGAACTTGAGTGTCGACCAAGCCTTGACCTATGTGATCTCGATGGGGGCGGTGGCGCCCGAGGAGACGGTTCAAGCATCAACACCCGGTGCAACGGAGCACAACCAATCCTAGTTTCAAGCGACAAGGCCTGTGTTACTTGCGGTCCATCCTAGCGCCTGGTCAAGTCCCATTCGTCCCTATTTTTTCACCGTGTGGTGAAGCAGTCATCGATTCATAGAAAGAAGTGAACATGTCCATGAGAAGCCATTACTGCGGTCTTGTGACCCTGGAGCTGTTGGATCAAACCGTGCAGTTGTGCGGTTGGGTCAATCGCCGCCGTGACCACGGTGGGGTGATTTTTGTCGATTTGAGAGACCGTGAAGGTCATGTGCAAATTGTCTGCAATCCCTCACAAGAGGCGGTGTTTTCGTCGGCTGAGCATTTGCGCAACGAGTTTTGTATTCAAGTCACGGGTGTCGTGCGCCGCCGCCCTGAGGGCTCTGAAAACGAGCAGCTCAAAAGTGGACAAGTCGAGGTCCATGCCACCGGTTTGGTGGTCTTGAACCCTTCGGTCACACCACCGTTTTTGCTCGACGATGAGAACCTCTCAGAGACCACCCGCTTGACGCACCGAGTCCTTGATTTGAGGCGCCCTTACATGCAGAAAAACCTCATGCTGCGCTACAAAGTGGCCCACCATGTGCGTCAATTCTTGCATGACAACGGTTTTGTGGACATTGAAACACCCATGCTCACCAAGAGCACCCCCGAGGGTGCGCGCGATTATTTGGTGCCAAGTCGGGTGCACGATGGACAATTCTTTGCGCTGCCCCAGTCCCCCCAACTGTTTAAGCAACTTTTGATGGTGGCGGGCTTCGATCGCTACTACCAAATCACCAAATGCTTTCGCGATGAGGACTTGCGCGCAGACCGCCAGCCTGAATTTACCCAAATCGATATCGAGACCTCCTTCATGGGTGAAGAAGAGATTCGCGACATGTTCCAAGGCATGATCAGTCACCTCTTTAAGGAAGTCTTGGGCGTGGACCTGGGTGAATTCCCCGTCATGACTTATGGTGAAGCCATGCACCGGTTTGGCTCGGACAAGCCCGATTTGAGAATTTCACTGGAGTTCACCGAACTCACCGAGGACATGAAGACGGTGGACTTCAAGGTGTTCTCCACCCCTGCAACCACCCCTGGGGGCCGAGTGGTGGCGCTGAAGATTCCGCAAGGTGCGAGCATCAGCCGTGGCGAGATCGATGGCTACACTGAATTTGTGAAAATTTATGGCGCGAGGGGCCTGGCATGGATCAAGGTCAACGATGTGGCGCAGGGTCGCGAAGGCTTGCAGTCGCCCATTGTGAAGAATTTGAACGATGAGGCCATTCATTCGATTTTGAGCAAAACGGGTGCACAAAACGGGGACTTGATTTTCTTTGGCGCAGACAAGGCCAAAGTGGTCAACGATGCCATGGGTGCATTGCGTTTGAAGATTGGTTTGAGTGAATTTGCCAAAACCCAAGGTTTATTCCAGGCACGTTGGGCGCCCATGTGGGTGGTGGACTTCCCGATGTTTGAATACGACGAGGAGGCCGCTCGCTACACGGCGGTGCATCACCCCTTCACCGCCCCCAAAGATGGCCATGAGGACTGGATGGTGACGGCGCCGCAGAAATGCATTGCCAAGGGCTATGACATGGTGCTCAATGGCTGGGAGATTGGCGGGGGCTCGGTGCGGATTCACCGCGCTGATGTCCAGCAAAAGGTCTTCGATGCGTTGAAAATCACGCCTGAAGAAGCGCAAGTGAAGTTTGGTTTTTTGCTCGACGCACTGCAGTATGGAGCCCCTCCACATGGCGGCTTGGCTTTTGGGCTCGATCGCATCGTCACCTTGATGACTGGGGCCGAGTCGATTCGCGATGTGATTGCGTTTCCCAAAACACAGCGCGCTCAGTGCTTGCTCACCCAAGCGCCTTCAAGTGTGGACGAAAAGCAGTTGCGCGAACTCCACATTCGTTTGCGCACGCCCGCTCAGGCGTAAAGCGCCGCAGTGCTGGGCTGATCCGCTCAAAGCACCTCGTAGACTTGGTACACGGGCCCACTGGGCTCGCGACTGCCTGTGGCCACTGCCAACACGCGATTGAGCCAGCTGTAGCGTTCATGCCCCGTCTCGAACACCGGGGCCATGCGAAAGTAATACGCCTCGCTGTCCACGCGTTCGCCTCGGTTCAAGCGTTCGATCACATCGGCAGGCCCGTGTCGCATGCCCTGGTAGCTCATGAAAATGAGCGCATGGTCGTCGGTCTCCAAGGTGATGCGCACATCCAGCGTCAAGACCGAGTCGCTTCTGAGGAGGAGCCAGTCCCCACCGGGTGCAGCATGGACTTGGCCTTGGAGTCGGTCTCCCACAAAACGCCCGCCTGAGATATGGGCGATTTTGCGCCCGCCTCTTGGCGTTTGTCCCAAATCCACGCTCGAGGGCACGTCCAAGGTCAGTGTCATGAGGTGTCGGGTGTTGATCATGGTGGTGTGTCCCCCAAGTAAGTTGAGCCGTTGGTGTGTTTTAGGGGTAAGATTTACCCGTTCTCTGTGCGGAATCATAAAGCAAAGGTGCACGCCTCGGATGGCATGCCTGATCTTTGTGTTCTTTTGTTCTTGTTCAATGGTGAGGGACCGATAGGCCATGACTGCAATTTCTACCCCGCTGGGTCAGCACGCCAACCGTGAATCGATTTCACCCGACCACAACCCGCTGGGGCTGTCAGGCATTGAGTTCATCGAGTACGCCACCGCCAAGCCCCAAGCACTCGGGCAGGTGCTCGAGATGATGGGGTTTCGCCCCGTGGCCAGGCACCGCTCGCGTGAAGTCTTGCTCTATCGCCAAGGCGACATGAATGTGATCATCAACGCGCATGCATCGGGCTTGCCCCATGCCCTGAACCCGACCGACAAGCCCGTCATTGCGGCACTGGGACTGAGGGTGCGGGATGCGGCCAAGGCCTATCACCGAGCGCTCGAGTTGGGGGCCTGGGGGGTGCCCACGCACGTGGAGGTGATGGAGCTCAATATCCCCGCCATCCATGGCGTGGGATCGAGTCGAATTTATTTTGTAGACCGGGTTCGCGATTTCTCCATTTACGACGTGGATTTTGTGCCCATCCCCAGTGTCGATGCCCACCCGAGCGCGTTGGCGGGATTTCATTTTTTTGGGTTGGTGCAATACATAGGCAACGACCGCATGCTCGACTGGATGGAGTTTTACCAAGAGCTCTTGGGCTTTGAGGCGCTGGCGAGTACCGAGCACTTTGGCATTTTGCCCAAGGGACGCATCATGAAAAGCCCTTGCAATACCTTTTTCCTGCAATTGATCGAGCCCGAGCCGGGTGTGTTGGCACTGGAAGAAGACGAGCGCTTTCAACGCATTGGACTCGGTTGTGAGGACGTCCAAGCGGCCACGGCACTGCTGGCCAAGCGGGGCGTGGAATTCGTGAGCTTACAAGCTGACCAGCAGGGGGGCGAGGGTGCCTCTGGGCGTCAAGACGCCGGCGCCTTGACGCGCACGTGGTTGTCTGGTGTGAGTTTTGAATTGGTGAGCACGGCCAAGAGGGGCCAGGCATGAGGTCGTCTTGGGGCACGCATGGCGCGCAGGGCGGGCAAAGCTTAGAGGGCACCACTGGCATGAAGCTCAGGGGGGGTGCCTTGGAGGACTTTGGGATGGACACCATCTCTTTGGCCGGTACGCTCGAGGCGAAACTCAAAGCCATTGGTGACGCTGGCTTCACGCAAGTCATGCTCAGTGCACGCGATGTTGTCTCTCATCCCGAGGGCTTTGAAGCCGCGGTGAGCGCGGTCAAAGCGAGTGGACTTCGGGTCACGGGCTTTCAGGTATTGCGTGACTTTGAAGGCTTGTCGGGGCACTTGCACCACTACAAAATCGATATTGCCAAGGCCATGCTCGAGATGTGCCATGCCCTGGGCTCCAAAGTGCTATTGGTGTGTTCGTCCACATCGGTGCATGCCAGCAGCGAGACAGCGGTTTTGGCCAAAGATTTGAGAAAACTCGCCATGCTGGCGCTGCCTTTGGGCATCAAGGTCGCGTACGAGGCGCTCTCGTGGGGGCGCAACATCAATGAGTTTCCTCAAGCTTGGGAGGTGATTGAGCTAGCGGATGCCCCCAATCTTGGTCTTGGACTGGATTCCTTTCACTTGTTCGCCACCAAAACCGCCTTGGATGATTTGGAGTTGCTGGACCCGCAGAAAATCTTTTTGGTGCAGTTGGCCGATTTCATGTGGCAAGAGGTGCCCACCTTTGAAGACCGCATGACCACGGCGCGGCATTTCCGAGTCTTTCCTGGCGAAGGCGTGCATTCGGACGCTTTGGCCGATTTGGTGACGCGATTGTTCGCATTGGGCTACCGCGGGGACTACAGCTTTGAGGTGTTCAATGACGACTACCAGCAGCTGCCCCTGGGACTGGTCTCCGAGCGAGCTTGGCGCGCAGCCCAATGGCTCGGTGAAGACGTACTCCACCGCTCGGTGCCCTTGCCCAATCAAATTCGACTTCAAAAGAAAACACATCGCACGTCTTGAGTCAGCCGCCATGGTGCAGGCGCGAGACGCATAATTTTTTCAAAGGCTTGGCTCACATGCCCTACAAGATTGCGCAATCCGTGCTGGTGGTCATCCACACTGAGGATCACCACGTCTTGGTGATTCGCCGTGTCGACATGGGCACGTGGCAAAGTGTGACGGGGTCCAAAGATTTCTTGCACGAAGACTGGATAGACACGGCCAGGCGTGAGGTCTGGGAGGAGACCGGTATCGATGCAAATGCCCCCAGTGTGGTTCTGAGCGATTGGGGGCTGGAGAATCACTACGAAATTTACCCTGCTTTTCTACACCGCTACGCACCCGGTGTCACCCACAACACCGAGCGGGTGTTTGGTCTGAGAGTGCCCACTGGAACCCCCATCGTGCTCAACCCTTCAGAGCACACCGAGTGGCGCTGGTTGCCCCTTTTGGAGGCGGCCGATGTGGTGTTTTCGCCCTCCAACGCCGAAGCGATATTGATGCTCACGCCTCAAGCTCGGACTGCCTCAGCAGTCAAGCCCTCAGGGGCGCATGCGTTTGACGCTTAAAGCCGCTACTCGCGCGCGTCTCTCCCGCTCTTGGCCATGGTCAGGCTGAGTCCTGCGATGCTCAAACTGGTGACCTACAACATTCACAAAGGCGTGCAAGCGCCGGGCTCAGGTCTGGGGCTTGGGGGGAGTTTGTCGCTCGGGCTGGGTTGGGGCAGCCGGCTTGAAATTCACAACATGGCCCGTGCTGTGGCCAGCTTGGACGCCGATGTGGTGTGTTTGCAAGAGGTGCGGTCTTTCAATCACCAACTCGCTCGGCGCTTTCACCATTGGCCCGAGGTGGGGCAAGCGCAGGCCCTGGCGCCCCAGGACTACCATGTCGTCTACCAAACCAATGCCCGCACCCGCCACGGCGAGCACGGCAATGCGCTCTTGAGCCGTTGGCCCATTGAGTCGCACCGCCATGAAGACATCTCTGACCACGCGCTTGAGCAGCGCGGGGTGCTGCAAGTCAAGCTCAACGTCAAGGGCCAAGCGCTGCATGTCGTGATCGTTCATCTGGGGCTGTTTGCGGCCAGTCGACTGCGACAAATCGAGCACATCAAGACCATGATCGCCAGAGAAATCCCCGCCCATGAGGCGTTGATCGTGGCGGGAGACTTCAACGATTGGCAAGCCCGGCTTCACCGCCCCTTGGGCCAAGTGGGCCTTCAAAGTAGCGCGCCACCAGCGCTCAAGACGTTTCCCGCTCGCTGGCCGGTTTTGGCGCTCGACCGGGTCTATGCGCGGGGTCTGGAGACTTTACACAGCTACACGCCGCTGGGCTCTCACTGGTCCAGACTGTCTGACCACTTGCCGCTCATCACCGAATTCAAAAGCCCCTGGCAAACGGCTGCTTTGGCCGCCACGGATGAGCCAGACTGAAAATGGTGAAGAGCCCCCTCGCGCCCTTGGGCGGACATCAAAGCGGCGAGCAGATGCTGGGCTCGGATGCTTTACCGCTGGGCCTTGAGCCCCAGCGAGCCTGGGCGTTGCTGCGTGGCAGCGATGCTTTTTTCCCCGCCCTCATCCAAAGCCTGGATGCGGCACAGACTGAAATTCGTCTGGAGACCTATATCTTTGATTTTTCTCTGGGTGCGATTGAGGTGGCCCAGGCGCTCGAGCGTGCTGCTGGGCGGGGGGTGAACGTGATGGTGATGCTCGATGCGTTTGGCACCCCTGGGATCCCCAAGGCTTGGCAAGAGCGCTGGGGCGTGGCCGGTGTGCAATTCTTGTTTTACTCACCCCTGATGGCCTTTGTGACGGGGTGGCCCGCAAATTGGCGGCGCTTACACCGAAAGTTGTGTGTGATCGATGAGGTGTGTGGGTTTTGTGGCGGGGTCAACTTGCTTGACGACCACTGGGACCCGCATGCACACCAGCGCTTGCACCCCGCACGACTGGACTTCACCTTGCAAGTGTGGGGGCCGGTGGTGCAAGAGATTCACCAGCAGATGACGACCTTGTGGACCCACGTTGCGTTAACGCAAAATTGGCGAACCAACACCAAAGCCAATGCCACCCAGCAAGTCTTGCAGGCTTGGTGGGTGGCCCGAGCGGCTCAGACTGCACCAGCAAGCGTTCGCCAAGTCGCGCGAGCCGAGCCTTTTGTGCACGATGATTTTCAGGCCCAAGACAGCATGCACTTGGTCCTTCGAGACAATGTGCGTCACCGCTGGCAAATTCAAGCGAGCTACTTGGCAGCCATTGGGCGTGCCCGTAAGGAAATATGGATCGCCAACGCGTTTTTCTTTCCCTCAACGCGCTTGCTTCTTGCTTTGTGCGCCGCGGCAAAGCGAGGGGTGAGCGTTCACGTCTTGCTCTCTGGCCTGGCCGAATATGTGTGGCTCTACCGTGCCACGTGGCATTTGTTGGCGGTGCTGATCAAGAGTGGCGTGCAAGTGCATGAATACCATGCGAGCTTTCTTCACGCCAAGGTCGCCACGGTCGACGAGGACTGGAGCACTGTGGGTTCCTCCAATTTGGACCCCTTGAGCCTCATGATGGCACGCGAGGCCAATATCGTGACGCACTCTAGAGCCCTCGCGCAGGAGCTCAAAGCGCACATCCAAGAGTCCACCGCCACGGGCAGTACCCCCGTCAAACGCGCCGATATAGAGGGGCGCAGTTGCTACAATCGAGGTCTGGACTGGTTGGCCTATGGCAGCGTGCTGTTGGCACTCAAACTCGCCCGAGTGCATTATTAGCGCCCAAGACGTGGCCCCCGAGTTCAAGAGCAGCACCGGCAATGCCCCTGATCATGTGAAGCTCACCCAAAGACTGTTAGGATTCCAACCCGAGGCAAATGTTCCACCAATTCAAATGACAAAGGCTTTGCGCAGAAAATGACTTCTCCCCAAGTGATCGATTCCGCTCTCGAGGGCACGCCAGTCTCCGTCAAAATCAGACAGAGAATTGTGGCGGCCAAAAAACGCTTTCACGCCAACGACAATATTGCCGACTTCATTGAGCCCGGAGAGCTCGAGGCCTTGCTCGACGAGGTCGAGATCAAGATGCAAGGTGTCTTGGACAGCATGGTGATTGACACCGAGCACGATCACAACACGCAAAACACCGCCCGACGCGTGGCCAAGATGTACTTGAAAGAGGTCTTTGGAGGGCGCTACTTCCCAGCCCCCGCCATCACGGAGTTCCCCAATATAGAGCACTTGAATGAGCTCTTGATTGTGGGGCCCATCACCGTTCGCAGTGCGTGCAGTCACCACTTGTGTCCGGTCATGGGCAAAATCTGGATTGGCGTGTTGCCCAACGAGCACACCAACGTCATTGGTCTGTCCAAGTACGCCAGGCTTGCCGACTGGGTCATGTCGCGCCCGCAAATTCAAGAAGAAGCCGTGGTCCAACTCGCCGACCTCATTCAAGCCAAAACCCAACCCGATGGCATTGCATTGGTGATGCAAGCGAGTCACTTTTGCATGGGCTGGCGAGGGGTGAAAGACGTTGAGAGCAAAATGATCAATTCCGTCATGCGTGGGGCTTTTTTGAAAGACCCCAATTTGCGCCGTGAATTTTTGGCCCTCATCCCACAAAAAGACTAAGGAGCATCGCATGCTGGTTCGTTTGGTTTATGTCAGTCGCAGCGTCAACCCCTTAGACGAGGCGAGCACCGAGTCCATTTTGGCGTCCGCCAAAGCCAACAACGCCGCCCATGGCATCACCGGTATTTTGTGCCATGGTGGTGGGATTTACTTGCAAGCCCTGGAGGGGGGGCGTCAAGCCGTCAATGCCTTGTACACGCACTTGATTCGGGATGCGCGTCATGCCGATGTGGTGCTGCTGCATTACGAGGAAATCAAAGAGCGTCGTTACAGCGGCTGGTCCATGGGCCAGGTCAACTTGGCCAAGCTCAATGCCTCCTTGGTGCTGAAGTATTCGGAGACCAGCCAATTGGATCCCTATGCGGTCTCAGGGGACATCTCGCTCATTCTCTTGGAAGAGCTCATGGCGACGGCGGCCATCATGGGGCGCTCTTAGGCCTTGGTTGACCACGCGAGCGCACAGTTGACATGAACGCTGCCCGGGACCCTCAAGAGGGGCGTGGACTATCCCGTGTGCGCCATGCTCACGATTGACCGCATCACCAGCGATTGACACCGATGCTACTCACCCCGAGTGCCGCCAAGCGGCCTGTTGCCCACGCCAGCCCCCATTCAGGTGCCGACTCTGGCGTGCTGTTGGGTGTTGACTTCACGTCAAGGCCGACCGCGCGCAAGCCCATTGTCATGGCCTGGGCGCATTACAAATCAGGCGGGGTGGTGGTGCTCGAGCGGCTCACTCGAGCGCGAGATTTTGATGCCTTTGAGCGAGAACTTTGCGCTCACGAGGCCTACGTGGGGGGCTTTGATTTGCCATTTGGTTTGCCCAGAGAGCTGGTGCAGGAGCTGGGTTGGCCCACCGACTGGGGTGCTTGCATGAAGACCTTTGTCTCGCACAGCAGGCCAGAGCTCAGGGCGCTGTTCATGGCGTTTTGTGCCAAGCGAGCAGTGGGCTCGAAGTTCGCCCATCGGGCCACCGACTTTTGTGCCGACTCAAGCTCCTCCATGAAGTGGGTCAATCCACCCGTGGCCTACATGATGCATGCGGGGGTGCCCATTTTGCTGCGCGCGGGACTCAGTTTGGTGGGTTTGCACTCGGGGGATCCCCAACGACTGGCCTTGGAAGCTTATCCTGGCCTTTTGGCCAAGGAGGCGATCGGTTCGAGAAGCTATAAAAGTGATGAACGCGCCAAACAAACGCCAGAGCGTCTCATTGCTCGAAAAGACATTGTGCACGCTTTGGAGCTGGGACTCACGCGCTTGAAGTTGCGCATCAAGCTCACCCACGCACAACGCGAGGAACTCATTGAGGAGCCTCAAGGCGACGCTTTGGATGCGGTGCTGTGCGCGGTGCAAGCGGCCTGGGGCCATGAAGCGCGGCTCAAGGGCTCGGCGCTTTTGGGATTGCCCAACAACATGGACGCGTTGGAGGGCTGGATTGTGAGCGCCATGCCCGGCCAAAAACCAAGAGCCAACACGCCGCTTTAGACACGCAGGCCAGGGCCGCCCTGTGGCGGGTGCGGCTCAGGCAAAAGGCGAACACACCGCGCAGTTGGCCTGGCGCTTCATGCGCATCTCGCTCAAGCGCAGGTCTTTGGCGCTGAGCATCAAGAGTCGACCCACCAGAGTTTGGCCTTGCAGCCCCATGAGCTTCAAGGCCTCCAGGGCTTGCAGGGCACCAATCACACCCACCAACGGGGCCAACACCCCCATGCTCGCGCAGCTGACTTCTTGCGGGGCAGGCTCAGGGGGGAAGAGGCAGGCGTAGCAAGGACTGTCTTGTGTCCTGGGGTCAAACACGGTGATTTGCGCATCCATCCCGATCGCGCCAGCACTCACCCAGGGAATGGCTCGGGCGAGGCAAGCGCGGTTGAGCATGTGGCGAGTTGCAAAGTTGTCCACCGCATCGATCACCACATCCACGCCCTCAAGCCACCGGTTGAGCGTTTGCGGTGTGGCACGCTCCGCATGGACATCGATGGTGATATCGGGGTTCAACGCGAGCAGTTGCGCTTTGGCCGAGTCGACCTTGCTGTGTCCTATGCGAGCGGTGGTGTGCACGATTTGACGCTGCAAATTGGTGAGCTCCACGTGGTCAAAATCCACCAGCGTCAAGTGGCCCACGCCAGAAGACGCCAGGTACATGGCTGCCGGTGAGCCCAAGCCACCCAGCCCCAAGATCAAGACGTGCGAGCGCAGAAATTGCGTTTGACCCTCAATGCCAATGTCGGGCAGCAAGATGTGACGCGAGTAGCGCAGCAACTGCTCGTCGCTCATTGGCGTCTCGGCACTCTCGAGATGATCGGGGCTTTTTGGGCTCATGGGACTGACGGCGCTCAAAGCGACAGGCGCCCCTCACTTGTCCGCGTCAGGGGCGGGCGTTGTGCGCTCAGTTTGGGTTTTGCTCGCGATCACGTCCAAGCCCTTGAGGCGGTTCAAGGCTTGCTGGAGTTGGAAGTCTTTGTCCGAGCCGTATTCGGGAGCGCGCCGCTCGGCAACGGGTTTCTTGGACTCTTCTTCGAGACGTTTTAAGGCCTCTTCGCGGGCTTTTTCACGCTCAGGATCTTTGATCTCGCCGCCTTGCCCACTGGTCAAGTGCTTGTCCAAATCGGCCTCTCTTGTTCTGAGCACCGCATAGGGTGAGCCCTCGGGGGTCTCGTCGACCATGACGTCGGGCAAGATGCCTTTGGCTTGAATGGAGCGTCCACTGGGGGTGTAGTAGCGTGCGGTGGTGATTTTGAGCGCCGTGTCCGGGCCGAGTTGGCGCACCGTTTGAACCGAGCCCTTGCCAAAGGTTTGGGAGCCCAGGAGTGTGGCACGGTGGTGGTCTTGCAGCGCACCGGCCACGATTTCGCTCGCAGACGCCGAGCCTTCATTGACCAACACCACCATTTTGATGGTTTTATAGATGCCGCGGGTCTTTTGAGTGAGTTCGGCAATGGGGTCGTTGGATGCGTGGCGCTGGTAAAACTCAGGGGCGGCTTTGTAGACAAACTTGCTCTCAGCGATTTGCCCATTGGTTGAGACGATGGTCACGTTGTCGGGTAAAAACACCGCCGAGATGGCCACCGCCGCGTCGAGCAGACCGCCCGGGTCGTTTCTCAAGTCGAGCACCAAGCCTTTGAGATTGTGGTCTTCTTGATAGAGATCTTCGAGTTTTTTGACGACATCTTCAACGCTTCGGTCCTGGAACTGGATGAGTCTGAGCCAGGCGTAACCCGGTTCAATCAATTTGCCCTTGACACTTTGGGTTTTGATTTCTTCTCGGATGATGGTGACCGGGAAGGTTTTGTTCTCATCTTTACGGTAAATCGTGAGTGTGACTTTGGTATTGGGCTCACCACGCATGCGTTTGACCGCTTCGGTGAGGGTCAATCCCTTGACGTTGGTGTCGTCCACTTTGGTGATCAAGTCGCCGGATTTGAGCCCGGCGCGGTAGGCGGGTGAGCCCTCAATGGGGGAGACCACTTTGACCCAGCCATCTTCGGTGCTGATTTCAATGCCGACACCGACAAAGCGTCCTGTGGTGCCTTCACGGAATTCTTTGAAGCTTTTTTTGTCAAAATACTGTGAGTGCGGATCCAAGCTCGAGACCATTCCTGAGATGGCATCGGTGATGAGTTTTTTCTCGTCCACGGGCTCCACATAATCGCTCTTGATCATGCCAAAGACGGAGGAGAGCTGTTGCAACTCTTCCAAGGGCAAGGGCGACATATTGCCGCGCGCAATGCCTTCCAAGGAAATGGTGGTCAACGCTCCGGCCAAGGAGCCGATGGCCAACCAACCTGCGATTTTGAGTTTTTGACCCATGCTGCCTCTGGATTTTTGGATAAATGAGTGATTCATATGGCGCTCGATAGCGAGGACGGCCCTCGGGCACAAGCGCTCAACAGGCCCATTATCGTCTGATCAAGCGATTCTTCGCAATTGGGGGGATATTTTTAGATGTAAATGCCCGTAATGGGGCCTCTAGGACCTGGCCTGGCTGGGCCGGGCGCCAAGAGCGGCATCAGGCTTGCGAGCTTGCGACCCCGTGACCCCAACCCCGCAACCCCGCCGAGTGCTCTGGGTCTTCTCAGTTGGGCGTGAGGTAGTAGTGACGGATGGGTTTGAGTTGTGCATCGAGCTCATAAACCAAGGGCACCCCATTGGGGATATTGAGCTCAATGATGGCTTCGTCACTCATGTCGTCCAAGTACTTGATGAGGGCTCGAATCGAATTGCCGTGCGCGACCAAGAGGGGCTTTTTACCCGCCAAAAGGGCCGGCGCAATCGATTCACGCCAAAACGGCAGCACCCGAGCCACGGTGTCTTGGAGGCACTCGGTCAAGGGGATGTCCTCGGGCTGCAAGCGCGCATAGCGAGGGTCACCACGCTCACAGCGAGGGTCTTGGGGTTCAAGGGCAGGGGGGGGGACGTCGTAGCTTCTGCGCCAGGCCAGGACTTGTGCGTCGCCGTATTGTTTGGCCGTCTCGGCTTTGTTGAGACCTTGTAAGGCGCCATAATGGCGCTCATTCAAGCGATAGGACTGCACCACAGGCAGCCATGGGCGCTGCATGGCGTCAAGACAATGCCACAAGGTGTGGATGGCGCGCTGCAAGACGCTGGTGTAGGCGAAGTCAAACTGGTAGCCTTGGTCCAATAAAATCTCCCCGCAACGCTTGGCTTGATCAACCCCCAAAGGGGTGAGGTCCACATCGGTCCAGCCGGTGAAGCGATTCTCTAAATTCCAAGTGGATTCGCCGTGTCGAATCAAAACGAGTTTGTACATGGTCAATGGGTCCGGTCGATGGGGGGTTAAAAAAAGTTTTTCGCACAAAGGTCGGTATCGATTTTAGAATGCCAATGTCAGCGTATTGCTTCTTCAAAGGAAATGTTTTGAATTTTTTTACTGAAAATTGGATGTTATTCGCCTTGGCCCTCGCTTCGGGCGCCATGCTGTTGATTCCCGTCTTTCAAGGGGCCATGCAATCGGGTTTATCGCCTGCTTTGGTGGTTCAGTTGATGAACAAAGAGCGGGGTGTGGTGGTGGACGTGCGCACATTGGCCGAGTACCAAGCCGAGCGCATTGCTGGGGCTTTTCACGTTGAACTCGCCGAGTTGGAGGCCAAACTGCCCCAGATCCACAAAAACAAGTCCCAGGCCTTGATTTTGGTGTGCGAGAGCGGTATGCGCTCGATCAAAGGCATGCAAGTGGCGAAAAAACTCGGCTACGAACAGGCCCATTCTTTGTCAGGTGGGATGAAAGCCTGGAAAGAGGCGACACTACCGACTCAAACACAGTCTTAAAATCCCTCGATGCCTGGCTCGGGTCAACCCAGCCAGGCGCCTGAGCGTGGATTGTTCAGTGCCCGTCGAATCTTGATTTTTTTTGAGGAGCTCACCCCCCATGCCCCCCGTCAAAATGTACACCACCGCCGTCTGCCCTTACTGCGTGCGGGCCAAGCAATTTTTAAAGTCCAAAGGGGTCGACTCCATCGAAGAGGTTCGTGTCGACTTGGACCCCCAAGCGCGCGAGACCATGATGCAAACCACGGGGCGGCGCACGGTGCCACAAATCTTCATTGGTGAGACCCATGTGGGCGGCTGTGATGATTTGTTCGCGCTCGATGCGAGCGGTGGTTTGGCCCCCTTGTTGGCCGTCTGAGTTTGCTCTCACCAAGCGACGGGTGGGGCTGGGTGAAGCCCCGGCCAGTCTTTTGGTGGCGGTGACTTTATTTCTGGGCCCTTAGTCACAGGGGTCTGGTCTTTGGGGGATAATCCAAGCCAACTCGGGATGCTCGAGATGCAAGCGCTCGCCTTTGGGGTGGGTCTTGCGTCAATCAGTGCAAGCCCGGCCATCTGTCATGCTGCCTCAACGAGGGTCTTGGGCCCTGGGTCTGTGGGTGGTGAGGGCGCATGGGCTTATTTTTTTTTAAAGCAGAGGAATTTTCATGACCCCAGAGGCAACGCCCGTTTTTCAAAT
This sequence comes from uncultured Burkholderiales bacterium, assembly GCA_903844385.1. Lineage (GTDB taxonomy): Bacteria > Pseudomonadota > Gammaproteobacteria > Burkholderiales > Burkholderiaceae_C > Limnohabitans. Next base: position 42,664 of record CAIMTJ010000033.1, read on the forward strand.
CCAGCGCATTTATTTAAAAGATATTTCGCTCGAACAACCCAATTCCCCGGCCATCTTGCTCTCCCAAGAGCAGCCCACCGTGGACATCCAACTGCAAGTGGGCGCTGAAACGGTCAATGACGGGGTGTTTGAGATCACGGTGACGGCCACGGTCACCACCAAAATCCAAGACAAGACGGTTTTTTTGGTGGAGGCCAAGCAAGCCGGTATCTTTGAAATTCGCAACGTCGCGCAAGAGCAACTCGGCGGCATTGTTGGGATTGCTTGTCCTCAAATGGTCTACCCCTATTTGCGTGGCAATGTGGCCGATGTCATTCAACGCGCTGGCTTTCCACCGGTTCATTTGGCTGAAATCAATTTCCAAGCGATGTATGAGCAGCAACAACAGGCTCAAGCCGCCACCCCACCCACACCCACCCAGTAAACACCGCTTGGCCGTGCAAGCTGGGCCCGCCCAGGTGAGCACCAGCAACGGCGCTGTGCTCGGCGTGGTTGCGCTTGGGTTGTTGCGCCGTGAGCGCCGCGGGGCTTGCCAACACCTCAAGGATGCGCGATGAATGTGGCGATTTTGGGCTCAGGAGCGTGGGGCACGGCCTTGGGCATTGCCTTGAGCCAACAGGTCGCCTCCCAAAGCACCCGCCCCCTTGCCGATTCGAGCCCTTTGAGCGCCTCGAGTGTGACGCTTTGGTCTCGCGATGCGCAGTGGCTGCGCCAGGCTATTGAGCTTCGATCCAACGCCCGCTACTTGCCCGGCATTGTTTTTCCAGCGCCATTGCAACTCAGTGCACAACCCTTGGCTCAGTGGTTGGGCCAGGCCGACTTGGTGGTGCTTGCCACCCCCACGGCAGCACTTCGGGAGATGCTGCTGCAAGTGCGTTCGCACGTCTCGCGCGCCCCCGTCATTTGGCTTTGCAAAGGGTTTGAATCCCCACAGCCCACCGCCTTGGAGTCCCATCCCGTGGGGCTCTTGCCCCACGAGGTCCAAGCACTGGTCGCACCCGAGCTGCGTTGTGGCGTTCTCTCGGGTCCGAGTTTTGCCAAAGAGGTGGCATTGGGGCAACCCACGGCCTTGGTGGCTGCGTCTCCTCACCGAGACGTCACAAAAGCCATGGTGCAGGCCTTTCACGGGCCACACATGCGCATTTACGCCAATGACGACTGGGTGGGAGTGGAGGTGGGTGGAGCCGTTAAAAACGTGATGGCCATTGCCACCGGCATTTGCGATGGACTGCACCTGGGGCTCAACGCCCGAGCGGCCTTGATCACCCGTGGTTTGGCCGAGATGACGCGCTTGGCGATTCCCTTGGGCGGGGTGGCCGAGACTTTGATGGGCTTGAGTGGTTTGGGCGACTTGGTGCTCACCGCCACGGGGGACTTGTCGCGAAACCGACGGGTTGGCCTCTTGCTTGCGCAGGGGCAAAACTTAACGCAAATCATGGCCGAATTGGGTCATGTGGCCGAAGGGGTCTACAGTGCCAAAACCGTGCTCGAGCGAGCGCAGGCGTTGAAGATCGACATGCCCATCACGCAGATGGTGATCTCCATTTTGGAGGGCAAGGTCTCGGCGCAAGAAGCCATGCAACGCTTGATGTCCAGGCAATCCAAGAGCGAGTCGATTTAGGGCTTTGCAGCCCCCTCCCCGAAGGGACTAGCCAGTTCAGTGCACGCTCGTGTAAGCGAGTCGAACGTAAATGGGGGCGTAGACCTCGCCTTGGGTGATCTCCACGAGCATTTCTTTGGCCAGTTCCAGCAAAGCGACAAAGGTCACCACCAAGACACTGGTGCCTTGGTGGACGTCAAAGAGGGACTCGAACTCAACAAACCGTTGACCTTGAAGTTTTCTCAGCACCATGCTCATGTGCTCGCGCACGGACAGTTCAGCGCGAGAGATCTTGTGGTGTTGGACCCACTTGGCGCGCTTTAGGATGTCACTCCAGGCTTGTTGCAAGTCCGGGGCATGCACTTGGGGCAAACGCACATGCAACGACTGCTCAATAAAGACTTGCGCTTTGAGGAAGTCTCGGCCCAATTGGGGCAGCTCATTGATGTGAGCCGCAGCGAGTTTCATCTTTTCATACTCGAGCAGCCTTCTCACCAACTCGGCTCTGGGGTCTTGGACTTCCTGGGCCTCATTGCTGCGCTTCGGGGGCAAAAGCATTCTGGATTTGATCTCGATGAGCATGGCGGCCATGAGCAAGTACTCGGCAGCCAGTTCTAAATTGCGCTGCCGTATTTCTTCAACATAACTCAGGTACTGGTGCGTGAGCGCCGCCATGGGAATGTCCAGGATGTTGAAATTTTGCTTGCGAATCAAATAAAGGAGCAAATCCAACGGACCCTCAAAGGCCTCCAAAAACACCTCCAAGGCGTCAGGCGGGATGTAGAGATCTTGAGGCAGCGAGAACAGGGGCTCTCCGTAGAGCTTGGCCAAAGCGACTTGGTCGACCACCTCGGGCATTTGGTCTTGCGCCAATTGAGAGGGGTTGTCCAGCGCACTCACCAAGCCGCGCTCAAAATCGTCCTTGGCAAGGGTTTCGTGGCCCCAGGCCGCTTTATCGAGCGTTGGGTCTGCCGGCGTTTGCGCACCACTCGCGATAGACGGCGCATCAGCCCCGGGTGAGCCGTCTCGCCCGGCCAAGTCACCCGGGTGCTGGCCGCCTTCGTGCCCGGTAGGCCGAGAAGGGTGGGTGTCAGAGGGTGTTGTCATGGCAAGAGCTGGAAAAAGGCGCGGGTTGCGGTGGGCGTTTTCAAGTCGTCTAAGCGAGGCGAGCGTCTTTACTGGGCCTGCTGAGAGGGCTTGTCAGAGAGCTTTTCAGTGGGTTTGTGCAAGGGGTGCATCTCGGATTGGTAGACATAGGCTTGTTGTGGGACCTGTGCAGCGCGGTACTCTGACCACACTTCGCGAACCAAAGGCTGGTCCCACAGGAGAGATCGGCCTGCGCGTTGCTCGGCCTCAAGCTTGGGGTTCTTGGCCTTGAGCTCATCGAGAAAGTCACTCACCTCGGAGCGGTAATCGGGTCGTCTGAAAAAGGACATGGTAGGCGTGGCCTCAAAGATGAGTAAGGGAAGGATTTTGGCCCATCGGCCTAAGACCTGCGTTGAAGTCGACCTCGAGGGCTCAATTCTAACGGCTTTGCGCCCACCCAGGCCAATACACCGCCTGAGCTCCTCGTTAAAGCCACCGGGGCTGGCTGCTCAGCAGCGCGCTGGCTCGCCAGAGCCCGAGCGTGCAGCCACGCGGGCCAAGGCGTCTTCTAGGCTCAAGGCCAGCTCCAATGAGGCGCTTGGTGCGGGGTGGTATTGGGGGCCGAGTCGCTTCAAAATATCACCGGGCTGGTGGGTGAGCGAGCACACCATGAGCCGTGTGCCACGGCTCACGCAGGCCCGGTTCAATTCCATCAAGGCGTCCAAGCCCGTGGAGTCCATGTAAAGCACGCCAGAAAAATCCAAGATCAAGGTCCCAGAGGGTAAATTCTTTTGCAGCAACTCGAGCAACTCAACAGCGCCAAAAAACAAGGCCCCAAAGAGTCGGTGACATTGGACCTCATCACCCTCGGGGTGGGTGGACGGCGCGAGGGTGTGCTGGTGAGGCCGCAAGCGGGCTTGGAGTTCGCTCTCGGGCATGCGCTCGAGTTGGGTGAGTTCGGAAATGCGGTAAATAAAGGTGATCATGGCCAAGCCCAAACCCACTTGCACCGCGGTGCTCAAATCGACGAACACCGTGAGCAAGAAGACGGCCAAAAACGTGATGCGATAGGGTGTTCGAAATTGACCCAATTGCACCAACGCTCGCCACTCGCCCATGTTCCAGCCCACCATCATCAAAATGGCTGACAAGCACGCCAAAGGCACTTGTTTGGCCCAAGTCGCACCCACCAACACAACGGCCACGAGGGTGAGTGAATGCACCACGCCCGCAAGGGCAGACTGCGCACCACTCTTGATGTTGGTGACCGTTCTGGCAATGGTGCCGGTGGCGGGCATGCCCGCCAAAAACGGGGTGATGAGATTGGCCAGGCCCTGAGCGATCAACTCCTGGTTGGCATCGTGGTGGTCGTGGGTGAGTTGATCGGCCACCCGTGCGCACAGCAAAGACTCGATGGCGCCCAAGAGCGCAAAGGTCAGTGCCGAGGGAAACACGGCTTGGACTTGAGCCCAGCTCCATTCGAATCCATGCCAACGGGGCAAATGCTCAGGAATACCGCCATAGCGAGAGCCGATGGTGGCCATCTCCAAACCGAGCGTTTGGGCAAGCACGGTGCCCACCACCAAGACCACCATGGCGCTGGGCAGCTGTAAAACACCGGCCAAAATAGACCGGCCCCACCCTGCGGGCCTACTCGCTAGCCGCCGCCCCAAACGCGGGGCCAGCCACGCCCACAGCACCCACACCAAGACACACAGCAAAGCCAAAGCGAATGCGTCTGGGTTCAGGCTTGACGCATGCGACCACAAAGCGCTCAAGATGCCGAGTGCATCTGCGGGCATGTGCTCGACTTCCAGGCCCAAGAACTCTTTGAGTTGAGACGCCATGATGAGCACAGCAATGCCGTTGGTGAACGCCCCCACCACGGCCACAGGGATGAAGCGAATCAACAGCCCCAGGCGCAACAATCCAAAGCACACGAGCAGCAGTCCTGAGATGAAGGTGGCGAGCAAGAGCCCTGAGAGGCCAAATTTTTGCACGACGGCATAGACCACGACGATGAAGGCGCCAGCCGGTCCTGCAATTTGCACGCCCGTGCCCCCCAAGAGCGACACCACAACGCCAGCCACGATCGCGGTAAAGAGTCCCGCCTCTGGGCTCAGGCCCGAGGCAATGGCAAAGGCCATGGCCAAGGGCAAGGCCACAAAGCCCACACTCATGCCTGCCCCCACGTCTTGCCCCAAGTTGTGCCAACGGTAGTGTTGAAAGCTCGTGAGGGCGCGGGGTTTGAAGGTGTGGAATTTCAAGGCAGGGGGGAGTTCAATGAATTCTCATGCCAGGCTTGGCACCTGGCCATGGGGTGAGCACAAAAACACCAGGGTGCTCTTTCTCCTGGGCGTGACTGGCCGCCAAGACCATGCCCTCAGACAGACCGAATTTCATCGCCCGTGGCGCCAAATTGGCCACCACAACGGTGAGTTGCCCCACCAAATCTTGGGGCTGGTAGTGCTTGGCAATGCCGCTGAAGACTTGGCGGGTTTTTTCTTCCCCCACATCCAACGTCAAGCGCAGCAATTTGTTGGATCCCTCGACCGCTTCGCAAGCGGTGATGAGCGCAATTCGCAGATCGGTTTTGGCGAATTCGTCGATGCTGATCTCTGGTGCGATGGCCTCGCCCCCCGGGATGAATGGGCCAGCGCTCGCGTCCTTTGCCGATGGGGAGTTCGAAGGTGTTGGGGTGTTTGAGGCGGCGATTTCACGGCTTGGCTCGAGCTCAAAGAGTTGGTCAAGCATGGCGGGGTCCACGCGCTGCATCAAGTGTTTGTAGTTGCCAATCTCCCAGCCCGCCCCGAGTCGTTGAGTGGCGTGCTCAAACCGCAAGGACTCCACCCCCAAGAACGCTTCCACCGAGCTCACGAGTTGGGGCAGCACGGGTTTGAGGTACAAGCTCAGGAGCCTAAAGCATTCAATACAGGTGCTGCAGGTTGACCACAGTTGGTCTCTGAGCTCGGGCTTTTTGGCCGCCTCCCAGGGCTTGTATTGGTCAACAAAGGCGTTGACTTGGTCGGCCAAGAGCATGATCTCGCGCATGACTTTGGCGAATTCGCGCTCCTCATAGCCTTGTGCAATCGAGCTGGCTTGCCCCTGCAGTTGACTCACCAGGGCCTGGCCCTCAGGGGACAAAGCACCCAAGCGGTGGTCAAAGAGTTTGCCAATGAAGCCCGCACTTCGAGAGGCGATATTGATGTATTTGCCCACCAAGTCCGCATTGACCCGGGCGACAAAATCGTCGGGGTTGAAGTCCACATCCTCCACTCGGGCATTGAGTTTGGCAGCGATGTAGTAGCGCATCCACTCGGGGTTCATGCCAATCGAGAGGTATTTCAAAGGGTCGATGCCGGTGCCTCGGCTTTTGCTCATTTTCTCGCCACTCACGGTGATGAAGCCATGCACAAAAATGTTGTTGGGTGTTTTGCGCTGGCTAAAGTGCAGCATCGCGGGCCAAAAAAGCGTGTGAAAGTAGGTGATGTCCTTGCCAATGAAGTGGTATTGCTCCACCTCAGGACTGGCCATGAAGTTCTCAAAGCTTCTCGTCTCGCCACGCGCGAGCGGCCCGCCTTTGGCAAAGTAGTTTTTCAGTGAGGCCAAATAACCCACGGGCGCATCGAGCCACACGTAAAAGTATTTGCCCGGTGCATTGGGAATTTCGATGCCAAAGTAAGGCGCGTCTCGGCTGATGTCCCAGTCACTCAGGCCGGTGAGTCCGTCTTCATTAGGGGTGAACCATTCTTTGACTTTGTTGGCCACCTCGCTTTGCAGTTTGCCGTCTTGCGTCCAGGTTTTCAGATATTCCACGCATTTGGGGTGGGAGAGCTTGAAAAAGAAATGCTCCGAACTCTTGAGCACCGGCGTCGCGCCCGAGAGCGTCGAGCGCGGGTGCAAGAGATCGGTGGGGCTGTAGACGGCGCCGCAGTTTTCGCACGAGTCACCATACTGATCAGGCGAGGCGCATTTGGGGCAAATGCCTTTGATGAATCGGTCGGGCAAGAACATCGACTTCTCAGGATCAAAGTACTGCTCAATGGTGCGCCGCTCGATGAGTCCTGCGGCTTCTAAGTCCAGGTAAATTTGTTGAGCGAGCTCGTGGTTTTCTGGGCCATCGGTGGAGTGCCAGTTATCAAAGGCAATGTGAAAACCCTCCAAATAAGGCTGACGCCCTTTTGCAATGTTGGCCACAAATTGCTGCGGTGTGATGCCAGCCTTTTGCGCCGCAATCATGATGGGGGCTCCGTGGGCATCATCAGCGCAGACGAAATACACCTGGTGGCCTTGCATGCGTTGGAAACGCACCCAAATATCGGCTTGGATGTACTCCATGATGTGGCCAATATGAAAATTGCCATTGGCATACGGTAGGGCGGTGGTGACAAAGAGTTGGCGCACGGTCATAGCTAACAAAGCCCATCAGGATGAAAATTGGAGTCTTTGGCCAGGCGAGAGGTTTCACCAACGCCTGCACGGGCCAAGAGGTCGAGCGCCCTTGCAGACGCGCTCACCAGGAAGATGACGCATTTTAAGGCTTAAGTGCAGCCATTTTGCGGCGCTATGTGTGACCCCATGTGTGACTCATTGTGCCCCACTTGCGCTCAGCTGCCCTTGCAGCCCATGCGCACCCACCCAAAAGGTTTCGTCCGTGCTCCTGAAAGGGGGAATGGCTTTTGGATAGACTATGCCTTCTCTGTGTTGTCAATCAAGTCCCCTTTGTGGGGCATTGGAGTGTTTTTCATGCAAGTGACCGAATCGATGGTGTTGGAGGCTTTGTCCCGTGTCTTGGACCCCAATACCGGCCAAGATTGGGTGGCCAGTAAGTCCATCAAGAATGTGCATATTCAAGGCGGGCAAGTGAGCCTGGAGCTGGTATTGGGCTACCCCGCCAAGAGTCAATGGGCCGAATTCTCGGGCTTGATCGAAGCGGCCTTGAAGGCGCTCAGTGGCCTCACCCATGTGCAAGTCTCGGTGAGCACTCAGGTGCTTGCGCACTCGGCCACCCGAGGGGTGCAACTCTTGCCCCAAGTCAAAAACATCGTGGCGGTGGCCTCTGGCAAAGGCGGCGTGGGCAAGAGCACCACGGCAGCCAACTTGGCCTTGGCCTTGGCCAGTGAAGGCGCCACTGTGGGCCTATTGGATGCGGATATTTATGGGCCGAGCCAGCCCATGATGATGGGGGTGAACGCCAGGCCTCAAAGCGAAGACGGCAAAACCATGCAGCCGCTTGAGAGCTATGGTGTGCAAGTCATGTCCATCGGCTTTTTGGTCTCCAGCGAAGAGGCGATGATTTGGCGTGGTCCCATGGCCACCCAGGCGCTTGAGCAGTTGCTGCGCCAAACGCAGTGGCGAGACCTCGATTATTTGATCGTGGACATGCCCCCAGGTACAGGCGACATTCAACTCACCTTGTCGCAACGCGTGCCCTTGACCGGTGCGGTGATCGTGACCACCCCGCAAGACATTGCTCTCTTGGATGCCAAAAAAGGGATCAAAATGTTTGACAAGGTGGGGGTGCCTATTTTGGGTTTGGTGGAGAACATGGCGGTGCATATCTGTTCTCAATGTGGCCACTCTGAGCACATCTTTGGCGTGGATGGCGGGCGCACCATGGCCCAGCAGTTGGAGATCGATTATTTGGGCGCCTTGCCACTCGATATCAATATCCGTTTGCAAGCCGACAGTGGTCAACCCACCGTGGTGGCCGACCCCAGTGGCAGTGTGGCACAAATTTACCAAGCCATGGCGCGTCAAGTGGCGATCAAAATTGCAGCCAAGGCGCGCGACTTCTCATCGGTCTTTCCATCCATCAAAATCTCCAAAGAGACCTGAGCTGCCTTGGGTGTGCTGGCCAGGTGTGCTCGGCTCAAGGCTCCAAGATGGGTCGTCCAGTGCGCCAAGACCACTCAGCGTGTGGCCAACTCTCTGGCGTGAGCCTCCAGCACCAAGCGCTCGAGCCCGGCGGTGGGCAGGCTCACCAAATGCTCAAGCCTTTCGCGCATGAGCATGAGGGTGCGCTTGAACGCGTCGCGCTGGTGCTCGCTTGAGCCTTGCTCCAAGCTGGGGTCTGCATACCCCCAGTGAGCGGTGGCCGGGTGCCCTGGCCAGACGGGACACATCTCGCCTGCGGCGTTGTCGCAAACGGTGATGATCAAATCCATGTGCGGCGCGGATGGCTGCGCAAACACGTCCCAGTTCTTGCTCTTGAGACCTTCGGTGCTCAGGCCCGCATGGTTGAGAGCTTCGAGCGCCAAGGCATGGGGGCGTTGATCCTCTGAGACGGTGCTGCCTGCAGAATAAGCCACAAAACGTCCTTTACCGAGCTCATTCAATATGGCCTCGGCCATGATGCTGCGAGCCGAGTTGTGCGTGCACAAAAATAAAACGTGGATGGGGGTGTGGGTGCTCATCAAAGGCTCCAAAAGTGTAAGAGGCGGTTAAACCGCTTGTGGTTGAGTGAACGCTTGCAGTTCTTGGAATTGCAATTTGGCCAATTTGGCGTAGAGACCGTTTTGTGCCACCAAGGCCTCGTGTACGCCCTCTTCAATCAATTGACCGTTTTCCAGCACCAACAAAGGTTTGGCCTTTTTGACCGTCGCCAATCGGTGGGCAATGACCAAGGTGGTGCGGTCCAGCATGGCGCGCTCGAGCGCGGCTTGCACCATGCGCTCACTGTGCGCGTCCAAGGCACTGGTGGCCTCGTCGAGCAGCAAAAGCGGGGGGTTTTTCAAGATCGCACGGGCAATGGCAATGCGTTGGCGCTGACCGCCTGAAATTCGCACACCACGCTCGCCCAGAAAAGTGTCATAGCCAGCGGGCCACTGCTCAATGAATTCATCGGCAAAGGCGGCCTTGGCGGCAGCCAGCACCTCGGCTTTGCTGGCTTGGGGTCGGCCGTACAAAATGTTTTCATAGGCGCTGGTGGAGAAGATCACGGGGTCTTGTGGCACCAAGCCGATGCGCTCTCTGAGGTCTTGCAAGCGCATGGACTTGATGGGCACGCCATCGAGCACAATTTCGCCGTCTTGCGGGTCGTAAAAACGCAGCAACAAGGAAAACACGCTGGTCTTGCCCGCACCACTGGGGCCGACCAAGGCGGCATTGTGGCCCGAGGGGACGCTAAAACTCACCTGGTTCAAGGCGGCTTTGTCAGCACGCGAGGGGTAGTAAAAAGTCACCTGCTTGAGCTCCAGATGAGCGCCCGCGAGCGATTTTTTGACGATGGCCGGGCTCGACACTTCCACCACTGCCGAGCGGGTGTTGAGCAGTTCAACAAGCCGCTCGGTTGCACCGGCTGCGCGCAGCAAGTCTCCATAGACCTCACCGAGCACGGCAAATGCGGAGGCCAGCAGCAGCACATACACCAAGGTCTGACCCAAGACGCCCGCGGTGGTGCTGCCCTCGATCACAGCCAATGCACCTTTGTACAGGCCCCAGAGCAAGGCAGCCGAGGTGGCGGTCATGATGAAGCCCACCAGCACCGAGCGAGCACGAACGCGGCGAATCGCTGTTTTGAACGATTGTGTGCTCGCTTGGATGTAGCGCTCAGCTTCGCGCGCTTCGGCCGTGTAGCTCTGCACCACAGGAATGGCATTGAGCACTTCTTGAGCAATGGCGCTCGTGTCGGCGACCCGGTCTTGACTGGCGCGTGAGAGTTGACGCACCCGCCGGCCCAAGACCACGCTTGGGACCACGACGACGGTCAAGACAGCGATGACTTGCAGCATCAGCCAAGGGTTGGTCCACACCAGCATGATGAGCGCACCGACTCCCATCACCAAGTTGCGCAGCCCCATCGAGAGCGAAGAGCCCACCACCGTTTGAACCAAGGTGGTGTCGCTGCTCAAGCGAGAGAGCACTTCACCGGTCTGCGTGATTTCAAAAAACGCCGGACTTTGCTGCAGAACATGGGCATACACGGCTTGGCGCAAATCGGTGGTCACACGCTCACCCAGCCAGCTCACGGCATAAAACCGCGCAGAAGAAAAAAAGGCCAACGCACACGAGACCCAAAAGAGTTGAAAAAATTCCCAAGCCAAGTCATCTTGGCTCGCATGTGCCCCCAAGCCTTGGTCAATGAGTTGCTTTAAGGCGTAGGGAAACATCAAGGTGGTGGCCGCGGCCAGGACCAAAAAAAGTCCCGCCAGTCCCACTTGCAGCCGGTAGGGTCGAATGAAGGGCATGAGCCCCAAGAGGCCCGAGGCCGAGGGCTTGGCCGGCCCAGCGGGAGTTGGCACGCCTTCGGGGATGGAGGTGGCCTCTTGGTCGAGCGTTTGGATGGGTGTAGTGGGCATGGGTCTCAAAGAGGGACGTCTGGCGTCGGTGTCGGTGTCGGTGTCGGGTGAAGGAGCCTTTAAGAACGGGGCCTCAGTTTAGACAAAAAGCATGACCACTTGATGTCGAACAAGCCGCCATCGAAGGCAGAGAAATCATGCCAAAATACGGCGATGCAATTAAATGTTGAAACTGTCTCCCAGCCCTTGAAGGATGCTGCGAGCTTGGTGTTGCTCAGAGACCGAGAAACTGGGTCTCTTGATCATACCTTAGAGGTCTTTTTGTTGAAACGCCATGCAGCCTCCAAGGTTTTCGGTGGCGCCTATGTGTTTCCCGGTGGCAAGCTCGACCCCGAAGACCTGAGCGCACTCTCGCGCGGCTTGTTGGATCAACCCGCGTCTGAACTTCACGCCCAATTGGTCGAAGAGCAAACGCCCCAAGCGGTGGGTGCGGCGCTTTTTGTGGCGGCTTTGAGAGAAGCTTACGAGGAGTGCGGGGTGTTGTGGATCAAGCCGCGAGAGCGTGCTTTGGCCGTGCAGCCAGAGCTGTCCGAGCGCAAACTTCAATTGCGCGGCTTGACCCAAACCGGTGTGGGGTTTTTGGCCAGTTTGGAGCGTTTGGCCTTGCAGCTCGACACCCAGGCCCTGGTGCCATGGTCTCGTTGGATCACGCCACAGCGCCCCACCGTGAGTGCACAGCGCTTTGATGCGCGGTTTTTTTTGGGCTTGTTGCCCGACTTCGAAGAAGCCGCACACGATCACATTGAGACCACCCACAGCGCTTGGTTCACGCCCCAAGCGGCCTTGGGTGCCTATGTCCGCGGGGAGATTGAGTTGGCGGCTCCGCAGCTCATGAGCTTGCTGCAGCTGCAGCACTTTGCCTCGGCCCGTGAGGCTTGGCAAGACGCCAAGAGCGGTGTGCCGCACACCATCGCGCCACACTCCCTGGAGGTGGATGGTCGACGCGGCGTGTGTTTTCCTGGTGACGAGCTCCATCCCAATGGGCAGCAAGTCTTGCGCGGGCCCACCCGTTTGTGGTTCATTGATGGACAGTTTCAACCCGAGTCGGGTTTGGCGTCGCTTTTAAAACAGCATTGAGGAGTGTGCAATCATGGAATTATGGGTGTTGATTTTGGGTTTGGTGATTTTTTTGGGCGTGCATTCGCTCAAATTCTTGGCCCCACGCAGGCGAGCTGCTTGGATTGAGGCGTTGGGTGAACGCCGCTTTAAGGGCCGCTATTCGCTCGCTTCCTTGGCGGGTCTCGTCTTGGTGGTGGTGGGCTACGGGCAAGCGCGTTTGGTGCCTGTGGTGGTGTGGGTGCCCCCGGCTGGGATGAAGCACTGGGCGTTTCTCTTGGTGTGGTTGGCGTTCATTTTTATACTCGCGGCATATTTCCCGGGCAATCAGATCAAGCCCAAGTTGCACCACCCCATGATCGTGGGCGTCAAGACCTGGGCGCTGGCGCATTTGCTGGCCAATGGCTTGCTGCACCAGGTGGTGCTGTTTGGGGCGTTTTTGCTCTGGGCCGTGTTGGCCTTTATCTTTGCCAGAAAACGCGACCGCTTGGCCGCCAAGGCGCTTGAAGAGGCGGGGCTTGCGCCTGAGCCCCCTTTGCCAAGCTCGAGCTCGGCCACGGGATTGGTGATCTCGCTGGCCACCTTGCTCTACTTGGTCTTTTTGGTCTGGGGACATGTCTACTTGATGGGTGTCAATCCCTTGCACGGGATGTGAAGAGAGAATGAGAGCGCTTATTCACTCGGGGTTAACTCTAGGGTGGTGAGGCGAGTCTGAACGCACAATCGCCTCATCATGTGCTCAAACAGGGGGATGCGGGTGTGAAGGCGTCGGGAGTCTTCGGCGCATTCCTCGGTTGAGCGCTGCACTCGCACAAGGAGTCGACGATGAAAATACCCTTCAATTGGAAGCCGGGTCAACTCAAGGCCCGTTTGGCTGCGCTCATCTACGCCATGAGCCTGGCGCCAGCGCTGACGGTGGCCCAAACCTATCCCGTCAAGCCCATTCGCTTGGTCTGTCCGTTTCCGGCAGGGGGGGCGGTGGACATCAGCTCGCGTGCCATTGCACAAGAATTCAGCAAAAGCATGGGCACACCGGTGACCGTGGACAACCGCCCAGGCGCTGGGGGCAACATTGGTTCACAAGAGGTGGTGCGGGCACCAGCCGATGGCTACACCCTGTTGATGACGAGCTCGGCCATTCAAGCCATCAACCCCTATTTGTACAACAAGATGGGTTTTGATCCCAGTCGGGATTTGCAGCCGATCTCGGTCTTGGTGGCCTTGAACAACGTCTTGGTGGTCCACCCTTCGCTCAAAATCAACAGCGTGGCCGACGTCTTGGCCCAAGCCCGCGCGCAGCCTGGCGCGATGAATTTCGCCTCCAGTGGCTCGGGCACCAGCATCCACATGTCTGGGGAGATGTTCAAGTCCATGACGGGGGTGAACTTGGTGCACATCCCTTACAAGGGCAGCTCGCCCGCCCTCACCGATTTGATGGGTGGCCAAGTGATGATGATGTTTGACAACATTCCGTCTTCCATGCCCCACATTAAAAGTGGCAAGTTGCGTGCCATTGCCACGACGGGCGCCAAGCGCGATCCTTCCTTGCCCGACTTGCCCACCATTGCCGAGTCGGGTGTGAGCGGCTACGAAGCGTCCGTTTGGTTTGGTCTGATGGCCCCGTTGGGATTGCCCAAAGAGATTTTGAGCAAACTCACCGCCGAGGTCAACAAAGCGACCAAGTCTGCCGACTACGTTCACCGCATGAATGAACAAGGCTTTATCGTGCTGGGCACGAGCCCAGAGCAAATGGCGCAAATGAACCGCGATGAGTTGACGCGTTGGGGCCCGATTGTCAAGGCCTCGGGCGCCAAGGCGGATTGAAGTGTCACGCCTTGAATGGATGGTTTAAACTCCCATTCATGCTCTCTTGCCTTGACACCGTTGATTCCATTGGCCTAGACGCACCATGAGTGCGCTGGCTGCCTTGTTTGAGGCCCAAGGCCTGTCCGCTCAAAAGGGCGAGCAGTGGCTATTTGAGCAGGTGGGCTTTGAGTTGCCAGCGGGCGCATGGCTGCAAGTGCAAGGGGACAACGGCTCGGGCAAGACGACACTGCTTAGAATGCTCGCAGGTCTGACGCGTTGTGCCACCGGCCAAGTGCTGTGGGGCCATCAAAACATCCGCGATGAGCCGCAAGAATTCCACCGCGCCTTGATCTATTTGGGCCACCAGTTGGGGCTCAAAGAGGAGTTGAGTGCGCTGGAGAATTTGAAGGTGGCCGCGCACTTGGCGCAGCAACCCTTTGCCAAGCCCCAAGCCCTCGAGGCCTTGGGCCATTTGGGTCTCAAGGGGCGAGAGCACTTGCCCATGCGGGTGCTCTCGCAGGGGCAAAAAAGACGCGTGGCCTTGGCCAAATTGATGAGTCTGAAAGCCCAGATTTGGATTTTGGACGAACCCTTTGTCGCCTTGGACGCCCAAGGTCTGGGGGTCTTGTGTGCAGGCATGCAGGCGCATTTGCGCGCGGGTGGATTGCTCATTTACACCTCTCACCAAAGCGTTGATTTGGGGGGCAGCCCAGGCTGGACACTCAGGCTCAAGACATGAATGGATTTTGGAGCCTCATCAAGCGTGACCTCACGCTGGCCGCCCGTCACAAAGCCGAGGTGCTGACGGGTCTGTTTTTCATGGTCGTGGTGGCCAGCCTATTTCCCTTGTCCATGGGGCCAGAGATGGCTTTGTTAAAGCGCATCGCCCCAGGGGTCTTGTGGATTGGCGCGCTCTTGAGCACCTTGTTGGGTTTGCCCAGGCTCTTTGAGGGCGATTGGCGAGACGGCAGCTTGGAGCAAATGGCTCTCTCGCCAGTGGGCTTGGTGCCGCTGGTGTGCGCCAAAATCGCCGCGCATTGGATTTTGAGCGGTTTGCCCTTGGTCTTGCTCGCTCCCGTGGTGTCCTTGCAGTTTGATTTGCCCGCCGATTTACAAGGCACCTTGATGCTGGGGCTGCTGCTGGGCACCCCGGTGCTGAGCAGTTTGGGCGCCATAGGCGCAGCGTTGACCCTGGGTGTGCGGGGGGGTGGGGTGCTCTTGTCGCTCTTGGTGCTACCGCTTTTTGTGCCGGTGTTGGTGTTTGGGGCGGGTGCCATTGAGGCGCAAGCGGCAGGTTTGGGTGTTGCTGCCCATGTCTCGGTGCTCTTGGCCATGCTGCTGGTGTCGCTGTTTTTGAGCCCCTTTGCTTGCGCTGCAGCGCTAAAGGTTGCGCTAGATTAAGGGCACTGCAATGAATGGGGACGCACTTTCACGCTCTAGTGGCATACTACGCCTTTGTGTTTTGGCAAGACTTTTTGATTCCTTTTGGGGCCCCACCGTTGCATGAGTAAGAGCCGATCATCTCGCTGGTTTTATTACGCCGCGCCGCAAAACTTCTTTCACCTGAGTGCTGTGCTGTGGCCCTGGTGCGCGGGGGTGGCGGGTGTGCTTGGAATTTGGGGCTTGTATTGGGGATTGTTGATCGCGCCCGTGGATGCCCAGCAGGGGGAAGCCTACCGCATTATTTTTGTGCATGTGCCGGCTTCTTGGATGTCCATGGTGATTTACATGGCCATGGCTTTTTGGAGCATCATGGGGCTGGTGTTCAACACCCGACTCTCAGCCCTCATGACACGGGCCTTGGCGCCCACAGGGGCGATGTTTGCCTTCATTTCGCTTTGGAGTGGTGCTTTGTGGGGCAAGCCCATGTGGGGCACTTGGTGGGTGTGGGATGCGAGGCTCACCTCCGAGTTGTTGCTGTTTTTTCTTTATCTGGGCTACATGGCCTTGACGAGTGCCATCGAAGACCCCAAAAAGGGCGACCGCGCTGGGGCCTTGATCGCCATTGTGGGGTCGGTGAATGTGCCGATCATTTATTTTTCCGTGAAGTGGTGGAACACCTTGCACCAAGGATCTTCGATCACCATGGGCCAAGCGCCATCGATGGCGAAGTTGATGCTGTGGGCCATGCTGCTCATGGCCTTGTCGTTTTGGGCTTATACGCTGGCGGTGGTGTTTTACCGGGTGCGGGTGATGATTTTGTTGCGCGAGCGCCAAACCCAGTGGCTGCGCGACTGGGTGAGTGAGCAAGGCGCCAAGGGAGTGGCATGATGCATTGGAGCAGTTGGCAAGCGTTTGTGGAGATGGGGGGCTATGCGCTGTATGTGTGGGGCAGCTTTGGGGTGACCCTCGTGTTGATCCTTGGGGAGGTGTGGCAAGCGCGCCAATCTTGGGTGGAGGAGTTGGGGAATTTGAGGGACGCCATTCAAATCGATGAAAGCCTTCAAGCCCAGCGTGCTTCGACTCGACCCCTCGCCACGTTGACGCCAAGCCAGACGCACCCCCTCTCGCCTGATTTGAGCGCACAAGGTCTGGGCCCACGAGTTGAGTCTTCTGGCAGCGACAGTACACCATGACCAAACGACAAAAAAAATTCGCGCTCATCGCTGTTGGCCTCGCTCTTTTGGCCTGTGTCACAGCCTTGGTGCTCAACGCCTTTCAAAGCAATTTGGTGTTCTTCTTCACGCCGACCCAGGTGTTTGCCGGTGAAGCGCCGCGTGCACGCGCCTTTCGCATCGGTGGGATGGTCAAAGCGGGCACCTTGGTGCAAGTGGGACTGAGCCACGAGTTCACCGTGACCGATAATGAGCGGGAGGTGAGCGTGAGTTTCACTGGCCTCTTGCCCGATTTGTTCAAAGAAGGACGAGGCGTGGTGGCACAAGGGGAGCTCGACGCGAGTGGGCGCTTTGTGGCCTCCCAGGTCCTGGCCAAGCACGATGAAAACTACATGCCCCCAGAGGCGCAGCACGCCATGGATGCGGCTGCACAGCGGCGTGCTGCCCAAAGCGTGAAGCCTTGAGCAGTTCCGCATTCCATTCAAGCCATCTTTAAAACACCTTGGAGTTGACATGCTAGTTGAATTGGGTCACTTTGCCCTGATGTTGGCCTTGCTGGTGGCCTTGCTCCAGGGCGTGCTGCCGCTGTTGGGCACCTTGCAGGCGGCTCGACTGCCCTGGCTGTCGCCCGCACTTCGCTGGGGCTGGCTGCACTTGGCTCGTCCCTGTACGTGGCTGCAATGGGGCTTGGTGAGCTTTGCTTTTTTGACCCTGGAGTGGGCGTTTTTACACAACGACTTTTCGGTGCAATATGTGGTGGAGCACTCCAACAGTTTGCTGCCTGCTGCCTACCAGTTTGCCGCCTTGTGGGGCGGGCACGAAGGCTCCTTGTTGCTGTGGGTCTTTTTATTGGGATTTTGGTCCAGCGCCGTCGCGTTTTTCTCGCGCTCTTTGCCCCTCACCATGGTCGCTCGCGTGTTGGGCGTGATGGGACTGATTTCCACCGGATTTTTGTGCTTTATCCTGAGCACGTCGGACCCCTTTGTGCGGGTGTTTCCGCCCGCCTTGGAGGGTCATGACTTGAACCCATTGCTGCAAGACCCGGGGCTGGTGATCCACCCGCCCATGCTCTACATGGGTTATGTCGGCATGTCGGTCGCTTTTGCATTTGCCATTGCGGCTTTGCTGGCGGGGCGGCTGGACGCTGCTTGGGCTCGGTGGTCCAGGCCGTGGACGGTGATTGCTTGGACGTTTTTAAGCCTGGGGATTGGTTTGGGTTCATGGTGGGCTTACTATGAACTCGGCTGGGGCGGTTGGTGGTTTTGGGACCCGGTGGAGAATGCCTCTTTGATGCCGTGGTTGGTGGGCACGGCCTTGATCCATTCCTTGATGGTGACGGAGAAACGCGGCACCTTCAAAGCGTGGACGGTGCTGTTGGCCATTGCTGCTTTTTCTTTGTCATTGCTCGGTACTTTTTTAGTGAGGTCAGGGGTGCTCACCTCGGTGCATGCATTTGCCTCAGACCCGGCGCGGGGTATTTTTATTTTGGTGTTTTTGGCCTTGGTGGTGGGCAGCTCCCTCTCCTTGTTTGCCTGGCGAGCGCCGCAAGTGAGCGAGGGCGCCTGGGTCAATTTGGTCTCGCGCGAGACGTTTTTATTGGCCAACAGCATTCTCATGTGCGTGGCCACCTTGGCCGTTCTTTTGGGGACCTTGTACCCGTTGGTGATTGATGCGCTGGGGGCGGGCAAACTCTCGGTGGGCCCGCCTTACTTCAACGTGGTGTTTGCGCCCATCATGGTGCCCTTGATTTTTATCATGGTGCCAGGCCCCTTGCTGCGTTGGCGTGAGGCCAAGCTGGTGGACATCTTGCCCGACTTGATCTGGCCTGGTTTGGGCGCTTGCGTGGCGGCAGCATTGCTGTGCTGGACGATTGGGAGTTGGTCTTTGTCAGCGTTGGCCGGTTTTTGGTTGGGCGCCTGGGTGGCCTTGGCGGGCGTGCAGCAAATGGTGCTTCGAATGAAACGCCCAGGCCGCATTGGCGGCTCCTTTTGGGGCATGCAACTCGCGCATTTGGGGTTGGCCATCATTGTGATGGGGGTGACGGGCGTGAGGTCTTTTGAGGTCGAGCGCGATGTGCGCATGGGGGTGGGCGATGAGGTTCAAATCCAGGCCTACACCTTTCGCCTGCTGGGATTGCAAGAGGTGAAAGGCCCCAACTACCAGGCGGTGCGCGCACGCGTGCAGGTGCTCAAAAATGGTCAAGAAGTGAAGGTGATGCTGCCAGAAAAGCGCCGCTATTACTCGTCTGCCATGCCCATGACGGAGGCGGCCATTGACTCGGGTTTTTTGCAAGATTTGTATGTGTCCTTGGGCGATGCGTTGCCGGGCGACACCCCGCAGTGGAGCATGCGCGTTTACTACAAACCCTTTGTGCCGTGGTTGTGGGTGGGTGTGTTGGTGATGGTGCTGGGGGGGTTTTTAGCCGCATTGGACCGACGCTACCGTGGGCAAACGGCGCAGGTTTCAGAGGGTGTGCCTTCAGCCCAGGGCGCTCACGCTTGAACCGGCACAGGAGACCCTGATGAAAAGACGCTACTACCTCATTCCCTTGATGCTCTTTGTGGGCCTGCTTGTTTTTTTGGCTCTGGGACTGCGCCACGATCCGCACGAGATTCCCTCTCCCTTGATCAACCAAGCAGCGCCAACTTTTGAGTTGCCAACGCTCACGAGTGACCAGCACTTCACCCCCCAGGATTATCACGGCCGCGTGTGGATGTTCAATGTGTGGGCCACTTGGTGCGTGGCGTGCCAAGCCGAACACCCGGTGCTGGTGGCCTTTGCCAAAAGCTCGGGGCTACCGATTGTTGGTTTGAGTTACAAAGAAATTCAGCCCCAGGATGAAGAAAAAGCACCCTTGAGTTTGGAGGCCAAATTGACGCTGGCCAGATTGCGCTCGCGGGTGTGGTTGGCTCGTCACGGCGACCCCTATCAGCTCAGTGTCTTGGATTTGGATGGCAAGGTCGGCATTGATTATGGGGTCTATGGCGTGCCCGAGACCTATTTGATTGACGCCGACGGTGTGATTCGCTACAAGCACATTGGCCCCATGAGCTCTGAGCTCTTGGCCAATGAGGTGCTGCCGTTGGCGCGCGCATTGCAAAAAGGATCTTGAACATGGATGCCCACCTCTGCCACACCCAGCGCACGCATTCAGCACGCCTGGCTGCACCCAGCGCCATGGACGGGGCAGCTGTCATGAGAGCGGCCCCCCCGGTGCCTGAGCAAGCGATAGGTCAGGTGCAGCCCTCAGCGCGGGTTTCGCTGGGTGAGCGCTTTCACGGCACGCTCGAGGTGTTCCTATTGGTTTTGATGTGTTGGTGTGGCCTGATCACCTCAGTCCATGCGGGGCAGGCTCAGGCGCTGGCCGAGGACCCGGTGCTCGAGCAGCGCATGGTCGACATCGCACAAGAGCTGCGCTGCTTGGTTTGTCAAAACGAGTCGCTCGCGTCGTCTCGGGCCGATTTGGCCGAGGATTTGCGGCGTGAGGTGCGCACCCTGATCAAGCAGGGCAAAAGCGATGATGAAATCAAAACCTATTTGGTCGCGCGTTATGGCGACTTTGTTTTGTATCGTCCTCAGGTCAAACCACTCACCTGGGTGCTGTGGTTTGGACCGATGGTGGCCATGCTGCTGGGGTTGTTGGGCTTGGTGGTGTATTTGAAGCGGGGTCAATCCACTCGCGCCCAAGGGGGAGCCCAGCCCTTGAGCGAGGAGGAGCGCGCGCGCTTGGCAGTTTTGATGAAGGATGGTCGTGGTCTCTAATTTTATTTTTTTCCTGCTGGCCTTGGGGCTGGTGCTGGGGGTGGTGGCGGTGTTGGCGAGGTCGATGCGCCAAGGTCTGTCGCAGGCCCAAGGCGTGTCGGGTGAACTTCACACCCCCACTCACCCAGATGGCGCCCCAGGTGTTTCGAGCGAGAACCCGCACCAGGGGTCTGAAGCACCGGATCAACCGATGGCGCAAGACGCGCGACAAACGCTCTTGGCGCAAGCGCAGATCTTTCGTGCGCAGTTGCGCGAGCTTGAAAGCGAGCGAGACGCGGGTCTCTTGAGTGAGGATGATTTTGCCCATGCCCACGATGAGCTGGCCAGACGTTTACTCGAAGACACTCAAGGGCTGGGGGTGGCACCCGCCCAAGTGGCGCCGACGGCGGCGAATTCTGCCAAGCCCGCAAGCACTGCTACAGTGACAGCGAGCCTGTGGCTGCAGCGCAGCCTTTCGTTTTGGTGGAGTGTGGGTTTGACCAGTTTTTTGATCTTGTCCTCGCTCACGCTCTACGCCACGTTGGGTGAGCCGGATGCGTTGATGGCCTCAAGTGCAGGCTCAGCCGACGAGAGCGCCATGCAGCAAGGCCATGGCGCGAGCGCAGAGGATTTGAGCGCCATGGTCAATGATTTGAATGCGCGCTTGAAAAAGGAGCCCAACAGCGCGGATGACTGGCTCATGCTCGCTCGCGTGCAGCGCACCCGTGAGCATTACGATGAGGCCAATGAGGCGTTCAAGCGCAGTTTGGCGCTCAGCCAAAACACCGACGTGTTGATCGAGCGCGCCGAGGTGCTCGCCTTAAAGCAGCAAGGCCAGTTTGAAGGTGAGCCCCAGCAAATCATCGACACCGTCTTGAAAGCCGACCCCGACCAAGCCAACGCCTTGCTGCTCGCGGGCAGTGCTGCCTTTGCGCAAGGGCAATTCAAACTGGCGCTACAGCGCTGGACTCGGGTGAGGAAAGGCATGGACAACCAAGCGCCCCAGGCGCAAACCCTCGATCAAGTGATTGCCATGGCCGCCCAGCGCGCCGGCCTGTCCGTGCCGACCCCGCCAGGCAACCCCAAGCCCACTGCTGCTGCTGGGCCCGCTCTTGCAAGCGGTGTCAGTGGCGCCATTTCGGGTCGGGTGAGTTTGACCCCGGCGCTGTTGGCGCAAGTCTCACCCACCGACACGGTGTTCATCTACGCCACCCAAACCGAAGGTCCACGCATGCCGGTGGCCATCATCAAGACGCAAGTGAGCGCCTTGCCCATGGCGTTTGAGCTCAATGACAGCTCGGCCATGAGTCCTGAGCGGCGCATCTCACTTTTTTCGACATTGAATGTGCACGCGCGCATTTCCAAATCGGGCCAGGCCATGGCCCAGCCCACAGACTTGGGGGTGACGGTGAGTCCTGTCAAACTTGGCGCCAAGGGTGTGGAGCTTCAGATTCAAGGCCTCTACAAACCCTGAGCGTTGCGCTCGCGCTCTGGGGTGCGGCGGGGGGGAGCGTGAGCATGAAGTCCAAGTCCGCCAAGCAAGGACAGTCGCCCCACGGTTTGAGAAAAAAGACCATGGGGTTTTGGATGGTGGCGCTGTGGTGCTGCTCTCACCGCTTGCTGCCCTGCACTTGCGCACTGTCTTGTGTCATCCAAGCGCCATCGCTTTCGGGAGAATGGGCACCCATGGCGCACGCTGTGAGGCGCAAAGAAGCAGTCACGTTCGCGCAGTTTTGAACAGGCGAGCCTCACGAGTCGTCTCGACAACTCAGGGCCTCTAGCCACGAGCGAGTTCGCCCGACACTGCTCTTGTGCCAGGCCCCACTCACAGTGCGCGCTCGGGGCGTTTTAGCTCATCAAAAACCCGTGCATGCGGGCGAAGTGCAAGGTTTGGGTGCGACTCTTTACCCCCAGGCGTCTAAAGAGTCGCCACAGATGCACTTTGACGGTGTGCTCGCTGATGCTCAACTCCGCTGCAATGTCACGGTTAGAGAGTCCACGGTCGAGCATCAAAATCAATTGCTTTTGTCGCTTGGAGAGCTTGGTGTCGCTGCCCGGTGCAATGGGCAAGTCTTCATCATCTTCTTCGCTGTTGGTTTTTTCTTCAACAAAGAGGCCCGCAATGGCGCTGCTGATGTCGTTGGCGGCCATGGATTTTTCAATATAGAGATCTGCCCCCGCCTCCAGGCAAGTTTCCTCGGCTTCGCCAGCAGGCATGGCTGAAATCACCACCAGGGGCACCTCGGCATACAAGCCTTTGATGTCGGAGATGGCGTTGGCTCCCTTCACGCCGGGCAAGAGGAGGTCCAACACAAAGAGTTGGGGCGCGCCGTTTTTGATGATGGCTGCTTGCAGCTCGCTCAACTTCTCGAGCTCCACCACTTTGGAGGCGGGTTTGATACGGCGCAACAACATGCCCAGGGCTTGGCGCACCAAGGGGTGATCATCGATGACATATAAACTCATGATTTGGCTTCCTGCTTAGTAATTGAGGCCCATGGCCTGACGCACGTCGTTCATGGTCTCGCGAGCTGTGATGCGGGCTCTTTCTGTGCCAGCGTCAATGATATCGCGAACCAATCGGGGTTCTTGGATGTAGCGCTGAGCGCGCTCGAGCATGGGTTGCTGCTCGTGCAAAATGGCTTCAATGATGGGTTGCTTGCAGTCGAGGCAACCGATGCGCGCGCTGGTGCAGCCGTCTTGCACCCAGGCTTGGGTGGTTTCGTTGGAATAAATTTGGTGAAACTGCCACACGGTGCAGCGCTCAGGCTTGCCGGGGTCATCGCGCTTGATGCGGGCGGGGTCGGTGGGCATTTTGCGCACCTTGCTCTCCAGTGTTGCGCGGTCTTCGCGGATGGCGATGGCGTTGTTGTAGCTTTTGCTCATCTTGGCGCCGTCGAGCCCGGGCAGTTTGCTCGCTTGCGTGAGCAGCACCTGGGGCTCGGGCAGGATGCTCGAGCCCGTGCCTTTGAAGTAGCCCAGCAAGCGCTCGCGATCGGACACCTCCAAGCGAGGATCGTTGTTGACAAACCCCGTGGCGCCGTCGAGTGACTTCAAGTCGCCGGTTTCTTGGAATTTTTTTCTGGACTTCTCAAAGCGTTTGACCTCTTCGGGCAAGAGTTTGGCAAACGTGAGCGCGAGCTTGTCTTCGAAATTGACTTCTCGGCCATACAGGTGATTAAAGCGTCGGGCCGCCTCCCGGGTGAGCTCCACATGCGAGGCTTGGTCTTCACCCACAGGCACGTATTTGGCCTTGTAGATCAAGATGTCGGCCGCTTGCAGCAAGGGGTAGCCTAAAAAACCATAGGTCGAGAGGTCTTTGTCTTTGAGTTTTTCTTGTTGGTCTTTGTAGGTGGGCACGCGCTCGAGCCAGCCCAAGGGCGTGCCCATGGCCAACAAGGTAAAGAGCTCAGCGTGCTCGGGAATTCGACTTTGTAAAAAGAGTGTGCATTGATCAGGGTCGAGCCCAGCGGCCAGCCAGTCGATCACCATTTCATAAACGTTTTTTTCGATCACCTCGCGGCTCTCGTAGTGCGTGGTGAGTGCGTGCCAGTCGGCCACAAAGAAGTAGCAATCCATGCTCGACTGCAGGCGCACCCAGTTCTTTAAGGCGCCATGGTAGTGCCCCAGATGCAAGGCGCCGGTGGGGCGCATACCGGATAAAACTCGTTCTTTCATACATTCACAAATAAAAAGTGGTCCAAGGGACTGAGCAACCAAGACAAGACTGCATACGTCAAATTCATCAAAGGGTGTATCCAATACGTTGAGATGGTGCCTTGCCATGCCAAAAACATGACGATGAAAAATCCATAAGGCTCAATGCGCGAGTACGCCATGGCTTGGCGCATGGGCAACAAGCCCACCACGATGCGCCCGCCGTCCAAGGGCGGCAGGGGAAACAAATTGAAGACAAACATCACCACATTGACCAAGACGCCGGCTTGCGCCATGCTGACCAAAAAGGGCTCAGTGATCCCCAATGCATTCATGGCGTAAAGCATCAAAAACCAAGCCAGCGCTTGTAAAAAATTGACGGCTGGCCCGGCCAAGGCCACCCAAATCATGTCACGCTTGGGGTGGCGCAAATTGCCAAAGCGCACTGGAACGGGTTTGGCGTAGCCAAACAACAAGGCGCCGCTGGTGGCGAAATAAAGCAGCAGTGGCATGACGATCGTGCCCACGGGATCGATGTGGTTCATCGGGTTGAAGGTGACTCGTCCCAAGGCCCAGGCGGTGTTGTCGCCAAAATAGCGCGCCGCATAGCCGTGCGCTGCTTCGTGCAAAGTGATTGCAAACAAAACGGGCAAGGCAAAAATTGAGACGGTTTGAACGAGTGCGTTGATATCCACACGTCAATTGTGACATTGAACACCCCTATTTGTAATTAAAAGTTACACCTAATCGGGGAAAAACACACGTAAATTAAGCCCTTTTTACCTCATTAACGGGAAAAAATATCGCATTATGAAATTCCAAAAAGTTCCAAGGAGCCCCGCCCTTGCCGAATCACAGTGGGTGCAAATCCCTTGTCCATGGGGGTGAGGTCAAGAACGGTGGTGGGTTGGCTTGCCACCGCGCCCGCTTGAACGATGGCGCCGACTTGGTGCTCAAGCCGTTCACGAATCTCTTGGGGGTCACTCAAGACCGCGTCACTGCCCGGCAGGCTCAGGGTCGTGCTGAGTATGGCGTGCCCGTGTAAGCGCAGCAGCAGTTGCAGCGCTGCATGATCGGGGACCCGAAGACCAATGGTTTTGCGCTTGGGACTGCACACCCGTTTGGGCACCTCTTTGGTGGCTTCCAAGATGAAGGTGTACGGCCCAGGTGTTGCGGACTTCAAGAGCCGAAATTGCCGATTGTCCACTTTGGCGTAGAGCGAGAGTTGACTCAAATCCTGGCACATCAAGGTGAGCAAATGGTGGTCATCGATACCCTTGATGCGTCGCATTTGTTGCACGGCCCCTGGGTCCGAGAGCTGACACATCAAGGCATAGGAAGAGTCGGTGGGCATGACCAAGACCTCTCCTTTTTGCATCAAATCACAAGCGGTTTTTAACAACCTCTCTTGTGGATGGGTGGGATGCAGTTCCAGATATTGGGCCATGATGAGGTGCGAAGATGTGGCTGTGGGCCACGAGTGATGTTGGCGCGTGTGCTGGGCGAGGCGGTCGCGCGCGAGCGCTGAGCCGTTGAAGCCTGCTAGAGGCCTGCAAGAGGCCTGTGCGCCTTGGGCTCGAGGGCCACGTCCCACATTGTATGGGGTGAACTCTGGGCGAGCGCGTGCACTGCTGAGCAGTGGTGAGCGACAAAGTGGCCTTCACGGCAAGCCGACTTGCTGCTCGCTCAGGCTTTTTTTCACCCAATCAGGCCCGCCCTAGTAAAAACCCCCTCTTCAAATGGTCCCTTGGCGTGGGTGCGTCTGATAATATGCGGTGCTAAAAAAGGAGTATCGAATGAAAACATCACCCATGGCCAACCGCCACTTCGCGCGCAGCGCACTCACCCTTTTCTTGAGTTTGGCCGCTGTCACAGCTGCACAAGCGCAAAGTGCCGGTGACTGGATTTTGAATGTGGGCATGGCCTCCATCAACCCCAGTGCCTCCATCAGTCCAATGACCTCAGTGGGACCTGCTGCACCCGCCTTCACCCCAGCCCTCAAAGGCGCCAGCGCCTCGATTGCCAAAACCACAACACAGACCCTGGGTCTTTTGTACATGTTCACCAACAACATTGGGATGGAGGCCACGATCGGCGTTCCTCCCAAAATGACAGTGGATGTTCAACTCACTTCGGGTGCGCATCCTGGTGCCGCCTCAGCCAAGGCGCTGTACCCGTCATTTGTGGGCAAATACTTTTTCCAAACTCCCCAAGATATGTTGAGACCTTATCTGGGCTTGGGCTTGACCACCGCCTCGTTCAATTCGGTGGGTGTCAACACCTCGGACGCTTTGGTCAATGGACTCGGTGGAACTTCAGCTTCTCTGAGCTCCAGCGTGGCACCGCTCTACACCTTGGGGGCCATCTACCGTTTGGATGACAAGTGGTCGATCAATGGTTCTGTGAGTTATGTGCCCTTGAAGACCAATGCCACTTTTGTGGGCACGGGCACCACCACCACAGGGACCTTGACCATCAATCCCACCGAGTATGTCCTTCGTGTGGGCTACAAGTTCTAAGTTCTTCACCCAGCGCCCAAGCGCATCAGGGACCGTGCTGATGGCCGCTGGCCATCAGCCAAGAAACTTGTCGTTTTTGCGGCTTGAAGTTCGGGGTGGACCTGGTCAAGCGAGCCGAAAAGCGAGCCGAAAAAGCGAGCCAATGATGGCTAGCAATTGCAATGGGACGCCCCGCTCTGAATAGAAACCATGGGGTGCCAAGTAAGCCCTTGAGCGGGATTTCTTGACTCTTGACTCTTGACTCTTGACTCTTGTCTTTGGGTTCTTCCCAGGTCAGCGTCAAAGTGCGTTCTAGGCGTGCGCCTGAGCCAACTACAAC
>CAIMTJ010000034.1 GCA_903844385.1 uncultured Burkholderiales bacterium
AGGCTAGGCTAGGCTAGGCTGGCCTTATTTGGGACTCGAACACCCAGGAGCCCAGGAGCCCATGAGTCCATGAGTCCATGAGTCCATGAGCAGCCCCCAACATCAGGTTTTGTCCTTGGCATTGAGCATCAACTCTTTGAGCTCGGCGAGTTGCCCTTTAATGTCTTGCATCTCATTGCCTTGCTCCTTGATGTTTTTCAACACCCGAGTTTGAAAGGATGTGCTTTCATCGGCATTTTCCTCATCATGGTCGGTGATACTGGCAAATGAGTCAACGATCACGGCCACAAACAAGTTCAGCACCACAAAGGTGGCAATCAAAATAAAGAGAATAAAAAAGATCCAGGCATAGGGAAACTTTTCCATGATGGGACGTGCGATGCCATCGGACCAACTCTCCAAGGTCATGACTTGAAAGAGGGTGAAAAAGGAGCTCCCGATGTTGCCAAACAGATCCGGGAAGGTCCCACCAAACACATTGGTTGTGATCACGGCCGAGACATAAAACACAATGAGCAACAAGCCCATCACCGAGCCCAAACTGGCCAAGGATCCCAAAAGACCCGCCACCACACGCTTCATACTTTGAACTTTGTTGATCAATCTCAAGACCCTCAACACCCGAAGAGCACGAAGCACTGACAAAGACTCGGTGGCAGGCACAATGGCGATGGCAATCACGATAAAGTCAAATAGGCACCACGGATCGGTCCAGTAGCTCTTGCCTTTGCAAAAGATCAGCAACAAGGTCTCGCAAATAAAAATCATCAAAATGGTGTGATCGACGATCGAGATTTCCTCACCAAAACGGTCCATGATGTCGGCACTGGTCTCAGTACCCAGCAAAATGGCATTCAACAAAATCAAGGTCACAATGGTCATTTGGACCACGTGATGGTTGATGAAATTTTGAACTTTTTCTTGCAGGGGTGCGATGTTGATCATTGTGTAAAAGCGTGAAGTTGGATGGAGACGTGAAGAAAAAACAAATGGGGCGGCGCAGCGCTGAACAACAAACTCTTTAAGCCAAGGCTCATGAGGAGGGACGATGGAGGTTTCGAATCATTTCTTTCAACTCCTGGACCTCTTTTTGAAAAGCCATGAATTCATCGCGTTTGATCACAATATCGTGTTGACTCACATCACTCGAGGGTTCATCCTTCAACGAAGCAAATGAGTCCACGATCACCGCAATGAATAAATTGACCACTACAAACGTAGAGATCAAGATGAAGAATATAAAAAAGACCCAAGCGAAGGGGAATTTCTCCATGATCGGACGAGCAATCCCTTCAGACCAACTCTCCAAAGTCATGACTTGAAAGAGGGTGAAAAAACTGTGCCCCAAGGAGCCAAACAAATCCGGAAAAACTCCGCCAAAAAGATTCGTTGAGATCACCGCAAAGACATAAAAGACAATCAAAAGCAGTCCCACCACCGAGCCCAAACTCGACAGTGAGCTCAGTAAGCCAGAGACCACCCGCTTCATACTCTCGACTCGGTTGATGAGTCGCAAAACCCGCAAAATTCGCAAGGGTCGCAACAGGTACAAATCCCCCGTCGAGGGCATGACCGCAATGGCGATCACCACAAAGTCAAACAAACACCAAGGGTCGGTCCAATAACTCTTGCCTTTTGCAAAAATCATCAACAAGGTTTCAATGACAAAAATCACCAACAAGCAGTGATCAAACCAGCCAATGATTCCACCATATTGAGCCATGATCTCGGGCTCGGTCTCCATGCCCAGCAACGCCGCATTCAAAATGATGAGAAAAACAATGGTGTGCTGAACCACGTGTTGATGCATCCAGTCGTCAACTTTTTGCTGCAAAGAGGAAAAGGCAATCATACGAAATCAAAAACTGGACAATAAGTGGCAAGAATAAAACAAGAAGAATTCAACCTCCCATTGTAATCTTGAAAGTTTCTTTTTACGAAGGATTCACACCCATCGACGCCATACATTTGAGTAAATCTTTCTGGGCTGATGCACCCCAGGAAAAAATGCACTCGAAAGTGTCCATCTGGGCCGAGCTCGCCGAGCGCGTAATCTTCACAAATGCTCTCAAAAATGGAGCGATTGCACCATTTTGGTGGTCACCCTCATCGATTGCGCCATGCGGGTCAGGCGTGACTTGAAGGGGAAATGCAAGCGCTTGGATGACGCTTGGATGCTGCTGATGCTTTTGCGCCCAGAGCGTGTGGATTGCTGGTCTTGGATGGGCGAGAAGCAAAGACCCTATCGGCTCTTGTGCTTCATGGCACGTTCGACCTCGCGCTTGCCTTCTCGGTCCTTGATGGTGTCACGCTTATCATGCTCGGCCTTGCCTTTGGCCAGCGCAATTTCAAGCTTGATTTTGCCATTTTTCCAGTGCATGTTCAAAGGCACCAAGGTGTAGCCCTTTTGCTCGACTTTGCCCACCAGGCGTTGAATTTCCGCTTTGTGCAGCAACAGCTTTTTGGTCCGATCTGGCAAAGCGACAACATGCGTGGAAGTGGTGCGGGTCGGGTTGATCTGACAACCGATCACAAAGAGCTCGCCTTCTCGGATCACGACATAACCATCGGTGAGTTGAACCCGACCGTCCCTGACCGCTTTGACCTCCCAACCGTGCAAGACCATGCCAGTCTCAAAGCGCTCTTCAATGAAGTAATTGAAGATGGCCTTTTTGTTGTCGGCAATGCGTGCCGGGGTGGCGGGTTTGGTGCTCATGGGATATAAAACTGACGCGCTTTGATGAAAACTCTACAATAGGGGGTTTGAAGGAGTGGGTATCTTGATGCACTTGAGCGCCAAGCTTCTAGTGCAGGAGGGTTCTCACCAAGAAGATCTTTGAGTTTAAAGCACAAAGCGCTTGGACTCGTTGTCTCAGCGAGCTCTTTTTGCGGGGATCAGTCGTTGGGGTCTGCTGGTCGCCATTTTCGTGAGATTTTTTTGAGCCGTCACTTCATTGGCGAGCCGTTTTCCCAGATCTTTTGATGAAAACCATTCATAAATCCGTTCTCATTTGGTTCAGTGCTCAAGAAATGTATGACTTGGTCACCGATGTCGAGAGTTACCCCCAATTCTTGCCTTGGTGCGACAAGGGCAGCATCTTGGAGACGCATGCCGATGGCGTGACCGCTCAAATTGGCATGTCCATTGGGGGCTTTAAAAAGTCCTTCACCACCCGCAATGCCCATATGCTCAATGAACAAGTCCGCCTTGAGTTGGTTCAAGGGCCCTTCAAGCATCTCTCCGGCGTGTGGGATTTTCACGCCCTTGAGGGTCAACGGGCTTGCCGCATTGAACTCAATTTGCACTACCACTTTGACAATGTCTTTGGGGGATTGGTCGGCCCCTTGTTTGACAAAATCGCCAGCAGCTTGGTCGATGCCTTTGTCAAGCGCGCAGAACAAGTCTATATTGCTTCTTGAGGCCATGGTCACAGGACTTTTGAACGATGAGCCTGCGATGCCTTTTATTGCCTTTTATTGCCTTTTAATGCCTTCACGTGCAACCCACTTCTGACGCCTTGATGACCTCACCTCCCTTGCACCCCCTCCCAGGCGGCTCCTCCATTCAAGTGCTGCTTTGTCCTTCAAGGAGGACTGTCGTCGAGTTGGAACTGGTGTTTTTGCCCCAAGAGAGACTCTTGAGTGCTGTCATGCGCGCACTCACCCTTGACCCCACCCGTGATCAGCCCCCATCCCAAGAACCCCTCCCATGCCTTGGCCCTGTGCTCCATGCCTTGGGACTGCAGGAATTCATCCCCATGGACCCCGTCCAGGGCAGTCTGATGGCCTTGGAGCAACTGGTGTTGCAGGGACTTGAGTCCAGGCAGTTGTTCATCAGTGTCTGGGGCCAGCCCCAAGCCTTGAGCCACGAGCTTCAAGTGGGGGATCGCGTTGAGCTCACCCGAGCCTTGCTCGTTGACCCCAAAGTGGCACGACGAGAGCGTTTTCGTCAGCAAGGCGCCAAAACGGCAGGACTCTTTGCCCATCAAAGACCTCACGCCAAAGCCGGCTATTGATCGCACGATCGGCTGAGCCTGAGCCTAGCTGGCATGGCGATTGCTGTCATCCTTGAAAGCCCCAAAACTCAGCAGTTGGCGGTTGAATTGGCGATGAATTGCCGGTCAATGGCCGCTCATTGGCCACTCATTGGCCGCTCAATGGCCCTTGCATCGCCGATTGAAGACCAGACATGGCTTCTAGCATGGTCTGGTCTTGGACTCAAGCCGGCCCACTGGAGCGTCTGGGTGTTGGGACAGGTCACTCAAAGAAGGATTTCACCATGAGTTTAAACCTCAATGCCGCGAGCAAGAACGTGCTGGGCGCGCTGTCGTCCGCGCCCACCAAAAATCAAGCGGCCAAAGCGATGTTCACCAGCCTACAAAATGGCGATTTGGCAGGTGCGCTCAAAGCCTATAGGAACTTTACAGGGGGTCAAAGTAGCAACTCTGCCTTGCTCAATGCGAACTCGGTTTTTGGTCAACTGGGTGCTGCACTGCAAAAAGGGGACTTGGCGACGGCCCAAAATCTGGCAGCGAGCATGCATGGGGCGTCTGGCATGCCCGTGGCGAGCAGCGCTGGTTCATCGAGCGCAAGCTCGAACTCGTCGGGGGGCCAAAGCGGCGTATCGGTCTCAAGTGGCGCATCTTCCAGCCAGTCAGGTCGTTCAAATTCCGGCAAGTCCAGCATGAGCCTCACACCTGCGGGACTCTTGAGTTCCTTGAACACTGCTCACAGCACCTCTCTGTTGAATGCCATCAACGCCCAAGACACGGCCGATGCGGGCGGCAAGAGTGACAATTTGTACGCCCTCTTGGGTGTTGGCGCCAACATCAACACCCTGGCGTGAGCCCAGCGCTGGGCCTTGGACAACGCGATTTGAACCCTCAAGCCAAGGGGGCCGCCCTGGCTTGCTGCCTTTGAATTCAACAGCAATCAGCTCAAGGCCTCAAGAAGCTCGGTTTCAACTTCAATTTGAATCTTGTTTTCTTGAAGCGCAGCACCATCAATCAAGAAGGTATCTTCCACCCGCTCACCCAAGGTGCTCACCTTGGCGAGCAACAAGTTGATCTTGTGCTTGGCCAGCACCAAGGCCACACTGTAGAGCAGCCCCGTTTTGTCACTCGCTGAAATATTGAGGAGCCAGCGTTGCGCTTTTTCGTCAGGAGACAAGGTCACGCGTGGGCGGATCGGAAAACTCTTGACCCGACGAGACACACGGCCTTTGCTGGTCTTGGGCAATGGTGGGGTATCGAGCAAGGTTTGCTTCAAGTCATGTTCTAAAAGGTGAATCCACTCGCGCGTGTGCTCTTCAAGACGCTCGGAGACGACTTGGAACGTGTCGATGGCAAAACCATTCAATGCGGTGTGAATCTTGGCATCCAAAATACTGAAGCCATATTGGTCAAAGTAGCCACAAATTCGGGCAAAAAGGTCGGGTTGGTCTTGGGTGTAGACCATCAACTGCAGGCCCTCGCCGACACTGGACAAGCGCGCACGCACAACCGTTTTGTGGTGCGTGGGGGTGTCGTGATCGCGGCTCAAGTCGCGGCTCAATTGACGCGTGTGCCAAGCGATATCGCTCGCCTCGTGGCGCATGAAGTAACTCACGTCCAGGGTTTTCCAAAGCGCCTCATGGGCGTTGCTGGGCATGGCATACAAAGCGAGCATGCTGAGCGCTTCGAGCTTTCTGGCTTCCACCAAGGCACTGGCGTCAGGTGCTCGTCCGCCCAAAACTCTCAAGGTGCTGCGGTACAAATCTTCCAGCAGTTTTCCTTTCCAAGCATTCCACACCTTGGGGGAAGTGCCGCGGATATCGGCAACGGTCAACAAGTACAAGGCCGTGAGGTAGCGCTCGTTTTTCACGCGACGAGCGAAGTCTTGAATCACTTGGGGGTCACTCATGTCTTGCTTTTGGGCAATGTGGCTCATGCTCAAATGCTCAGCGACCAAAAACACCATGAGTTCACAGTCTTCGGGATCGATACCGTGGTCTTTACAAAACCGTCTCACTTCGGCTTTCCCCAACAAGGAGTGGTCCCCGCCGCGGCCTTTGGCAATGTCGTGAAACAAAGCCGCCACATATATCACCCAGGGTTTGTCAAAACTCGCCGCCAATTGTGAGCAAAACGGGTACTCGTGGGCGTGCTCAGGGATCAAAAAACGACGCACATTTCGCAAGACCATCAAAATGTGCTGGTCCACCGTGTACACGTGAAATAGGTCATGCTGCATCTGACCCACGATGCGACGAAATACCCACAGATAGCGACCCAAGACCGAGGTTTGATTCATCAAACGCATGGCGTGGGTGATGCCTTGGGGTTGCTTCAAAATGTTGAGAAACATCGAGCGGTTGACCGGATCTTTGCGAAACGCGGACCCCATCACGCCACGCGCGTTGTAGAGTGCTCTGAGCGTCTTGGTGGACAAGCCTTTGATGCCCAGCGTGGTTTGATAGAGGTAAAAGGTCTCCAAAATGGCATGCGGGTTGACTTGGTAGAGGTCTTCGCGAGTGACCTCCAGCATGCCGGCTTTTTCAGAAAATCGCTCATTGATTTCACGAATGGGGGGCATCTCTTTGGCCGAGAGCCGCTCCTCCATATTGAGCATCAAAATTTGATTGAGTTGCGTCACCGCCTTGGCACACCAGTAATATTGGCGCATGAGGGCTTCCGACGCCGCGCGTGCGCCCTTGTGCTCATCTTGAACGGCCACCAGCCCCATATCCTTGGCCACCTGGGCTTGCAAATCAAAAACCAAGCGGTCTTCACGCCGTTTGGCCGCCAAATGCAATCGGATCCGAATGAGACTCAAAACCGATTCGTTGCGCTTGAGTTTTTGGGCCTCCAAGGGGGTGGCCAAGCCATTTTGTCTCAAATCCTCCCAAGACTTGCCAAATCCAGCCGCCTTGGCCAACCACAAGAGCACTTGCAAGTCTCTGAGTCCGCCCGGCGACTCTTTGCAATTGGGCTCCAAGGAGTAGGGCGTGTTCTCAAATTTATGATGGCGCTGGTTCATCTCCAGCGTTTTGGCCACAAAAAATGCCTTCACATCCAAGTTGGCCAAAAAGCCGCGCCGATACTCATCGAAGAGCACGGCATTGCCCGTGATCAATCGAGACTCGAGGAGCGCGGTTTGAACCGTGATGTCGGCCTGGGCTTCGAGCAAGCATTCGCTCAAGGTGCGCACGCTAGACCCTATCTCCAGGCCACAATCCCAACAC
Source organism: uncultured Burkholderiales bacterium (assembly GCA_903844385.1). Lineage (GTDB taxonomy): Bacteria > Pseudomonadota > Gammaproteobacteria > Burkholderiales > Burkholderiaceae_C > Limnohabitans. The sequence continues at coordinate 7,223 of CAIMTJ010000034.1, forward strand.
ATGCCAATAAAACGCTCAACCTTGGCCAAGGTCTCCTTCTCGCCATCTGCCAACGGGTGCTGGGTCGATTCAGGCAGTAAAACCAAGACATCCACGTCTGAATAGGGGAACAATTCCCCACGACCAAAGCCGCCCACCGCAATCAAAGCCAAGGGGTCAGAGAGTCCGCAGTCGAGCCATAAACTGGTGAGGGTCTGATCGGTCAAGTGGGCCAGTTGGGCCAAGGCGCTTTGGGCTTGACGAGAACTTTTAAGTTGCGCAATCTCCCCCAACGTCATCAACAGATGACTTTTTTGAGCGCGAAATACTTGGCTCTGGTTCATGCTTGAATTTAAAAAAGAGTCAGCAAACCGTGTGAGTGACAAAGTCGGGCAAGGGTGGGCTGCCCGCAGACAAGGTGAGCACCTCAAAGCCTGTGGGCGTGACCAAAATGGTGTGCTCCCATTGTGCAGACAAGGAGTGGTCTTTGGTAACGATGGTCCAGCCGTCCCCGAGCTCTTTGATGTCACGCTTGCCTGCATTGATCATGGGCTCAATGGTGAACGTCATCCCGGCTTGAATGACCTCCAGCGTGCCGGGTCGACCGTAGTGCAACACCTGAGGTTCTTCGTGAAACTTCTCGCCAATGCCGTGGCCGCAAAACTCTCGCACAATGGAGTAACCCATGGATTCGGCATAACGCTGAATCGCAAACCCAATGTCACCCAAATGCACGCCAGGCTTGACCATCATGATGCCGTGCCACATGGCTTCATGGGTGATTTGACACAATCGTTTGGCTGCAATGGAGCCCTCGCCACACACGAACATGCGACTGGTGTCACCGTGCCAACCGTCTTTGATGACGGTGATGTCAACGTTCACAATATCACCCTTTTTGAGGGCTTTGTCATTGGGAATACCGTGGCAGACTTGGTGATTGATCGAGGTGCAAATCGATTTGGGATAGGGGTCGTAGCCGCTTGGCGCGTAATTGAGCGGGGCGGGAATGGCCCCTTGGACTTGGGTGATGTAGTCGTGACACAACCGATCGAGCTCATTGGTGGTGACGCCTGGGACCACGTGGGGGGTTAAGAAATCCAACACTTCTGAGGCGAGTCGACCCGCGACCCGCATGCCTTGGACACCGTTTTCATCTTTGAAGGTAATTGCCATCTCGCTATTATCTCAGGAGAAATGGCGCTTTTGAAAACCGCAAGCCCTAATCCTTGCTCTCGTCTGGCCTTTCTTGGCCCTTTTGTACCGGTGAGGCCAGCCAGCTTTGTGAGGTCTTGCGAGCCGTGATTGACGCCTGAATGCCAAGAAAAGTTAAGTCAAGGGGAATGTTAAAATCAGTTCTTTATTGACAAAGGCTGCAGCGTGAGTGACCACCTGACCGTATTGGAGGGCGACAGTGCCCTGAGTGTCTTTAGACGTCAGCAACTCCTGCGCCAACTCCAAGCCCTGGAGCCCAACATCATCGATTTGGATGTCCACCACTTGGACTTGGTGTCAAGCCCCGAGCCTCTTGATGAGCACACCCGAGGCCAACTGCATTTGCTCTTGAACGGTGAGCAGTCTCGAGACCCACTCACCCATCCATCCCAGTCTTCCTCACCCACCGCCACCGCCTCATGGGCAGGCAAACTGCTGTCGGCCTTTCGCTCAGAACCCACTGGTCCTGCAGGGCTTGACTCATCGTTAGAGATCATGGTCGCGCCTCGAATCGGTACGGTCTCGCCTTGGTCGTCCAAGGCCACCGACATCGCCAACAATTGTGCCTTGTCTGTGCAGCGCATCGAACGCGTCGTGGCCTATCGCCTGAGCTTTCAAAAAGGACACTGCCCCCACTTGGACCCTACAGACGGGTATGCCCAAGCTTTGAGTGCGCGTTGGCCAGTGCTCGAATCCATCTTGGTGCATCTCTTTGACCCGATGACGCAAACCGTGCTCTTTGATCGTGAGCAGTTGTCGTCGTGCTTTCAAACGCTTGAAAAATCCAAAACCCGCAGCATTGATATTCTCAACCGAGGCCGCTTGGCCCTGATGCAGGCCAATCTGGAGTTTGGCTGGGCATTGGCCGAAGACGAAATCGATTACTTGGTCAGCGCTTTTACCGCCTTTGAACGCAATCCCACCGAAGTTGAGCTCATGATGTTTGCCCAGGCCAACTCCGAGCACTGTCGACACAAGATCTTCAACGCGGACTTCACCATTGACACCGTCGCGCAGACGCACAGTCTTTTTGGCATGATTCGCCACACGCATGCTCTGAACCCTCAGCACACCGTGGTGGCCTATTCAGACAATGCCGCCGTCATGAAGGGGCATCAAAGTGTTGTTTACCGCCCCGAATTGAACTCGACAGCGCTGATGGGCCGCAGCAGCCCGAGCTACCAGCGCCGTGTGCGCGAGACGCACGTCTTGATGAAAGTCGAGACGCACAACCACCCCACAGCCATCTCCCCCTTTGCCGGTGCTGCCACGGGTTCAGGTGGTGAGATCCGTGACGAGGGCGCCACGGGTCGGGGCTCGCGCCCCAAGGCTGGCCTCACTGGCTTTATGGTCTCCAAACTCTTTGACTCAAAGCTTTCACACCCGGCCCATTTGGCCAGTCCTTTGCAGATCATGACCGAGGGACCTCTGGGTGCAGCGGCGTTCAACAATGAGTTTGGCCGGCCCGGGATTTTGGGGTTCTTTCGCGAGTACGAGCAAGACATTGATGGCGTGCAGCGGGGCTATAAAAAACCCATCATGCTCGCAGGGGGGCTGGGCACCATCGATGCCGACCTTGTGAACAAGGTCGTGTTCGAGCCGGGCACCTTGCTGGTCCAAATCGGGGGGCCTGGCATGCGCATTGGCTTGGGCGGTGGGGCCGCGAGTTCCTTGAATTCTGGTGCCAATTCAGCAAGCCTAGACTTTGACTCCGTGCAGCGTGGCAACCCTGAGATCCAACGCCGCGCCCAAGAGGTGATCAATCAGTGCTGCGCTTTGGGGGTCAACACCCCCATTTTGGCCATTCACGATGTGGGAGCAGGTGGACTCTCCAATGCCTTTCCCGAGTTGGTCAACGACGCCCATCGCGGTGCCGTGTTCGATTTGTCTGCCATTCCGCTGCAGGCCCAAGGCTTGTCGGCCAAAGAGATTTGGAGCAACGAGTCACAAGAGCGCTATGTCTTGGCGATTGATCCCACACGCTTGGAAGAATTCAAGGCCCTTTGTGAGCGCGAACGCTGTCCCATGCATGTCATTGGGCAGGCCACCCAGGCCCGCGATCTGGTCCTCAAAGACCCCACTCAAGCCGAGTGCGTGAACATGCCGCTAGACGTGCTGCTGGGCAAGCCGCCCAAAATGCACCGGGTGGTCCAACGCGTGAAGCGCCACGGCCACGTGTTTGATGGCTCGGCCTTGACTCTAGAAGACGCGGTGATTCGGGTGCTGTCGCACCCGACGGTTGCTTCCAAGCGGTTTTTGATCACCATTGGGGATCGAACCGTGGGTGGGCTCACGCACCGAGACCCCATGGTGGGTCGCTTCCAAGTGCCCGTTGCCGACTGCGCCATCACGCTTGCCGATCACGAGGGTTTCGCTGGGGAGGCCATGAGTCTTGGCGAACGCACCCCACTGGCGAGCATCAATGCGCCAGCCTCTGGCCGCATGGCAGTGGCCGAAGCCATCACCAATTTGCTGGCCGCACCCATTGATCTTGACCGGGTGAAGTTGAGTGCCAACTGGATGGCCGCGTGTGGCGAGGAGGGCGAAGACGCCGATTTGTTTGACACCGTGCACACCGTTGCCATGGAGCTGTGTCCGGCTCTTGGCCTATCGATTCCGGTGGGAAAAGACTCGCTGTCCATGAAAACACAATGGAGCTGTGGCGTGGCGCCTGAGACCACTCGCTTGGAGGTGCGCTCGCCCGTGAGCTTGATCATCACCGCGTTTTGCACGCTCGAGGATGTGCGGGGTTCGTTGACACCCGCGCTTCAAGGACCGCCTGGACAGACCACCCTCATCTTGATCGATTTGGGGCGAGGGCAGCAGCGCATGGGTGGCAGTATTTTGTCGCAAGTGCTGTCTCAAAACGTGGCCATGGTGCCCGATTTGGCCATTGAACACGCCCAGGATTTGGTGAATTTGGTGAGGGTCATCAATGCGTTGCGCAACGATGGGCTCATTTTGAGTTACCACGACGTGAGCGATGGGGGACTGTTGGCTTGCGTGAGTGAGATGTGCTTTGCGTCGCAAATTGGGGTGGATTTGAATGTGGACCTCTTGGTCACCCGCGGCGATGGGATTGAAGACTCCTACGCCGATCATGGCGACGCCAAAAACTGGGCGCAACAAGTGAGTGTCAAGCGCCAAGAGCAAACGCTTCAAGCTCTCTTTGCCGAGGAAATTGGCGTGGTGATCGAGGTCTCCACTCGAGAGCGCGACCGGGTGATGCAGGCCTTGCGCGGGGTGAACCTGTCCAAACACAGCCACAGCATTGGCAAAACCAGACAACCAAGCCCCATCAAAGCGGGTGAAGTGCACCCTCCAGAGGGTTGGCAAGATCTGGGGCTTGACCCCGAGGCCAGTCTCACCATCTGGAGAGACACCCAACAGATCTTCAAGTCCCCTTTGCGAGATTTGCTCGCGGTTTGGGACCGCGTGAGTCACCAAATGACCCACTTGCGAGACCACCCTGATGCAGCGGACTCGGAACACCTTGGGCTTCAAGCCCCACAGAAAAATGCCTTGCGTGCGGTGATTCCTGCCGAGCTCAAAAACAATCTTCTAAGCCTCAGCTCCGACTTGTTACCACCTCTACCAAGGAGCACCACGCTTGGCGCGCTTTTGAACCAATCTCACACTTCAGTCTCCTCGAGTTCGGCGCAGATCCAAAGCGTGCGGCCCAAAGTGGCCATCTTGCGCGAGCAAGGCGTGAACTCCCATGTCGAGATGGCTTACGCCTTTGAGCTCGCGGGGTTTGAGAGTGTCGATGTGCACATGAGTGACTTGCAACAAGGCGTCACCCGTTTGAGCGATTTTCAAGGCCTGGTGGCCTGTGGCGGGTTTAGCTACGGCGACACCTTGGGTGCGGGGGTGGGTTGGGCGAGAAGCATCACGTTTCACGCGAGACTCAAAGCCGAGTTTGAGGCGTTTTTTGCGCGCCCTGACACCTTTGGACTTGGCGTGTGCAATGGCTGTCAGATGTTGGCGCAACTCTCGAGCTTGATACCCGGCGCCGAGCACTGGCCGCTTTTCACCCAAAACAAATCGGAGCGTTTTGAAGCCCGTTTGGTGCAAGTGCAGGTGTTGACGTCTGCGAGTATTTTTATGAGCGGCATGCAAGGACTGCATTTCCCCATCGTCGTCTCACACGGTGAGGGCTATGCTGATTTTGATCGCCAAGGCGATTCGAACTTGGTCAAGCGAGCCATGTGCTACGTGGATGGCTTGGGTCATCCCACCGAAACCTATCCCAATAACCCCAATGGCTCGGCGGGTGGCCTCACCGCGGTGACCACGCCTGACGGGCGTTTCACGGCGATGATGCCGCACCCAGAGCGAGTCTTTCGCTCGGTTCAGTTGAGCTTTAACCCGCTTGAAAAGAGCACTGACACGGCCAGCAGCCCTTACACACCCTGGATGCAAATGTGGCGCAATGCCAGAAAATGGGTCAACTAAAGAGTTCAATCCCCATGCAGAGATCGTGGTCTGGGGTCTGCGCAGAAAAAAATTGACCTTTTGAACACAAAAAAAAACCACCAGGGTTTGAAGTCTGGTGGCTGCGAGCGATGGACTTGAGCGAGTGAAAAATTACTCGACTTTGGCTTTGCTGCGCAAATCTTGTTGGTAGCCGTTCATTCTGCCTTGTTGGAGTTGTTGGGCAATTTGGGGCTTCACGTCCTCGAATTTGGGCACTTGAGCTTGGCGTACATCGTCCAAGCGAATGATGTGGAAACCAAACTGGCTTTTGACTGGGTTTTCAGTCATTTGTCCCTTTTTGAGCGACGTCATGGCTTCGGAGAACTCTTTGACAAAGTTGCCAGGCGAGGCCCAGTCCAAGTCACCACCCTTGGCACCTGAGCCAGGATCCTTGGATTGTTTTTTTGCAATGTCTTCAAACTTCTGACCTTTTTTAATCCCCGCAATGATGGTTTTGGCCACGTCTTCTTTGTCCACCAAAATGTGGCGAGCACGGTACTCAGTGCCGGAGTTCGAGGCAATGAAGCGATCGTATTCGGCCTTGATGTCGGCATCGGTGATGGGGTGAGACTTTTGATAATCGGCAAAAAGCTCGCGAATCAAAATCGTTTGACGCGCCAACTCCAATTGTGATTTGTAGTCCTCTGTGGCATCGAGACCTTTTTTCTGGGCCTCTTGCATGAAAATCTCACGGGCAATCACCTCATCTTTGATTTGACCCTCAATTTCGGGGGTGATGGGGCGGCCTGAGCGCTCGAGTTGTTGGGCCAAGGCTTCAACACGGCTTTTGGGAACGGCTTTGCCGTTCACAATGGCGACATTTTGAGCCAAGGCGCCCACTGCAAAGGAGCCCAAACTCAACGTCATGGCCACGGTTAGGAGATGATTTTTCATGGATTACTCTTGATAAAAAACAATACGAATGAACAAAAACAAGAATCGGCAAAGGCAGGGGCTTGGAGTGGGCAAACCCTAGAGAGGACGCAGGGATTGATTCACTTCAGACTAGAAAACCATTGCATTCTAGACCATGCCCATGACGCTTGATCTGGAGGGTGCGATTTGGGTCCTGGGGGAAAAAGGGCTTCACCGCTTGGCCCACCTTGAAAAGGCGCGCTGCTCGAGGCAGGGAGTCGTCAAGATGCGCAGCCGTTCACAAAAAATCTAAAGCTGCATTCAGCCCACAATTTCAATGGCCAAGGCGTGCAGACCTTGCTGCATCAAGTCTTGCAGTGGCGCGTAGACCTCTCGGTGGCGTTGGACACGGCTGTGAGACTTAAAAACTGAGCCAGGAATTCTCACGCGAAAGTGGGTTCCGCTTGAAGCACCACTTGAACCCGCGTGTCCGGCATGCTCAGCGCTCTCGTCAATGACCACAATATCGAGGCTGTTGAAGATCGAATGCAGTCGGCTTTGGATCAACTGGGCGGTGATGGGCATGGCTGAGGTTTGGGTTTGGGGTTCGTGTTTGGGGGCGGACTGTTTCAAGGGTTTGATTTGGGCAAAGCGGGCTGGGATTCGTGCACCGGCAAGGACTCAGCGGGCTCACTGCCAAGCGTATTGGCTTGGCTTTGCGGCTCGAGCTCAGGCGTTGCCTTGGTGCTCAGATAAACCGCTTGCAAGACCACAAAAACAAACATCAAACCCATGCCCCCAAAGAGTTTGAAATTGACCCAAGTGTCGGTGTCAAAGTGATAGGCCACCCACAAATTGAGCCCCGCCATGAAGCAAAAGAAAGCTCCCCAGGCATGAACCAAGACCTGCCAGACCTCATCGGGGACTTGAATTTGTTCTGCCATCAATGTTTTGAGGAAATTCTTTCGAAACGCAAAGTGTCCAATCCAAAGCGCCAAGGCCATGACAACATACAAAACACTCGGTTTGAATTTGATAAAGTTCTCGTCATGAAACAAGAGCGTCGCGCCTCCAAACACCCCAATGAGGCCCAGGCTGATCCACTGCATCAACTCCACGCGCCCGTATTTGTACCTCACCCATGCAATTTGAAGCACCGTGGCAGCGATGGCCACCGCCGTGGCGGTGAAGACGTCAAATAACTTGAAGACGATGAAAAAAAGAACGACTGGAAAAAAGTCCAAAAAGAGCTTCATGCAGGAGCCTTTTGTGCTGTCTCGTCCTTGGGGTCTTTGAACGCCAAGGAGGCCGAGTTCATACAAAAGCGCAGCCCAGTGGGCGTTGGGCCGTCGTTGAACACATGGCCCAAATGCGCTTGACACTGCGCACACACCGTTTCAACCCGGCGCATGCCGTGGCTCGTGTCCACCACTTCCTTGATGGCATCACTTTTCGCCGCCTGAGAAAAACTCGGCCATCCACAACCGGCATCAAATTTGGTGTTCGAGTCAAACAGCAACGCATCACAACACATGCAGTGGTATTGACCTTCTTGCCAATGCTGTTCATAGCGTCCACTGTAAGGGCGCTCGGTGGCGGCGTGGCGAGTCACTTCAAAGGCCACAGGTTCGGCACCCTTTTGCTCCAAAAGCGCTTTCCATTCCAAGTCTGATTTTTGAATTTTCATGATGAACAACTGATTTCAATGGATTGTGCCCAAGCGGGCGGATGATCTGCGTAGGAGGCCATGTTGGGGTGCTCGTCAAATGGGGCTCTGAGCACCGTCAAGAGACGTTCAACTTCGGAAAAGTCGCCCATCTTGGCTTGGCGAATGGCTATCTCACACAGGTGGTTTCTGAGCACAAACTTGGGGTTGGTCGAGAGCATTTCTTGTGCACTGCACTTCAAGTCTTGCTGCTTTAAAGCACTCAAATAGTCAACCATCCATGCATCAAAGCCCGAGGGCTCTAAAAAAAGATCGCGACAAGGCTCAAATGCAGCCTCATTGAGCAAGGGGTAATCGCGCACGCCCAGGCTCAATTGACGCCAAAAAATACTGTAGTCCACCCGTGTTTTGGACATCTCCTCAAGTATAGCCTGTGCGAGTTGAGTGGCACGATGCTGTGCTTCAGGGGAATGGTTCGTGAGTTGGCCACCACCTGCCTCACGGGGCGTGAGACCGAGTTTTTTGGCGTAGATGCGCTCAGTCTCGCGGGGCAGGTGTTGTTGATAGGCTTCAAGAGCTTTGACGGTCGCATCGGCATCGTCAATCAAGGGCATCAATGCTTGGCCCAAACAAAAAAGGTTCCAATAGGCCACCTTGGGCTGTCGTGCATAGGCATACCGGCCCTCTTGGTCGGTGTGGTTACAAATGTGCATGGGGTCAAAGCCGTCCATGAATTGAAACGGTCCGTAGTCCAGGGTGAGCCCGAGAATGCTCATGTTATCGGTATTCATCACCCCATGACAAAACCCCACGCCTTGCCACTGTGCCATGAGTTGAGCGTAGCGAAGTGTCAAAGCGTCAATCAAGGCCAAACTTTTGTCCTTGGCACTCCATTGTCCAACAGGGGCACCTTGATGTTGTCGCTCTAAATCCAAGTGGGGATGGGCCACCACATGATCGAGCAGCGTTTTCAACGACTCCAAGTCGCCCAACGAGGCAAAATGCTCAAAATGACCGAATCGCACAAAAGAAGGCGCCACACGGGTGAGCACCGCCGCGGTCTCGATTTCTTCTCGCCTCACGGGCTGGGGTGAGTCCACCAGACTCAGTGCGCGAGTGGTGGGGATGCCCAAAGCGGCCATGGCCTCGCTGCACAAAAACTCTCGAACGCTCGAGCGCAACACGGCTCTGCCATCGGCGCGTCGGGAGTAGGGCGTGGGGCCCGCACCTTTGAGTTGAATCTCCAAGCTCGAGTGGGGCGTTTGAAGCTCGCCCAGGTAAATGGCTCGACCGTCGCCCAACTGTCCAGCCCAAACACCAAATTGATGACCACTGTAGACACTGGCCAGGGGCTGCATACCCGGTAGAGCCGACCCTCCGCTCAAGGCTTCTAGCATCCCCGCATGCGTCATCCAGTCGCCCGGAAGCCCAAGCAGTTGTGCCACATCAGGGCTGTGGGCAGCCCACCTCACCTGGGGGAGCGGCTCACCCAGTTGGGGGGTGTAAAACGCCGGCCCCAGTTGCGCAAAGCTGTTCACCCACATCAAGTTCAACGCCAATGGCTGCAACAAAGCCTCACCCGTTGGTGAGGCGCTGAGGGTGTTTTGTGTAGGCAGGTGTGCGTTCAAATATCGTCCTTGGTGTCAACAAATCATTGGCCATTGTCGCCAAAAACCATTAACCCTGTTGTCTCTCTAGGGTTTACCTGAGATGATTCAAGCCAAGACGAGGGTAAAAGTGATTTAAATTCAGCGCTGTGGTTTCCCACCAAGAGCGAAGCAAAGGGCTGGTGTTCCCACCACCCCCAATTGACTATAAAAGGACGGATGCGCCATGTTTGGACTGATGCAAAAGCACGCTCTCTTGATTTCTGACCTGATTGAATTCGCCCAGGCCAATCACGGCGACACCGAAATTGTCTCTCGACGAGTGGAAAAAGACATTCACCGCACGACCTGGTCAGAGGTCGCCAAGCGGTCGCAAAAAGTCGCCCATGCGCTGGACGCCAAAAATGTGGCCCGTGGCGAACGCATCGCCACCTTGGCTTGGAATGGCTACCGGCATTTGGAGCTTTATTTTGGGGTGAGTGGTTCAGGCCGCATCTTGCACACCTTGAACCCCAGGCTTCACATCGACCAAATGACTTGGATCATCAACCACGCCGAGGACCAAGTGCTGTGCTTTGACCTGAGTTTTGCAGCCATTGTGGCGCAACTTCAGTCGCTTTGTCCCACAGTACGCCATTGGATTGCGCTGTGTGACGCAAGCACCCTGGCGCAGCACCCGGAATTAAAGCACTGCGAGTCTTATGAGGGCTGGATTGAACCACACTCGACGTCTTACGATTGGCCCGAGTTGGATGAAAACACCGCCTCGAGCCTGTGCTACACCAGTGGGACCACCGGTCACCCCAAGGGTGCGCTCTACAGTCACCGTTCAACGGTTTTGCATGCCTTTGGCATTGCCTTGCCCGACGTGATGAATCTGTCGGCCAGGGACAGTGTCATGCCGGTCGTGCCGATGTTTCACGTCAACGCATGGGGCATTCCTTATGCCGCGGCCATGGTGGGTGCGAAATTGGTGATGCCAGGGCCGGCCCTTGACGGAGAATCGGTGTACGAACTCATTGAACAAGAAAAGGTCACCTTTGCTGCCGGTGTGCCCACCGTGTGGCAAATGCTGTTGAACCACATGAGCCCCAAGGGGTTGAGATTTGCGCACTTGAGACGCACCGTGATTGGAGGATCTGCCTGCCCGCCCTCCATGATCAGCGCCTTTAAAAACGAGTATGGGGTAGAAGTCCTCCACGCTTGGGGCATGACCGAACTCTCGCCTTTGGGGACCTTGTGCAGCTTAAAAAACAAACATCTCAGTTGGTCACAAGACGAGCAGATGGCCCTTTTGATCAAGCAAGGACGTTCGATTTTTGGTGTCGAGATGAAAATCGTGGGTGACCACGGTGAGTCGCAGCCCCATGACGGTAAAACCTACGGGGATTTGTACGTCAAAGGCCCTTGGGTGATTGATCGCTATTTCAAAGACACCCACTCGGCTTTGAAGGACGGCTGGTTTGCCACTGGGGATGTGGCGACCATCGACCCCGAAGGCTTCATGCTGATCACCGACCGCTCCAAAGATGTGATCAAGTCTGGGGGGGAGTGGATCAGCTCCATCGAGATTGAAAACATTGCCGTCGCGCACCCCAGTGTTGCCATGGCCGCTTGCATCGGCATGCCGCACCCCAAGTGGGACGAGCGTCCGGTGGTGGTGGTGGTCAAGCGAGCCCAAGCCGACTTGAGCAAGGAGGAGCTCTTGGCGTTTTACAAGGGGAAGGTGGCGAGTTGGCAGATTCCAGACGATGTCATCTTTGTCGAGAGCATTCCTTTGGGTGCGACGGGTAAAATGCTCAAAACACGAATTCGTGAAATGCTGGCCGACTACCGTTTGCCACTTTGATTTCCGAGCAAACCATTGCCACAGTTGACGCAAGCCCTCTGTGAGTATTGCCCATTGGGTGCCCCTCATTCAACGCCATGACTTTACACGCCAAGCACAATTCACGCGAATATTCATCGCTTGAGCCTCGAGCCCATAACTTGGCAGATACAAACCCCTCAGAGCAAGTGGACCGACAAGCGGCTTATGAGCGCTTTGTCAAGGACTTTGGCGCCTTCATTCCCTTTGCTTTTTATCTGGGGTTTGAACTCGATCGTTTTGAGGGTGGAGAGTCGGTGCTTTTGTACACCCCGACTGCCGATCACTTCAATTCACTGGAGATGACGCATGGCGGTGCTTTGATGACCTTGATGGATGTGGCCATGGCTTGCGCGGCCCGAAGTGTCGCCCCAACACTGCGGGTGGTCACGATCGAGATGAAAAGCACTTTTATTAGTCCTGCCAATGGAGCGCTGAAAGCCAAAGGATATCTCTTGCATCGCTCGAGCAAAATGGCCTTCGTGGAAGCCAAAGTCTATGATGCGCAGCATGTTCTTTGTGCCCATGGAACGGGCACCTTCCGTTATGTGACACCGCGATGACACATTTCGGCTATTGAATAGCCACCAGCGCGCTCGCTTCATATCATGATTGAAGGTCAATCGATACGAACGATGGATCACAGCGCTACAATGCCCGTGAGGAAAATAATTCTTAGTCTACAGACCAAAGATTATTTTTTTGAGTAAAATGCAATTTATAAATTTATGATTTACTCAACATGAAGTATTTATTCAGTGCAGCTATTTTGTGTTTGGTTTCGTGTGGCCAAAGTGATTACTTGACGAGTGACTCAAGCACCGATCAAAAACTCACCCATCTATTCCAACAAGTCGCACCCTTTCAAAGGGTCAGCAGCAACACCACAACGACTTCAGGCAATGCTGTGAGCTTTTACGCGGCCTCTCGATTCTTAGAGCAGGCCGCTTGGGGCCCAACGCCACAAGAGGTTGCAAAAGTTCAATCCATGGGCTTCTCAGCTTGGATTGACAACCAAATGGCTTTGCCGCCAACACTGGCCAATGTACCCGATTATGTGATCAATTACACGCCCAATGATGGCGTCACAGACCAAAGGGCTTACAGTTGGTGGCCAGCCAGGTTCCAATCCATTTCCCTCTCAGGACCTGACCAATTAAGGCAACGATTGACATGGTCAATCTACAACTTCATCCCAGAGAACAATGGAAGTGCATACACAACGCCTTCTTATTTTGATGTACTCCAAAACAATGTCCTGAGCACCTACCCGCAATTGATGTCGGCCATTACCTTGTCTCCAGCGATGGGGGACTTCTTAAATCTGAATCAAAATATAGTTGGCAGCCCCAATGAAAATTATGCCAGAGAAGTCATGCAGCTTTTCTCCGTCGGACTCGTTCTGCTGAACCCAGATGGGTCCTTAAAACTTGACGCCAAAGGCAATTCAATTCAAACCTACACCCAAAACGATGTCATCAACGCGACCAAAGCA
>CAIMTJ010000035.1 GCA_903844385.1 uncultured Burkholderiales bacterium
CAAGCTTGATGAAATCTTCGACTTCGATGACGACGACGATGAAGACGCCGCCCCTGAAGACCCCAAGGGCACGAGCACGGGTGAGCCCAACAGCAACACCCACAAAAAGCGCCTACATTGACGCTTGGGATTGACGCTTGGGTTTGACGCTTGGGATGAGCGCTTTCAATGAGAGCGCTTGGAGCCATCTCGCGCCTGACCCCGGGTGCGTTGGCCTCTCCCCCCCTTTTTTTAGGCCTAAGCCTTGCCGGTGGAGCCGTAGCCGCCCTCGCCTCGAAGGCTCGAGCCTGTGAATGCGCTCACCACCTTAAACTGCGCTTGCACCACGGGCACGATCACCATTTGCGCCAAACGCTCCATGGGATTCAAGACGTAGGGCACGCTCGAGCGGTTCCAAGCACTCACCATGAGGGCGCCTTGGTAGTCGCTGTCAATCAATCCGACCAAGTTGCCCAGGACAATGCCGTGTTTGTGGCCCAGGCCTGAGCGGGGCAAAATCACAGCTGCAAAACCCGGATCGGCCACATGAATAGCAATCCCCGTGGAGACCAGTTGCCACTCATTGGGCCCCAAGGTGATGGGAGAGTCCAGGCAAGCGCGCAAATCCAGGCCCGCGCTGCCCGGCGTCGCGTACTGGGGCAAATGCTCTTTCATTCGGTCGTCAAGGACCTTGAGTTCAATGTTCATGGCTAAAAAATAAAAGTATCAAAGCTGGAAAAAAGACGGCAAACGCTGGGCGATTTCGGCCACCAGCTGTTGGGCCAACTCGTCTTTGCTCGCCTTGGGCAAGGTGCTCGAGCCGTGCTCATCGACGAGCAGCAGCTCATTGTCATCCAAGCCAAACGTGGCCGGACCCCAATTGCCCACCATCAAGGGCACCCCTTTGGCGAGCCTTTTTTCATGGGCATAGCGCGCCAAGTCTTGAGTTTCTGCGGCAAAGCCCACACAATAAAGGGCATGCGCTTGGGCGCGCTCGCCCAGCGCCACGCTGGCCAAGATGTCGGGGTTTTGGATGAACTCCAACTGCGGCGCAGCACTGCCGGGAGTTTTTTTGATTTTGTGCGCTGAAAAGTCCTTAACGCGCCAGTCGGCCACGGCGGCAGTGGCGATGAAGACATCGTGCTGCTGGGCACCCGCCATGATCGCTTCATGCATCTGCTTGGCCGATTCAACCAAGATGCGACTCACCCCTCTTGGTGCAGGCAAGGCCACTGGCCCGCTCACGAGCGTGACTTGTGCGCCGGCTCGCCACGCCGCACTGGCCAAGGCATAGCCCATCTTGCCGCTCGAGCGGTTGGTGATGGCGCGCACGGGGTCGATGGCCTCCCAAGTGGGGCCGGCGCTCACGAGCACGCGCCGCCCCAACAGCGTGGGCGGGGTCAACACACGGGCCACCTCTTGGACAATCTCTTCGGGCTCGAGCATGCGACCGTCTCCACTCTCACCACAAGCCTGGTCCCCCGCACCCACCCCCAACACATGGGCGCCATCACGGCTCAGTTGCGCCACATTGCGCACGGTGGCGGGGTGCTGCCACATCTCACGGTTCATGGCGGGCGCCAACACCAAGGGACAAGAGGCGATGGGGCGAGCCAAGCAAAGAAGGCTGAGCAACTCATCGGCTTGACCGTGCAGCAGTTTGGCCATGAAGTCGGCACTGGCGGGTGCGACCAAAACCAAATCCGCCTCGCGTGTCAAGTTGATGTGGGCCATGTTGTTGGAGGCCCGGGCGTCCCACTGAGATGTGAAGACCTCCTTGTTGGACAAGGCTTGCATCGTCACGGGCGTGATGAACTGGGCCGCCGACTCGGTCATGACCACCTGAACTTGCGCGCCCGCTTTGATGAGCAATCGGCACAACTCAGCCGCCTTGTAGCAAGCAATGCCACCACTCAAGCCCAAAACAATTTTTTTACCCCAGATTGCGTTCATGCTCGCTCCAAGCTTCGCACATGACTTCAAACAAGCCCTATAATCTCACTTTACCACCTCCTTGGGCGCTCGTCCCCGATTGGCATGACTAAATTTGTCTTCGTCACTGGCGGTGTGGTGTCCTCCCTGGGTAAGGGAATCGCCTCAGCCTCCCTTGCTGCGATCCTTGAGTCTCGCGGCTTAAAAGTCACCCTCATAAAACTCGACCCCTACATCAATGTGGACCCTGGCACGATGTCGCCATTCCAACACGGTGAGGTGTTTGTCACCGAAGACGGGGCGGAGACCGATTTGGATTTGGGTCACTATGAGCGTTTCATCACCACGCGCATGCGCCGAGCCAACAATTTCACCACGGGCCAAATCTACCAAAGTGTGCTGGAAAAAGAGCGCCGTGGCGTCTACTTGGGCAAGACCGTCCAGGTCATTCCCCACATCACCAACGAAATCCAAGACTTTATCAAACGCGGCTCAGGCATGGGCACCGACCAAGCGGTGGATGTGGCGATTGTTGAAATCGGCGGCACCGTGGGTGACATTGAGTCTTTGCCGTTTTTAGAAGCGGTGCGTCAAATGAGCCTGAAAATGGGTCCGCAAAACGCCGCCTTTGTGCACTTGAGCTACGTGCCTTGGATTGCCGCTGCTGGCGAGCTCAAGACCAAGCCCACCCAACACACCGCTCAAAAGCTCAGAGAAATCGGCATCCAAGCCGATGCGCTCATCTGCCGCGCCGATCGCCCCATTCCAGAGGAGGAACGCAGCAAAATCTCCCTCTTCTCCAACGTGGCCGAGTCGGGCGTGATCTCGATGTGGGACGTCAACGTGATCTACAAAGTGCCCCGCATGCTGCACGAGCAAGGGCTGGATGATCTCATTTGCAAAAAACTGGACTTGCACACCAAAGCGGCCGATCTCTCGCGCTGGGACCGTCTGGTGAGTGAGGTTGAAGACCCCAAAAATGAGCTCACCATCGCCATGGTTGGCAAATACGTGGACTTGTCCGACAGCTACAAATCTTTGAATGAAGCGCTCAGGCATGCGGGCATGAAAAACTGCGCGCGCGTGAAAATTCAGTACATTGACTCCGAGACACTGACGCCACAAAACATCGACCAGTTGTCCGCTGTGGATGCGATTTTGGTGCCCGGCGGCTTTGGCAAGCGCGGCATTGAAGGCAAAATCGCCGCTGCCCAATACGCCCGTGTCCACCGGGTACCTTACCTGGGCATTTGCTTGGGCATGCAAGTCGCCACCATTGAGTTTGCCCGCCACGTGGCCCATCTGGAAGGGGCCAACAGCACCGAATTCGAGCCCGACAGTCCCCATCCCGTGATTGCCCTCATCAACGAGTGGAAAGATGAGGACGGCAGCATCAAAAAACGCGACGCCAACTCCGACATGGGCGGCACCATGCGTTTGGGCGCGCAATCCTCCGACGTGGGGGCCAACACCTTGGCGCATGAGATCTACGGCGACACCGTGACCGAGCGCCACCGCCACCGCTACGAGGCCAACGTGAACTACCTCGATGCCTTGCAAAAAGCCGGCTTGGTCATTTCGGCCATCACCCAAAGTGAGCGCCTGACTGAAATCATTGAATTGCCCCAAAGTGTGCACCCTTGGTTCATGGGGGTGCAGTTTCACCCCGAGTTCAAGTCCACCCCTTGGGATGGTCACCCGCTCTTTAATCACTTCATTGCAAGTGCCTTGGCGCAAAAAGAGGGCAAATCCCGCACGCTCAGCTTGAGCACTTGAGCGCTCTCGCCCTTGACCATGCCCCTTGTTCACGACCCCACCCGCACCACCCTTGCCCAACCCTACACGCCCATGACTGTTGAGAAACTATGAAACTGTGCGGCTTTGAAGTCGGTTTAGACCAACCCTTTTTCTTAATCGCCGGCCCCTGCGTGGTCGAGTCTGAGCAGCTGCAAATGGACACCGCGGGTGCGCTGAAAGCCCTGTGCCAGGAGCTGGGGGTCTCCTTTATTTTCAAGTCGAGCTACGACAAAGCCAACCGCACCTCCGAGAGCGGCTTTCGAGGCCCAGGCATGGAGCGAGGTTTGGAGATTTTGGCCAAGGTCAAGCGAGAGCTCCATGTGCCCATCTTGACCGATGTGCACCGCGAAGAAGACATTGCCCAGGTCGCTCAGGTGGTCGACGTGCTACAAACCCCAGCCTTTTTATGCCGCCAAACCGATTTCATCCATGCGGTGGCCTGCTCGGGCAAGCCCGTCAACATCAAAAAGGGGCAATTTCTCTCGCCCCACGAGATGAAAAATGTGATCGACAAAGCGCGCGCTGCTGCTCAGCGCGCGGGGCTCAAGACCGATGCCTTCATGGCCTGCGAGCGAGGGGCGAGTTTTGGCTACAACAACTTGGTGAGCGACATGCGCGCTTTGGCCATCATGCGCGAGTGCCAAGTGCCCATCGTTTTTGATGCCACTCACTCCGTGCAACTGCCTGGCGGCCAAGGACAAAGTTCTGGCGGCATGCGTGAGATGGTGCCTGTGCTTGCGCGGGCGGCCGTGGCCGTGGGGGTGAGTGGCCTCTTTATGGAGACCCACCCCGACCCCAACAACGCCATGAGCGATGGCCCCAACGCCGTCCCTCTCAAACACATGAGAGCCCTCTTGGAGAGCTTGATCGATCTGGACCGGGTCACCAAAAGCCGACCTTTCGTTGAAAACCATTTTGAAGCCTGAGCCTACGCGTGAGGCAGTCCATTGACTCGATGTGTCATTTTTTTCGGTTCATTTTTCCTTTTCATTTTTTATTAACTTCGTGAAAGTTTGTCATTCATGAGCGCAATTGTTGATATCGTTGGTCGTGAAATTTTAGACAGCCGTGGCAACCCCACCGTGGAGTGCGATGTCTTATTGGAGAGTGGCACCATGGGCCGTGCGGCGGTGCCCTCGGGCGCCTCGACCGGCTCGCGTGAGGCCATTGAGCTCAGAGACGGCGACCTCAGCCGCTATTTGGGCAAGGGCGTGCTCAAAGCCGTGGAGCACATCAACACCGAGATATGCGAAGCCGTGTTGGGCCTGGACGCGAGCGAGCAAGCGTTTTTAGACAAAACCTTGATCGATCTCGACGCCACCGAGAACAAATCCAAGCTCGGCGCCAACGCCATGCTGGCCGTGTCGATGGCGGTGGCCAAAGCGGCGGCTGAAGAAGCGGGCTTGCCTCTTTACCGCTATTTTGGTGGCATGGGCAAGATGCAAATGCCCGTGCCCATGATGAATGTGATCAATGGCGGCGCCCACGCCAACAACAATTTGGATTTGCAAGAATTCATGATCATCCCTGTTGGGGCGACAAGTTTTAGAGAAGCCCTTCGCTACGGCGCGGAGGTTTTTCATGCTCTGAAGGCCTTGCTCAGTAAGCAAGGCATCAGCACGGCCGTGGGCGACGAAGGCGGCTTTGCCCCTAGCGTTAAAAACCACGAAGCGGCCATTCAAATGGTGCTGGACGCCATCGATGCTGCGGGCTTCACAGCGGGCTCTCAAATTGTGCTGGGCCTGGACTGTGCGGCCAGCGAGTTCTACAAAAATGGACGCTATGAGCTCTCAGGTGAAGGCTTGAGCCTGGAAGCCCCCGCTTGGAGCGATATGCTCGCGTCGTGGTGCGACAAGTACCCCATCATCAGCATTGAAGACGGCATGGCCGAGGGTGACTGGGTGGGCTGGAAGACCTTGTCGGATCGGCTCAAATCCAAGGTGCAGTTGGTGGGCGACGATTTGTTTGTCACCAACACCAAAATTCTCAAACAAGGCATCGACCAAGGCATTGCCAACTCGATTTTGATCAAAATTAATCAAATCGGCACCTTGAGCGAGACCTTTGAAGCCATTGAAATGGCCAAACGTGCGGGCTACACCAACGTCATCTCCCACCGCTCGGGCGAGACCGAGGACACCACCATTGCCGACATTGCGGTGGGCAGCAATGCGGGTCAAATCAAAACCGGCTCCTTGAGTCGCAGCGACCGCATGGCCAAATACAACCAACTCTTGCGCATCGAAGAGGACTTGGGCGACGTGGCCTCCTACCCAGGCCGCCGCGCGTTTTACAACTTGCGCGAAGTCTAAAGCGCGTTTAAGATGCGCATGTTGTCGCTTTTGGAGCATGAAAGCTCCAATCGTTGACGCTGATCCAGCGGTTTTGGGTCCTTTCAGACCCAGTGAACCCTTTTCTTCAATCCACTGTTGAGCCTTTTTTAGACCACACACCGACATGCAGCGCGCCGTGACCTGGACCCTCCTTGCCATCCTTGTGGTTTTACAAGGACAGTTGTGGATTGGTCGCGGCAGTTTGCCTGAAGTTTGGCGACTGCAGCAACAACTCGCTCAGCAAAGCCACCTCAATGGCCTGGCCATGATCACCAATCAGCGCTTGAATGCGGAGCTTTTGGACCTCAAAACGGGCCTAGAGATGGTTGAAGAGCGCGCCCGAAAAGAAATCGGCATGGTGCGCGCCAACGAGATTTTTGTGCAGTTGGGCAAGTAAAGAATCTCGCCACTCAATGCTTGCGAGGGGGCTCAGCGTCCCCAGGCAGCACCCAACTCGTGGCAAAGAGTGCGGCCGCATCCACGGCATCAAAGCGGTACTGACGCCCACAAAACTCACACCCAACTTCAATCTCACCGCGCTCGGCCACGATACTTTGGGCCTCCTCCTCTCCCAAGCCTTGGAGCATGCGCGAGACCCGCTCCTTGGAGCACGAGCAGGCAAAGCGGGGGGACAGCGTCGGTGCAGACGTGCTGGGCTCGAGCTTGAGGCAACGCTCCTCCCAAAACAAGCGGTGCAACACCTCATCGGGCGACAGGCCCAAGAGCTCTTGGGCGGTCAAGGTCTTGGCGAGCATGGAGATGCGTTTGAAATCCTCATTGAGACCAATTTGATCCTCATCTTGCATCACCTTGCCGCCACCCAAATTACCCACCCCAAGGGAAGGCAGGCGCTGAATCAACAGTCCCGCGGCAACCTCATCGTTGCTCGCGAGCACCAAGGTGGTGTCGAGCTGCTCGCTTTGCAGCATGTAGTGCTCCAAAACTTCTTGAAAGCGTTCAATGGGGCGGCCGAGATCGTCAAAAAAAGGCACCACACCTTGGTAGGGTTGCTGGCCTGGAAAAGGATCCTTGGGGTCAAGCGTGATGGCGCATTTGCCCTGGTTGCTCACATTCACCCAGTCACTCAGGTGGTAGGGCGAGAGCGTTTTGTCCAAAACTTCACGCTCAGCGCTGAGTGCCGCGCCCACCACTTTGGCCGTGGCTCTGAGACTCAAATCGGCTTGCACCTCCACCACAGCGAGCTTTAAGGGGCCGTCGCCAAAGATCTGCAGCACCAAAGCGCCATTGAACTTGATGTTGGTCTGCATCAGGGTGGCCGCAGCCGTCATCTCTCCCAAGAGCGCACGCACCTCGGGGGGGTAGGCACCGGTCTCGTTGTTGGCGGCTCGGCGCTTGAGCACCTCTTGCCAACAATCGGTGAGTTTGACCAACAGACCTCGAACCGGCAGGCCCTCGAAGAGGAATTTGTGCACCTCACTCATGATGAGAGCCCTCAGAGCCAGCGCTGGGTGGGTGCGTGGTGTCATCCAGGCGAGCACCTGGCAAGGCCACCAGCGTTTGGGCAAAGCGAGAGGCGTTGTCGATATAGCCGAGGGCGGCTTTTTGTAAACCCTCGATTTGTTCGCTCGTGAGCGCTCTCACCACCTTGGCCGGCGAGCCCATGATCATGGAGCCCTCAGGAAAAACCTTGCCCTCCGTCACCAGTGAGCCCGCACCGACCAAACAGTTCTTGCCAATGCGCGCGCCATTCAAAATGGTCGACCCCATGCCAATCAAGCTGCCGTCCTCAATGGTGCAGCCGTGCAGCACGCATTGGTGACCCACTGTGACCATGGCACCAATGGTGAGGGGGTAGCCGATGTCGGAGTGAAGGACACTGCCGTCTTGCACATTGGAGCCCTCCCCAATGCTCAGTGCTTCGTTGTCCCCCCGCGCGATGACACCAAACCACACGCTCGCCTTCTTGGCCAAGTGCACCTTGCCCATGAGGTGGGCACCGGGGGCAACCCAGGCGCCCTCGGCCACGCAGGGAGCGTCTTGTCCTAATCGGTAAAGCGTCATGACAGAAACCTTGAAATGAGAGGGGTTGAATGGGCACCAACCATTTGGAGCCGAGAGACTTGAGCGCCTCATGTTGCACGCCCATGCCGCATCTTACAATGACTGGATGCAAGCGATCAGACCCCTGTGCCAAGACATCTTCGCCATGAGCGAGCCCAGCGCCAAAGTCTGCGCCTTGGCAACGCTTTGGTCCAAGCACCCCGAGTGGTCGATTGATCCGCAAGTGGTGCTCAGCCCCGAGTGCCCTGTTGGCAGACCCGCACGGCCAGAGCTCAAACCCCCCAAAAACGTGCCCTCCAGAAAGCTCACGAGCCCTCAGGGCTTGGCCGCCTTGGTGCATTCGGTGTGTCACATTGAATTCAATGCCATCAATTTGGCGCTGGATGCTGTTTGGCGATTTACCGGCTTGCCCCAGGACTACTACCGGGACTGGCTGCGCGTGGCCTATGAGGAGTCCACGCACTTTGCGATGCTCGAGTCCTTGCTCCAAGAGATGGGGCACGCGTATGGGGACTTTGACGCGCACGATGGTTTGTGGGAGATGTGCCAAAAAACCCGCCACGACCCCCTCGCCCGCATGGCCTTGGTGCCACGTGTTTTGGAGGCGAGAGGCTTGGATGCGACCCCCCAAATCCAAGCCAAACTCAAGACCTTGGAAACCCCCCACGCCGTGAAGGCCTCGGGCATTTTGGACATCATCTTGCGTGACGAGGTGACCCACGTCTTGGTGGGCAACCGCTGGTACACCTGGCTGTGCCAACGCGCGGGAGTGGACCCCTTGCGCCACAGCGAAGAGCTCGCCATCACCTTCCTCGCCCCCAAGTTGAGGCCGCCGTTCAATTGGCTCGCGCGCCGCCAAGCGGGCTTTACCGAAGTCGAACTCGAGCGACTGGCTCAATGAAGGCGCTTGGGTGACAAGCGCGGCGAGCCCAGCGCCCTCGAGCGGCGCCCAGCCGCGTCATCCGCGCGGGTGATGGGCCGCGTGCAAGGCTTGGAGTCTCTCCTTGGCCACATGGGTGTAGATGGTGGTGGTGGAAATATCGGCATGCCCCAAGAGCATTTGGACAGCCCTCAGGTCTGCGCCATGGTTGAGCAAATGCGTGGCAAACGCATGCCTCAAGGTGTGCGGGGAGATGGGCGACTTGATGTCTGCACTCAAGGCGTAGCGCTTGATGAGCGACCAAAACATGACCCGCGACATGGCTTGGCCCACGCGCGAGCCGCGCTGGGTGACAAACAAGGCCTCTTGCGATTGTCCCTTCAAGATCAATGCTCGGGCCTCACCCAAGTAGCGCTGCAACCAGTCCCCAGCGACCTCGCCAAAGGGCACCAGTCTTTCTTTTTGCCCTTTACCAAGGACGTTCAACACCCCTTCTTGGAGAGCGACTTGATAGACCTTGAGCCCGACCAACTCACTCACCCTCAGGCCACTGGCATAGAGCAACTCGAGCATGGTGCGGTCCCTCACGCCCAATGGGGTTTGGATGTCGGGGGCCGCGAGCAAGGCATCGACCTGCGCCTCACTGAGCACTTTGGGCACGCGCAGGGGCTGCTTGGGCGAGAGCAGTCGCACTGTCGGGTCCTCGGGGACCTTGCCCTCGCGCTGGGCCCAGCGGTAAAAGCGTCTGAGCACACTCAAGCGCCGGTTGGCCGTGGTCGCGCGTGTTTGGGCGTGCTTTGCGGCAAAGTAGCCATTGAGCGTGGACTCTTGCACCGTCACCAAGGTGAGGCCGGGTGCCTGATCTCTCAGCCACTGACTAAAGCCCAAGAGATCTTGGCGGTAGGCGCTCAAGGTGAGGTCAGACAAACCGTCTTGAAGCCACAAGGCGTTCAAGAACTCTTCGAGCAAAGGCTCAAGCGTCACCGCCACGACCCTCTCCCCGAGAACGCGCTCGCCTGAGCGCGGCGGGTCGTCTTGAGAGACCGGCGAGCGGCCACGGCACTCGAGCGTTCAATCAAGGCTTAACTTTTGTGTGTCAACGACGCGCTTATAAACCTCGAACTCGGCTTTGATTTGTGCGGCGAATTGCTCCGGCGTGTTGCCCACGATCAAGGAGCCGGTGTCTTCAATGCGGTGTTTGACAGCGGGGTCTTCGAGCACTTTTTTAACCCCAGCGTAAATTTTATCGACCACCTCTTTGGGCAATCCTTTGGGGCCATAGATGCCGTAATAGGCCATGCGATTGACCGCTTCAAGACCCACTTCTTTGAAGGTGGGGGTGTTGGGGAGGACTTTCAATCTCTCGGGCGCCGCCACGACAATGGCGACCAATCGATTTTCTTTGATGAAGGGCAAGGCTGAGGGCAGATTGTCAAAAATCATGGGCACTTGACCCGCGACGGTGTCATTCAACGCGGGCCCCGCGCCTTTGTAAGGAATGTGGGTGAGCTCGGTGCCCGAGAGGCTTTTGAAGAGCTCGGTTTGCAAGTGACCAATCCCTCCCGTTCCCGACGAGGCATAGGCGTACTTGCCAGGATTTTTCTTGAGCTCGGCAATGAAAGCGGCGTAATCGGTGGCGGGAAACTTGGGGTTGACCGCGATCACATTGGGGGTGGCCGCCACATTGATGATGGGGGTGAAGTCGCTCAAGGGGTTGTAGGGGGTTTTGGGGTTGATGGCTGGGTTGGCCGCCGTGGTCGAGACCGTGGCCACACCCAGGTTGTAGCCGTCGGGGATGGCCTTGGCCGTTTCATTGGCCCCCACCACACCACCACCACCGGGTTTGTTGTCCACCACGACCGACTGCCCCAAGACCCGACTCAAGGGCTCGGCAATGATGCGTGCCACGATGTCGGTGGTGCCACCAGGGGCAAAGGGTACTTGCAAGCGAATGGGCTTATTGGGGTAGGACTGGGCCCAATTGGCCAATGGGGCCAGTAGCGCCAGCGCCAGGCTCCATCGAACAAAAGACAATGCTGCGGACAATCGAATCGGTCTCATGGTGGGGCTCCTCAATGTCAAAACCCGATATTACACCTGCCGAGCATCTTCACCAATGGGGGCAGACGAGCCCTGCATAGGAGCGTCATTCCTGCCCTCAAAGCACCACCGGCTCGGGCTCCAAACGAATGCCAAAACGCTCATAAACGCTGGTCTGGATGGCTTTGGCCAGGGTCATCACCTCGCCGCCCGTGCAGGGAAGATCGCGCGTGCCGAGATTGACCAAGACCAGGGCTTGTTTGTCAAAAACACCCGCCAAACCCATGGTCTTGCCTCGCCAGCCGCAGGCATCGATGAGCCAAGCGGCGGCGAGTTTGTAGCGCCCATCGAGCAGCGGGTAATGCACCACACCGGGCTCACGCGCAATGATGTCGCGGCACTGATCGGCGCTCACGGTGGGGTTTTTGAAAAAACTCCCCGCATTGCCCAGCACTTTGGGGTCGGGCAGTTTCTCGCGCCGGATGGCACACACCCAGTCATAAATTAGTTGCGCACTCGGGGCTGGGTTGGCGAGCTGACGCACTTTCTTTTGCAAGTCTTGGTAGCTCACTTCAGCGCGCCATTTTTTGGGCAAGCGAAAACGCACCCGGGTGATCAAGCTGCGGTGGGCCAGGCCCATGGGTGCAGGCTTGGAGGGGTCAGCCCCCAAGGCACTGGGTGACCACTGGGCTCGAGCCAAAGCGGCAGTGGGTTGTGCCGCATGGGGCGCCAGGGGATGGTCCAAGCCCACGGGGATTGCCGCGCCGTGCTTGAAGATGGAGTCCCGGTAGCCAAAGGCGCACTGCTCGGCATTCAAAGTGAAAGGCTGCCCGGTGTGCAAATCGATGGCGTCAAGCTCGTGGAAGCGGTCTTGCAACTCCACCCCGTAGGCGCCAATGTTTTGCACTGCGCACGCACCGACACAGCCTGGAATCAGGGCCAAATTCTCAAGACCAGGCCAGCCTTGTGCCAAGGTCCAGGTGACAAAATCGTGCCAATCCTCCCCCGCTTGGGCCTCAACAATATAAGCGCGTTCGTCTTCAGACACGAGCGAGCGGCCCATGATCTCCACCTTCAAGACCAAGGCACTCACATCCCCGGTGAGCACGAGGTTGGAGCCCCCACCGAGTACAAATTTGGGCATGCTGGCCAATGCCGGATCCTCCAAGACGGCCGTGACATCTTGCGCGCTGGTGATGCGGACCATTTTTTGGGCTCTAGCCAAAATGCCAAAGGTGTTATAGGATTGAAGGGAGTGATGGTGTAAGACGTTCATGTCTTGCATTGTCGCATTGACCCCGCTTTTGTCATTTATTTTCAACACACAACATGCCCTCATTTGATACCGTTTGCGAAGCCAATCTCGTCGAAGTCAAAAATGCCGTGGAAAACACGGCCAAAGAGATCGGCACCCGTTTTGATTTCAAAGGCACCGCCGCTGCCATTGAGTTCAAAGACAAGGTGATCACCCTCATTGGCGATGCCGATTTTCAGCTGACCCAAATTGAAGACATTTTGCGCAGCAAGCTCACCAAGCGTGAGGTCGATGTGCGCTTCATCGACAAAGGCGACGTGCAAAAAATGGGCGGCGACAAGGTCAAAGTGGCGCTCAAGGTGAGAGACGGCATCGAGAGCGAAGCGGCCAAGAAACTCCAACGCATCATCAAAGACAGCAAAATGAAAGTGCAAGCCTCCATTCAAGGCGAGTCGGTTCGGGTGACCGGTGCCAAACGCGACGATCTGCAAGCGGCCATGGCGCTCATCAAAAAAGAGTTGACCGATTTGCCGCTGAGCTTTAATAACTTCAGAGACTAAAGAGCTGCACCCTCTGGGCCAGACAGACACGGCTCAACACCTCAACCCCCGATGCGCGACTCTTGCCCGCGAAAGAGTCGGGTCAAATTGGCCTGGTGTCTCACGATCAGCAACACGCTCATCACCACACTGCAGCCCAGCACATCGACTTGGGCGAGCCAAAGCGCAGGACTCAGGCACCAGTAACAAAGCGGTGCAAATAAAGCGCTCAGCAATGCCGCCAAAGAGGAAAAGCGCCACACCCGAGCCACCAGCAACCAGCACAGCAGCGTGCCTAGGCCCAGCAGCGGCTGGTAGCCCACCAGCACACCCGCTGCGGTGGCCACGCCTTTGCCACCTTGGAAGCGAAAAAATACGGGCCACAAGTGTCCTACAAAGGCGGCCAAGCCCACCAAACCCACCCCAAGAGAGTGGGGCGGCATGGCCGCCAATCCCAAGAAAGCGCTGTCACCCCCGAGGTC
Source organism: uncultured Burkholderiales bacterium (assembly GCA_903844385.1). Classification (GTDB taxonomy): domain Bacteria; phylum Pseudomonadota; class Gammaproteobacteria; order Burkholderiales; family Burkholderiaceae_C; genus Limnohabitans. The sequence goes on from CAIMTJ010000035.1 coordinate 13,260, forward strand.
CCATCCCATCCAGTCCGTCCCGAACGATTTGAACAGCACCACGGGCAACCAGCCCTTGAACGCATCGAGCAACAAAGTCAAGGCAGCCGCCCCTTTGTGGCCGGTTCTGAGCACGTTGGTGGCCCCGGGGTTCATGCTGCCAAAGGTTCTGGGGTCTTGCAGCCCCATGATGCGCGAGACCAACACGGCAAAGGAGAGCGAGCCGCAAGCGTAGGACAACAACAGGATCGCCGCCCACGCCCAGGCAGCGCTTGGCATGGTGAGTTCACTCATGCGTTCATGCACCACCCAGAGCGTTCGCTCAAGGCTATTGAAAATTGTCCACAAAGATGGTTCAGCATGGGTACAGTGCGTTTGAAGCGAGAACTAAGCGCCAAGTATAAAACGGAAACAGTGGGTGAGCCTGCCCCACCCCCAGCCGCCCAGGCGACTAAAATACCAGCAGCCATGACCACACCCTACCAAGCCCTGCACTCGAGCCAAAGCCATTTCTGGCCGATCCGGGGTCTGCCCTATCACGTGCGCACATGGGGTGAGCCAGGTCCCACCCTGGTGCCCTGGGTGATGCTTCACGGCTGGATGGACGTGGCAGCCTCCTACCAGTTCTTGGTGGATGCCTTGGATCCCTTGCCCTTTGTGTTGGCGCCCGATTGGCGAGGTTTTGGCTTGAGTGCCTCACCGACACAAGACCATTTCACCTTCCCCGACTACTTGAGTGACTTGGAGGGGCTGCTTGACCACTGCCAAGCCCTCTATGGCCACCAGGTCTTTAACCTCATCGGCCACAGCATGGGCGGCAATGTGGCGACTTTGTATGCCGGACTGCGTCCTCTACGCATCCACAAACTGGTCAATTTGGAGGGCTTTGGCCTGCCGCCGTCTAGCGCCAATATGGCACCCGAGCGTCTTCGCCGCTTTATGAATGAGGTCAAACAGCTGCACCAAGGCGAGTTGGCCCTCAAAACCTATGATAGCGCCCAAGCGGTGGCCGAGCGCTTGATCAAGACCAACCCCAGACTGGCTTTAGACAAAGCGCTTTGGTTGGCTCAACATTGGGCCCAACCCAATGCCTCAGGGCAGTGGCAGATTTTGGGCAGCGCCGCGCACAAGGTGGTGAGCGCGCATCTGTACCAAGTCGACGAAGTGCTGGCGGTGATGGCCTGCATCCAAGCCCCCACCTTGAGTGTGCACGCCCAGGCGCACGACTTGCATGCGCGCTGGGGCAAGACCTACACCTTCGAGGACTACAGGGCCCGCATGTCGGTGATCCCAGACTTGGCGCATTTGGAGATTGAAGACGCCTCGCACATGCTGCACCACGACCAGCCCCGCGTGTTGGCCCAGGCCTTGACGGCTTTTTTGAGTGATGCGGACCACTTGCCTCACCGCCCCACTCAGTCCGCGGCGAGCTCAGCGTGACGCGCACCGACGTGTTGATCATTGGGGCGGGCGCAGCGGGCTTGTTTTGTGCGGGGGTTGCTCAGCAGTTGGGGCTCAAGGTTGTGCTCTTGGACCACTCGCCCAAGGTCGCTGAAAAAATTCGGATTTCTGGTGGTGGTCGCAGCAATTTCACCAACATCTTGATGGATGCGGCCCAGCCGCACCGCCATTTTCTGGGTGAAAACCCCGCGTTTGCGCGCTCAGCCTTGGCGCGCTACACGGCAGAGGACTTTGTCAGCCTCATGAACCGTCACGGCGTGCCCTATCACGAAAAACACAAGGGACAACTGTTTTGTGACCGAAGCTCACAAGACTTGATCGATGTGCTCCTCAAGGAGTGCGCTGCGGGCGCCAAGGGTGGCGAGGTGCTGCATTGGCAGCCGTGTGCGCTGCGCAGTCTCACCCATCATGACAGCGGCGAATCGGCCCCGCACTACCTCGCACAAACCGACCGTGGCCCGCTGCAAGCTCAGGCGGTGGTGGTGGCCTCGGGGGGGCTTTCGATTCCTCAAATCGGAGCGAGCGATCTGGGTTTTCGATTGGCCGCGCAATTTGGCTTGGAAGTCGTGCCACCTCGAGCCGCCTTGGTGCCACTCACCTTCGAGCCCCAGCACTGGCAGAAATTTGCTCACCTCTCTGGTCTGTCTTTGCCGGTCTCCATTCAAACCACCCGCGGCAAACAAGTCGCTGTGTTTGAAGAAGACTTGCTCCTCACTCACAAAGGTCTCTCAGGACCCGCCGCCTTGCAAATTTCAAGCTACTGGAGCCCTGAGCAAGCCCTCCTCATTGACTGGCTGCCAGCGCGGGATTTGAAGCATGAATTAGTTGCATTAAAACAACGATCAAGAAAGCTCTTGGCCAATGAGTTGGCCAGCTGGCTGCCCCAGCGCTTGGTGCAGGCTTGGCTGGACAATCAGCCGCAATGGCAGCAACCCATCCATGACACCCCAGACAAGGCCCTGGTGGCCTTGGCCGAGTCGCTCCAGCACTGCGCCCTCAACGCCAGCGGCACCGAGGGCTACAAAAAGGCCGAAGTCACGGCCGGTGGCGTGAGTGTGGCAGAACTGTCACAGCAGACCATGGAGTCGAAAAAACAGCCTGGCTTGTATTTCATTGGCGAAGTGGTGGACATCACGGGCTGGCTTGGGGGTTACAACTTTCAGTGGGCGTGGTCGAGTGCACATGCCTGTGCAATGGGCTTGGCAAGCCAATTAAATCGGTTATAATCATGGTCTTTGCTGGCATACCCCAACGGCTGGCGCACATGTTTTAGTTGGGCACTTTCGCATTCATGACTTCAAAGTCTGATCTTCTTTGAAATCCTCTGGGCGCACAATTCAATTTTGTAACGTCAATGACAACCATTCGAGTTAAAGAAAACGAGCCCTTTGATGTGGCTTTGCGCCGCTTCAAACGCACCATTGAAAAATTGGGTCTCTTGACCGACTTGCGCGCTCGCGAGTTTTATGAAAAGCCCACGGCTGAGCGCAAGCGCAAAAAGGCCGCTGCAGTCAAGCGTCATTACAAACGCGTGCGCAGCATGCAGTTGCCCAAAAAGCTGTACTGATCGCGTCCCCTTTGCACCCCACACCGACGGTGTAGGGACTGCTCCAAAGCTCGCAGGGGTTGAACCCAGCGGGCTTTATTTTTTGGGCTTTCCCATGTTTGAACCCGTTGACCCCCATTTCTTCGGACCAACGCCTTTGGGCACTTCTAAGGACACAGCACCATGTCACTCAAAGACACCATCACCGCGGACAGGAAAGACGCGATGCGCGCCAAAGAGACGGCACGCCTAGGAACCATTCGTTTGCTGCTGTCAGCGATGAAGCAAAAGGA
>CAIMTJ010000036.1 GCA_903844385.1 uncultured Burkholderiales bacterium
AGAAATTTTTTCGTTATATGGCTTTGCTCAACTTACTTGGCGAGAGTCTTCGCAGGACATCGAGGTCTTTCTCATGGAGAATCAAGAGAAATAGTCTCACATGGACACCAAGATTATTCCTTATTTCTCGATCTTGTCGGACTCATTGAACTAGCGAGACTTTAGAATTTAACACGCACTTGCGATGAGATTGATCCTCAAAACAAGTGAGCTCTACTCCTAAGAGAAACATTAGCCCGACTCAGACGCGACGATTTTCGCGCTTGACTCGGCAACGATAGATGTTAACTTTTACCAGTTCGATTGGACACCATTCGCAGCACGATAGCAGTTGTAAAATTGAACGCGCTTTTTTGGATTTCGAGTTAATATTTCTGCGTTTATCCATTTCATCGATGGGAAGATGGGAGACGTGAAAGTCTTCGATATCTTGCAAATAGAGCCTGAGGCTTTTAAACATGTTAAGTGTCCGTGTGAACTACACCAGGTTTTTCAAAATTCAGCATATTGTTGATTTTTTTGTCACCAGAACCAAACAAGCATGAATTCTCATCATAATCATGGTGTTTAGCCTGAGTGTTTCTTTGATTCCTTAATTTATATTAGCGATGTTGATGTCCTTTTAATTGAAGGCTTGAACACTTTCCAGTTTTACTAAATAAGGCTATTCATGAGCTCAGCACACACCTCGCCACTTGATCTGCAGATGATCGAAAATGCAGTTGGCCCATACCAGCAGGGTCAAGCAAGTCCCCAGGAGCGTGGTGCGATTTATCAAGAACTCCTGGGCTTTGTCCCACCTCGTATTCGTTCGAGGTTTGCAGTGACTGGTGCACTTGATCCCAACATGCTAGATTTACAAGAGGCGGCCAGAACACATGCCATGTATCCTTCTTGTTTTGATCAGAAAACTGTCCAGTTGATGATTTTTGGTATGTTGCTCATGGACATGAACGATGCGGCTACAACCCATGGTGTTGCTGCTCGTCGTGCTGGTGCAAGTTGGGAAGAAATACAAGCCGTGATCAGTATGTGCTATTTGTTCAGAGGACTGCCCGCGGCCAATCGAGGTGCCGATATTGTGGCGGAATTGATCAAACGTGAGAATGCCTTTATTACCCCTCAATCATAAATGACGTATCTCTCAACACCCATGTGTTATTTCAAGGTATTGAAATCACTGCTCATGGCTTTGATGTTCTTGTCAGTCACTTGGACGCAAAACTCTAGCGCTGCTTTTCCAGATCACCCCATTCGTTTGGTGATTGGTTTTCCATCGGGCACGGCCACTGATGTGGCTACGCGAATCATTGCCAACAAAATGTCACTGGTTTTGGGTCAACAAGTCATTGTAGACAATAAACCCGGTGCGGGTACCGATATTGCTGGTCAAATCGTTGCCCATTCCACAGCCGATGGCTATACCTTATTCATGGCAGGCAACACCAATTCAGTTAATCCCGCTCTTTTAAAGAAAGTCCCCTTTGATATTTTGAAGGACTTTTCTGCAGTGGGTTTGGCCGCCAGTGTCCCGAGTATCTTGGTGGTCCATCCCTCTTTGGGTGTGGCCAGTGTGCAAGAGTTGATTGATTTGGTGAAAAAAAAGCCCAAAGGTATTTTTTTTGCGTCTTCTGGAAATGGCACCATGTCACATCTGTCGGGTGAACTCTTTGGCATGAACGTTGGAGGGGTCATGACGCACGTTCCTTACAAGGGCAGTGCTCAGGCCCTCACGGATTTGCTCTCGGGCGTTGTACCCGTGATGTTTGCACCTGCCTCAACGGTGTTGCCGTTTATTAAAAATGGAAAACTTGTTGCTCTGGCCACCACGGGTATTGAGCGCTCTGCGATTGCCCCGGATTTATCCACCGTCTCTGAGCTTGCCATCAAAGGTTTTGACACCCGAATTTGGTTTGGCATTGTTGCACCGGCAGGAAGTCCGGAGCTCGCGCTCAAAACCCTCAGTGCGGCCTTGTCTCAATCCATCAGTGCCCCCGAAGTCAAGGAGCAACTCTTGAATCAAGGCATTGAGCCCTACCACGGAGACGGCCGAGCGTTTAAAGAGCACATGGGGTTTGAGATTAACAAATGGACCAAAGTCATCATTGAGTCGGGCATCACAGCCGATTGAGGTCTGACTTGTTTTGGAATGATGCATTGACTGCATCAGTCAAATCCAATCCGGATAACGTTCAAACGTGGAAAATATCAACGGGGCCGATGAGTTTGTCATCAATCAGGGTGACTTTTTTGTAGACGATTTTGAGCGCCCCATCCATCACTTTGAGTTGGTAGTCGTAATAACCTCCTCGCGTGAGGGGGCCATGCAATCCATAAGAGTGCACCATCCAATTGGCTTTGAGGGCGGTGTGTTGATCACTAAAATCGATCAAGCGAATATTGCTCACCACATGCACAGTTCTGGCACAAGGAACCGAGGCAAATGAGTCTTCGGTTTGGAGCCGATAGACGCGGTCTTCCAAATGACTGCGTCCATTCAAGTACAGTAAATTGAGCTCCGTCTCGGGCTCAGAGGTGGTTTGACTTTCATTGATCCAACTGGGCATCCAAAATACAGCATCTGGGCTATAGAGCTCCACCCAGTTCGACCACTCCTTTTGGTCCAAGTAGTGCGCTTCTAAGTAAAGCAACTCGCTGGCTTGGGCCAGACGTTCAGCTTTGGCCATCATGATGCTTGCCCCTTTTGAATCAAATCTCTCCATGTCCGATAAAACCCATGATAGATCACCTCGTGGTCCCAATTCGCCGTGGAGACCTCTGGGGGTTCTTGGGACATGTTGAGTTCTCCCTCGCCGCTGCGTTTGAGCGCTTTCACGCCCCGAGCAAAGGTGTTCCACGGTGCATGGGTGGCCCGGCTGCCCTCGTGTACAGCCTCCAGGGCGGCCAAGTCATCCGACGTGGCCATGCCGGTGGTGAGGTAGAAATCTTCAAATTTTCTGAGCCGCGCTGCGCGCGCCACGCGTGACTCACCCACGGGCGCGATACAGCGCACAGTCACTTCACAAACATGGGCCGAGATGGGGCGCATGGTTCTGATTTGGGTGGAAGGGTTGTCCATGAGAAATGCGTTCGGAAACATGAACAGGTTTCGGGTTCGGTAGAGCATCCACTCCACTTTTTCTGCGCTGAACTCTTGATCCAAGCGGTCCTTTTGCAGCCACAGCGGGTGCACCTGGGGCTTACTTCTCTCGGTCCAAATACCCATGTGCCCATTGCCAAAATCCAAGGACCCCGAGGGGACTTGAGAGGTGATGCGCCCAGCCTCAGTTTGCTTGAGATCGTTGAGCGAGATCTTGGCTTCGCGGTTTGAAATGGTGGCAGCAAACACCCGGTGCACCGTGGAGACATGGTAGCCGTCCACACCGTTTTCAGCTTGCAGCTTCCAGTTGCCGTACAAGGTGTAGGTTGACGCGCCTTTGACAATTTCTAAGCCCTCAGGGGACTGATCGACCAAACAATCGATCCAGTCTTTGCTGCCCTTGAGCCAATCCTTTAAGGGGGGCACATCGCCAGAGAGACTGGCAAAGACAAAGCCGCGATAGGACTCGAGTCGTGGAATGGGGGTCAAGGCTTGGTGTTTTTTAAACGACTCGTCAGCGTAGGCGCCGGATTCTTCGTTCTTGACGACCAGGCATTGGCCATTGGGGTTGAATGTCCAGCCATGAAAGCGGCAGCGGATGGCTTTGGCGTTGCCACTCTCTAGCGCCATGAGTGTGGCCCCTCGGTGTGAACAAGCGTTCATGTGGCCTGCAATCGAGCCGTCACCCAGGCGAATCAAGAAAACGGGTTGCCGGCCAATATGGGCGGTGATGTAGTCGCCGTGCGCTTTGATTTGAGATTCATGGGCCACATAGGTCCAGTTTTTTTCAAAAATATGCGCCATCTCAAGATCAAAAATGGCCTCATCGGTATAAATGGCGCGGTTGACTTTGAACTGATGGGGTTCATCAACGACCCATTGATGAATGTCGGGGGAAGAAGTCATGGTGTCGCTGAAGTGTTCAAAAAGAAATTTTCTTACTCGCGATGAGCTCGGCCATTTTGTCGCGGGTTGATTGCAAGAGGGCGGTGAATTCGCTGGGTGTGTTCATGACCACCTCGGCACCCAAGTCGCGAAACCGCGCCACTATCTCGGGCTGATGGATGATCTTGGAGAAGTCATTGAAAATCCGCTGCGAGATGGCGGGCGGTGTGCCTGCCGGTAAAAATAAGCCCCCCCACGTGTAGGTCACCATCTCGGGATAGCCTAACTCGGGAAAGGTTTTGACGTCACCGAGCAGCACCGAACGTGTCTCACCCGTCACGGCCAGAGCTTTGAGTTTGCCCGCTTTCCACTGGGGTGCCGCCAAGGTGACAGAAATGAGCATGGCGTCGACTTGCCCACCCATCAAATCGGTGATGGCGGGTCCCCCGCCTTTGTAGGGGATGTGGATCATCTCATTGCCCGATTTGGTGTTCAAGAGTTCCATGTAAAGATGGTTACTCGTACCACTGCCTGGGCTGGCATAGGAGAGCCGTCCGGGCTGCGCACGGGCCGCTTTGATCAAATCGGGGAGGTTGTTGACCTGAGAGGTGCTCGGGGTGATCAGCACCAAGGGCACGCGCGCGAGCAAAGACACCGGTTGCAAGTCTTTGAAGGTGTCGTAGCTCAAGCCCTTGATCATCAAGGGGTTGACCGGCAGGCTATCGACCCCCATCATCATGGTGTAACCATCGGGCGCTGATTTGGCCAAATAGGCCTCTGCCAGCGACCCACCAGCACCGCCTTTGTTCTCGATCAAAACAGGTTGACCGAAGGACTCGCTGAGTTTGGGTTGCAGCGTTCGCGCAATGGTGTCGGCCAAACCACCGGCGGCAAAGGCCACCACCAAATGGATGGGCTTATCGGGCCAGTTTTGTGCATAGCTGCTCAGTGGCAACAGCAGCGCCAAGGTGAGTGCCGAAGAAAGTTTCGCCAGCGTTGATGATGAACAAGGTCTCAATACAGTCTCCAAAATGGCAGCTCCCTCAAAGGTCGGTTCTTTCAATGGGAAGGGTGGTGTTGGCCCCCACACGGCTTGACTGCGGATCGAGCCAACTCCCTTGAGGGTTGAGCTTATCCGAGCTGCGTGGTGCCCCACAGGGCAGTGCTCAAAAAGTCTCAACCTTGAAGGCTTTCTTGGCGTCTCAATGGGACTCACTGGAACTCACTGGAACTGACTGCTTCAAGGGTCACAGACTCGCGTCGAGGGATTACCCTAGGCCGCAAGGCGGATGAAAACAAACCCAAAATCAGTATAGCATTTGACCACTTTGTGGTGGATCAGCTTCAACCCTTGCACCGCATTGCTCGACAAATTCAACATTCTCCAGTGCCCGGGCCCATCAGACTTGTGTGCTGAGATGAAGAACTCATTGGAATCCATGATAATTGCGCAGCGTTCATATCCCTTCAGCACAGGAGAAATCAATGTCACGTCCACTTGATGGTGTGGTGGTGGTCTCACTCGAGCATGCCATTGCAGCGCCGTTTTGTACCCGGCAGTTGGCCGACTTGGGAGCTCGGGTGATCAAAATTGAGCGAACCCAAAGAGGTGACTTTGCCCGCGACTACGATGAGCGAGCTCAGGGCATGTCTTCTCACTTTGTCTGGACCAACCGCTCCAAGGAAAGCCTCACCTTGGACTTGAAGCAGCCTGCAGCTCTCGATGTACTCCTCAAGCTCATTGCCAAGGCCGACGTCTTGGTTCAAAACTTGGCCCCTGGGGCCACGGGGCGCATGGGGCTTGATTATGAAACGCTCCAACACAGTCACCCTCAACTCATCGTGTGTGATATTTCAGGCTATGGCGACAATGGCCCTTATCGCGACAAAAAGGCCTACGATTTGTTGATCCAAAGTGAAGCTGCTTTTCTGTCGGTGACCGGCACCGAGGATGAGCCGTGCAAAGCCGGTAACTCAATTGCCGACATCGCAGCGGGTATGTATGCCTACAGCAGCATCTTGGCCGCATTGCTGCAGCGAAAAAACACCCACCATGGCTCTCACATCGATGTCTCGATGCTGGAGTCCTTGAGCGAATGGATGGGTTTTCCCATGTACTACGCCTATGAGGGTCAAACGCCACCGACTCGTCAAGGTGCGTCTCACGCGACCATCTATCCTTATGGTCCCTTTGAGGCCGGGGACGGCAAGACGGTGATGCTGGGTTTGCAAAACGAGCGGGAGTGGAAGCAGTTTTGCTCGAAAGTGCTGCTCAATGCCAGTCTGGCCCAAGACCCACGCTTTGAGCTCAACGCCCAACGCAGCGAACACCGGGTAGCGCTCAAAGCCATCATTGAGCAGGCCTTCAAGTCACTGAGCGCACAAGAGATTTGCGCGCGCTTGGATGAGGCGCAGATTGCCAATGCCCAGGTCAACGATGTGGCCGACTTGTGGCGGCACCCACAGCTCTTGGCTCGAGAGCGTTTTCGCACCATTGCGTCTCCCGTGGGGGCGTTGTCGGCCCTCTTGCCCCCGGGTGTCCACAGTGGCTTTGACTACCGCATGGATGCCGTGCCCAGTGTGGGTGAGCACACCGATGGGATTTTGCGTGAGCTCGGACTCGATCAAGCGGGTATCGACGCCCTCAGGAAATCATCGGCCATTTGATCGACTTTGCGCCATAATCGTGAATCGTGTTCTCGCCAACAGCTTGCCTGCACCATGGGGCTTTGATGGGCGAGCACTTTTTCCCTTGCCCCCACCCCCATGAACTCATCCGCTCAAACCCCCAACGCATTGCCATTGAGTGGCATTCGGGTGATTGAGCTCGGACAGGTGCTGTCCGCCCCCTTTGCTGGCGCCATCTTGAGCGACTTGGGGGCAGAGGTCTTGAAGATTGAGAAATGTGAAGGCGGAGACGATGCTCGCCACATGGGTGCTGCTTTTCGTCACGGGGATGCGCTCAACTTTCATCTCTTTAATCGTGGTAAACAATCCATCGCCCTCGATCTCAAAAGCCCAGATGGGCTGCAAGCCTTTAACTCACTTCTCGAGACGACGGACATCTTGATCCATAACCTCAGGCCTGGTGTCACTGAGGCTTTGGGGATCGACGCGGCGAGTTTATGCGCGCGCTGGCCGCGTTTGATTTATGGTGAGATTTCGGCCTTTGGGCACACGGGCCCCATGAATAGGAGGCCAGGCTACGAGCCTTTGATCCAGGCCTTCAGTGGTTTGTCCAGCACCAATGGTGGACCTGAGGATCCCCCCATTCGCATCGGTGCCTCGGTGTGTGACCAAGGCACTGGCATGTGGGCGGTCATTGGTGTCTTGTCCATGCTGGAAAAACGCCGCCACACCGATCGTGGTGGGGTCGTCAATGCGTCCTTGTTGGAGACGGCCTTGGTTTGGAATGGACAACACAGCGAGGCTTATCTGAATCAACAGCAGTTGCCTGTCAGGCATGCGTCGGGGCACCCCAATTTTGTGCCCTATGAAGCCTTCGACACCCGAGATGGTCCTTTGCTCATTTGTTGTGGCAACGATCGGTTGTTTGCCAAATTGTGCGCCGTGCTCGGCCAAACCCAGTGGCCCAGCGACCCGCGTTTTGCCAGCAACCGCCAGCGCATTGAGAACAAGGCCGCCTTGTTCGAGCTCTTGCGCCCGATCTTGTTGACCCAATCGAGACTTCACTGGGAAGTTGCCTTTGAAGCCGAGGGTGTCCCTTGTTCCCCCATTCATTCTTTGCCCGAGGCCTTGGCGCACCCGCAGGTGGCGGCGCTGGGCATGAGACAGGCCGTTGCGGGTGAGGATTTCTCGCTCACGGGCTTGCCACTTTCCTTTGATGGTGTGCGACCTGCCATCTCAAGCGCAGCCCCTGTGCTGGGCGCGAATAACGATCGCAGCCGCTCATGAGCTCGAGCTTCAAGCTTCAAGCTTCAAGCTTTAAGCTCGGGCTTGCTCAAGCGTTCATGGGGGGGTAAGGCCACCATGCCGGCCGGTATTGAGCCGCAACGATTGACCCTTCTACTCTTGAATAACTTGGGGGTGTCGGCAAAGGCGAGGGTCCGTGTCGGTATTTCAATGCGGCTATTTCACGCCCAAGGATCGACTACGCAGTGGATGGCACCCGATTGACCTTGTCCGCCAACGGTGAAGAGGGCCTCTTTGAGTTCACCCAACGCAAAATGGTGGGTGCACAGTTGGTCCAAGGCAAATGCTTTGGACGCGATGATCTCAAGCGCCATCTCGACGGCTTGGTAGCTGTGGCCTCGCATACCCCTTAAGGTGAGGTGTTTTCTAAAGAGTTGATCGCTTTGGAACTGCTCGACGGGCACACCTTTTCTGCCGCACAGCATCACCATGCCGCCTTTTCTGGCGATTTGAATGGCCGAGACGATGGTGTCGGCCCCACCCGAGGCGCAATCAATCACCACATCGGCCAAGAGACCGCCGGTTAACTCGCCCACAGTCTCGAGCAAATCCACCTCATCGACGCACACGGTGTGGTGCGCCCCCAGTGTTTGGGCCAGCGCCAAGCGATGGGCATCGCGCTTCAAACCCGTGACGATGATCAAGGAGGTTCCGGCTTGTTTGGCCGCCACCACGCAGGCCAAGCCTTGTTGTCCCGGGCCTTGGATCACCACACATTTGCCAAGCGTGGCCTTGCCCTGGAGCACCGCCCACTCGACACCGTTGCCAAGGGGGAGGGCGAGTGTTGCCAATTCTGAGGAAATCGTGGACGGCACTTTGTGAAACACGGTTTTGGCGTGCAGATACTGGTATTGGGCGTAGCCGCCCCAAAGGGAGGGCGCCAGGGCCGTCGGGGTTGAGCCGTAACGCACCCCATTGCCAAGGAGGGTGTCGGTTTCATCGCAAAGGCGAAAATCCCCCGTGCGGCAATAGTGGCAGTGACCGCAGGGCAAATACTCTTCCAGTGCCACCCGGTCGCCCTCTTGGACCCCCCATCTGGAAAACGCTTGACTGCCCTGTGCGGTGATGGTGCCCACTGTTTCGTGGCCCAAAATCATGGGGCCTTTGCTGCTGGGGTAGGTTTTAAAATATGGCCAATCGCTGCCACAAATCCCGGTCTTGTCCACTCGCAGTAAGCCCGTTGATTCAGTGATGGCGGGCGTGTCAAATTCCCTCAACTCAATGGTCAAGTCTGGGTAAGCAACGGCGGCGAGCACGGGTTGGGAGTGAGGCATCAATTCATGTTCTTTAAAAAATTTCACTCGAGTGTGATCTCGGCTTTCTTCACCACTTGGCTCCAAATTTTGATTTCATTTTTCACCAAGGCTTCGAGCTTGTCGGCGGAGCCACCGGCAGGATTGACCCCCATCTTTTGCATACCGAGTTGCACATCGGGCAACTTTAAGATTTGATTGATCTCCGCATTGAAAGCGTTGAGCGTGGCCGGTGCCACATTGGCTGGGGCTGAAATTCCAAACCACGCGTTGATCACCGGCAAGGTGAAGCCCGACTCGATGAAGGTGGGGGTGTTTGGAAACTGTGCGGCATGGCTGGTGCCCATGATGGCGAGCATGCGCATTTTGCCGCTTTGCACCAATTGGGTGGCGGTTTGGAGAACCACAAAACCGGATTGAACGTGGCCGGCCACGATGTCGGTCAACGAATTGGCGCTGGCTTTGTAGGGCACATGCGTCATCTGCAGGCCCGTGTGCTGCAAAAACATCTCCATGGTCAAGTGATGAACACTGCCCACGCCTGGTGAGGCATAGTTCACCGCATTGGGGCGTTGTTTGCCCACATAGTCGACAAATTCCTTGAGGTTTTGTGCGGGAACGTTGTTGTTGACCACAAACACCAAGGGGCTCGTGCCCAGCAAGACGACCGGTGCGAAATTCTTGATCGGATCGTAGGGCAAATCGTTCCTGAGCGCGGCCAGCGTGCTGAAAGCGGTGGCCGAAAACAAATAGGTTTTGCCGTCTGCAGCCGCCTTGGCAACGGCATCGATGCCAATGAGGCCGCCCGCACCCAAGCGGTTGTCCACCATGACGGGGCTGCCTGTGCGCTGGGTGATCTTGGCGCCGATCAAGCGCGCCAACTGGTCCCCGGTCGTGCCAGGAGAGGAGGGGACGATGAACTGCAACGCGGCACTTGACGCGGGCAATGGGGGGGTGGTTTGTGAAAAACCGCTGGCAGCACCCAAGAGTGCCAAGAGTGCCATGAGGGCGACAAGCCCAGGACGATCAATGCTCATTGTCAATGCCAATCAAACAGAAATCTTGGAAACGTGGGATTGACCCAAGGCAGCTTTCAAGTTCTCTGCAGCGGCTTCCTTGAAGGGGACACCCACGGGCAACTCAACTGAGGCGGAACGCACAAAATGCGAGTCTTGATCGAGTCCTGGGGGCGCAACGCCTTTTTCCAAATTCTTCGCCGCCTTGAGTAAGCGGTTGCGTGCCATGATGATGGCGTTGTCGGTCGAGACCAAATTCTCGAGGCTTCGGTCTTGAATCGTGCCCATGCTCTCTTGCAAGGAGCCGTCTTGCATGCCAATGCCTTTGACGCCGCTATAGTAGCGTCCCGATTTTTGCAGATCTCGGTCGATCAAGTAATCATTGCGTTTGTTGGCCACTGCTTTGTAGGTGCCGGGTATCAATTGAGCGTACATGCCTTCGCCATGGTCCATGGCGTGAATTTCTTCTTCGCTCAAGGCCGCAGCGGGCTTGTGCGTCATGCTCCAAACCCAGCAGTTTTCATCATCAATGGGGACAAAGGCATGACCATTGAGGGCGTTGTCACCGTAGGGTGGAATCATGGTGTACCACGGCATGATCCATTGCGAGATTCTCCAGTAGTAGGTGCCGGCTTCGGCATTTCTCCTCGCGCCAATCAAGAGGCCACCCGTTGACTCTTGGACCTCAAAGAAGGGCTTTTTGTCGCCTTGGAATTTGGCTCCCTTGGTGCCTTTGTGCAAGGGGTCGGTGTGCAACTCGCCACTGTGCAAAAACGACACATGGCTCGAATCGATACCACCTTCCATGGCTTGCAAATAGTTGGATTCTTGCAGCCGTTTGGAGACGTAGCGGTTGGCACTGGGCACCAAATTCCATTCGAATTTGGGCGTAGGCGGTTGATCGCTTGGGGCTCCCATGTAGGTCCAAATCACGCCACCTTGCTCAACACAGGGGTAGGACTTGAGCTTGATGCGTTGACTGTAGCCGCTGTCAGCCGCCTCGGAGGGGACATCCACGCATTGACCGTTCACGTCGTATTTCCAGCCATGGTAGGGGCAACGGATACCGTGCTCTTCATTGCGCCCAAACCACAAGGAGACGCCTCGGTGGGCGCAAAACTCGTCAATCAAGCCAACGCTGCCATCGGTGTTTCGAAAAGCCAATAATTTTTCAGACAACACCGTGACTCGAAGGGGGGCACCGTCCTTGTCGGGCAACTCACTGGAGATCAGCAAAGGAATCCAATAGCGCCTGAACAATTGGCCCATGGTGGTGTTGGGGCCAGTGCGACAAAGGGTTTCATTGACATCGTGAGGGATAGGCATGGGGTCGGTTGGAAAGTAAAGGGAGCGTGAACAGGCATGGCGTCTGGCCGTGTTGCTCCAAGAGCAACAGCAAGACCACCCACGGGAGGCTCAATTTTAGCGGAAGAATTCCTGCAAAATTTCATCAAGATCGACTGAAATTCGCAATGTGTGAGTCGGTTCAGTTCAATGCAGTGCAGTGCAGTGCTGAATGTGAACAAGACAGCTTGAAGTTGGCAACGACTCCGAGGCCTGCTGCGACTTTGGCAACTGAGTGCTCAGGCCCTCAAGCTCAGCGCTTGATTTTCTGCGCCAGTGCCGCTTGCCACTGCACCATGGGCAAGTGACCGGGCAAGGCTTGGACCTGTTGTAAAGTGCTCTCATGGATCTGGGCATCCGTGCTGTCCAAATTGAGCGCTTGAGCATAGGGCTGAGGGATATACCAAGGGGAGTCGAGATAGATTTCAACGCGGTTGTCTTCTGGGTCTCGAAAGTACAAGGACCAAGCATTGCCGTGGTCGACCGTTTGAATCAAGCCGACATCGCTGCGGGCTTTGACCGTGTTGTACATCACGCGCAAATCATCGAGCGCGTTCACTTGAAACGAGATTTGCTGCAAACCAAAGCCAGGACCCGTGTGCTCAGAGCGTCCCGTCTCCATCACGAGCTGGTGGTGGGCGTGCTCATCGCGGGTCAAAAAGACCACATCGTGACCCCGAATGTGACCGCAATCGGTCTGGGTAAAGCCCAGGACCTCTTGGTAAAAATTGGCCATTTTTTCAATATCCCGCACGAACATACCAAGGTGTCGAAGTGTCAAGTGGGGCAGGGCTGTCATATTGAAATTTGAAGTGGGGTCAACGATAGAGCAATTAATCTAACATAAATCAACCCATTCATCTAGCAGACAAATACCGAAACCTGAGCTCAGTAAATGGCGCTAGGATGGCTGCGCTGTTGCGTTTTTTTGGCTTCCCCTGTGCCTCAACCCTGGAGAGCTTTCATGATGATCAACCCCACCCTTGAGATGTTTTTGTCCACTCGCGCGGCCCTCTTGAAGATCGGACTCTTGACCGTGCTGAGTACGAGTGGGGTGTTTGCCCAAACCCCCAGCACCGACTACCCCAGTCGTGCGATCAAGGTCATTGTGCCCCAGGCTGCTGGTGGGGGCACCGATTTGATTGGTCGGCGAATCGCGCAAAAGATGGGTGAGCAGTTGAAAATTGGCACCGTCGTGGAAAACAAAAGCGGAGCGGGCTCCTTGATTGGTACCGAGTTCGTGGCCAACGCACCCGCAGACGGCTACACGCTCATGATCGGGGGCTTGTTCAACATGGTCATGAACAAGGCCTTGATCAAAAATTTGAGCTACGAGCCTGATCGAGATTTTGTGCCGATTGGCTTCATCTCGGGCTATTCGTTTGTCTTGTTGGCTCGTCCCGGCTTGCCGGTGAACTCGATGGCCGAATTGGTCAAATTTGCCAAAGAACAAAACAAACCCATCACCTTCGGTTCGGCTGGGATCGGCACGCTGCAACACGTCTGGGGCGAGATTTTGCTCAATGCGCTCGGGCTCGAGTCCATCCACGTCCCCTTCAAAGGCGCGGCCATGGGTTACCAAGAAATGATGGGTGAGCGGGTAGACGTGATGTTTGACAACATGTCTGCCTCCAAGCAATACATCCTCAACGGTAAATTGAAAGGCCTGGCCTTGTCTGCCCAAGAGCGCTCCGCACTCTTGCCGATGGTGCCCACCATCAACGAGAGCGGGATCACCAAATTCACCGGTGAGAGTTGGTTTGGTGTCTTTGCACCCAGCAAAACCCCCGTTGCCACGGTGGGCAAGTTGCGCCAAGCGATGGTGGCGATCAATAAAGACCCGGAATTCATCGCCCAGGTTGAAAAAGACGGTGGCCGCATGATCAATGTGCCCGTCAATGAACAACAACAGTTCTTAAAGGACGAAATTGGCAAATGGGTGGGCTTGGTTCAGAAAAACAATATCAAAGTGGAGTGATGTGGAGCACACCTCGGCCCCTCTCATGCCGAGAAGCGTGCACACAGTGTGCTCGCCGCTCCGGCTCTCTCACGGCTCCTACAATTGCAGACGCGCGCGCGCCAAAGGGGCCTTGCGCTGCACCCCAAGCGAGTGTGGGTGTGAGTTATATGGCTGATTCAATGGGCCTGCGAATATTTTAAACCCTGAGTGTAAAACCATGACATACGATATCACTGTCAATTATGAAGTCCTCGAGCGCGATGTTGAGTACCGAGATGTGGATGGACACGTCCTCCTCAGCCATGTGTACGAGCCCCAAGGCGAGGGGCCCTTTCCCATGCTCATCGATTTGCACGGTGGGGGCTGGAATCGATACGATCGCTTGAGAAACCGACCTGTTGATTTGGAATTGGCCAGGCACGGTCTTGTGGTGGCCTCCTTGGATTTTCGGCTCAAAGGGCAAGCCGAGCACCCCGCGGCCATGCAAGACATCAACTACGGCATTCGTTGGTTCAAAGCGCACGCTTCGGACTTCAACGCCACAGCGCAAGGCATGGGCGGTCTAGGCTTTTCAAGCGGTGGCCATCAAATTTTACTAGCAGGCCTGCGACCCCATCATCCCGCGTACTTGACGTCAATGGACGCTTTGCCTGTTGACGCCACACTCGACTATGTGATTTGCAGTGGCTGTGGTTATGACTTGCTCGCGACCGTTTGCCATTCATCGCCCAGTCACGCCAACGCCGTTGACGCTTTTGATTTGGTGAATTATTTTGGGGGCATCGCTGGCGTGAAGAATGAAAGCCCCATCCATGTGCTGCAAAGCGCTGAAAATTTGCATCACCCGGCTTTGCTGCTGATTCAAGCCGGCGGCGATGTACTGCCTGGATTTACCAACGAGCGAGCCGGTGAATTTGTGCAGGCTTATTCGGCAGCCGGCGGGCAAGTGGAGATGATGGTATTGCCCCACGCGCCCCACATTTTTATCAACCCCGGCTTGGTCAAGCCCAGTGAGAACATGCAGCGCGGGCTGTTGGCCTTGAAGTCCTACATTGCCCGCCAGCTCGATTACCTGAGCCATCCCTTCGTCGGGTAAGGCCTCTTGAAGACGTGATCGCGCGCGCTTGGCGCTTTGAGCTGGGCGCAATCACTGCTTATCGATGCCTTTGAGCTCCACCACCTTTTGCCACCGCTCTATCTCCAATTGAATGCGGTTTTTCATCTCCTCTGGGCTGGAGGGCGAGGCGGTGCCGCCGAGTTCGGCAAACTTCAGTTTGATCTCGGGCGCGGCAATGATCTGTCTTAACTCGCGGTTGAGTTTGTCAATGATCGCCGCGGGAGTCCCCGGCGCCACCGCCACGCCCAACCATGAGCTGAATTCCAAGCCCGGAATGTATTCGGAAACGCTCGGCAGGCTTGGCATCAAGGGGGATCTTTTGTCTGAGGAAACGGCCAGTCCTTTCATTTTTCCGCCTTTGATTTGTCCAAAACTGAAGGTCGCCGTCTCGATCATCAAGTCGACTCGCCCGCCAATCACCTCGGTCATCGCTTGACCGGCTCCTTTGAAGGGCACGTGCAGCATGCTGCTGCCCAGCTCAATGTTGAGCCACTCACCGAGCAAGTGATGAAGGGAGCCCACACCGCTGGATGAAAAGGACAAATCTTTGGGATGGGCCTTCACCTTTTGAAGCAGGCTCTCAAAATCCTTGATCTCGGAGTCTGTCGCCACCGAGACCACCATGGGGTAGGTGATGACGGTGCCCACCATGCCAAAGCCGTTGATGGGGTCGTAGGGTAGTTTCTTGGACATGGCAACGGAGCTGGGGTGTCCTCCCGTGAGCAAGACCAAGTTGTAGCCATCGGGCGCTGACTTGGCCACAAAATCGTTGCCAATGAAGCCACCGGCGCCCACTTTTTGTTCAACCACGAAGGGTTGACCCAAGCGCTCTGAGAGTTTTTGTGCCAACAGTCGGGTGACGATGTCGGTGCTGCCCGCAGCGGGGAAACTCACCACAAAGCGAATGGGGTGATTGGGGTAATCGGTGGGACTTTGTGCAAAGAGCACCGAACTGCAGCACCCCACCATGAGCCCAAGCGCGATGGGCCTGAGCGCTCGAAGGGCGTTGAGCGTGGTGAGCGCCATGGTGGTGGGCACGGCTAAGCAGAAATCTGCACGCCCTCTCCAAAACGGTAAAAACATGGTGAACTCCCGTGCGCTGGGGTGTCTCGCTCGTTCATTGTTTGCCGCGGGTCTTGAGCGTCAGCGCTCATGGCAAGTCAATGCAATCGAATCCAATCATTAAATCTTGTTCTGAATCGGTGAGCACTGGGACAAACCCGCGGATGCTCCAACCCCACGGCGCCACGGGCCAACACAGCACTTGAAGGACTTTTGAAGTCAGCGGTCTCGCACAGGCACTGCCCAACTCATGCCTAGGGTTAAACCGCTCTTTGCCGCTGTTCCAAGAGTGCTACATTGAAATGTCTTGGCTCTTTGAA
>CAIMTJ010000037.1 GCA_903844385.1 uncultured Burkholderiales bacterium
CCCACCACCGCTTCCATGCGGCGCACACCAGAAGCCACACCGCTTTCAGACAAAATCTTAAATAGGCCGATGTCCCCAGTCGCGCTGACATGCGTACCACCACACAACTCTTTGCTCTCACCGATACTCAAGACCCGGACTTGATCGGCGTATTTCTCACCAAAGAGCATGGTCGCGCCTGAGTGAGAGGCGTCTTCGAGTGTCATCAAGTCGCATTGGGTGATTTGATTGGACAAAATTTGCTCGTTCACACAGTCCTCAATGGCTTGTAACTGCTCAAGGCTCACGGGACGATCGTGGGCAAAATCAAACCTGGTTTTCTCGGCAGTCACCAAAGAGCCTTTTTGCTGCACGTTGTTGCCCAAGATCTTTCGCAAAGCAAAATGCATCAAGTGAGTCGCCGAGTGGTGCCTTTGCGTTGCCGCACGAAGATGCCCATTGACCTGAGCTTTAAGGGTATCGTGCAGGTGAAGTGTGCCTTGTTTTAAAACGCCCAAATGGACAAACACATCGGCTTTGATTTTTTGAGTGTCGTGAACCTCAAAAATCAAACCCTTCGCAGTCAAAGTTCCTTGGTCTCCCACTTGTCCGCCGCTCTCGGCATAAAAAGGCGTGCGCGCCAAGACAACACTGGCCTCTTGCCCCTGCGATACAACATCGACGCTTTGAGCGTTGACATACAAACCCAACACCTGTGTTTCTGATTGGAGCGATTCATACCCAATAAATTCATTGGCCTCACCGTGGTATTCCAGCGCTTTGTCCATTTTGAATTTACCAGCGGCTCGGGCTTGCGCTTTTTGTTTCTCCATGGCTGCGTTAAAGCCCGTCTCATCCAATGCCACACCCTTTTCTCGACAGACATCAGCACTCAAATCCATGGGAAAACCATAGGTGTCGTGCAACTTGAAGGCGACTTCACCAGACAGCGTGTTGCGCCCACCGGTCAAGGCCTCTTCCAAGATGTGCATGCCGACCTCTAAGGTCTCAAAGAAGCGTTCCTCTTCTTGCTTTAAAACTTGGGTGATGCGCTCTTGACTGAGCTTTAAGGCAGGGTAGGCTTCGCCCATGAGTTGCACCAAGTCCTTGACCAATCGGTGAAAGAACGGTGTCTTTTGTCCCAATTTATAGCCATGACGAATGGCGCGCCGAATAATGCGTCGCTGCACGTAGCCGCGCCCTTCATTGCCAGGATTCACACCATCACTCACCAAGAAAGCGGTTGCACGGACATGGTCAGCAATCACTTTCAAGGAATTGTGACTCAAGTCGGCGCAACCCGTTTCTCGAGCTGCAGCCTTGATCAATGCCTGGAACAAATCGATCTCATAGTTACTGTG
Source organism: uncultured Burkholderiales bacterium (assembly GCA_903844385.1). GTDB lineage: Bacteria > Pseudomonadota > Gammaproteobacteria > Burkholderiales > Burkholderiaceae_C > Limnohabitans. The sequence goes on from CAIMTJ010000037.1 coordinate 1,341, forward strand.
CACGTGCTGCAAAATTGCCGCCAAGCGCTCCAGTCCCATGCCGGTGTCCACACAAGGTGCAGGCAATGGGTTGAGTGAGCCATCTGCTTGCATATCGAATTGCATGAACACATTGTTCCAAATCTCAATATAGCGATCACCATCGGCATCGGGGCTTCCAGGAGGACCACCGGGCACCTCTGGGCCATGATCGTAAAAAATTTCCGAACAAGGCCCACAAGGCCCAGTATCGGCCATCATCCAAAAATTGTCGGATTGATACCGTGCGCCCTTGTTGTCGCCAATGCGCACCACTCTTTCTGCTGGCAAACCAATCTCTTGGGTCCAAATGTCATAAGCTTCTTGGTCATCGATATAAACGGTGGCCCACAGTCGATCCTTGGGCAAACCATAAACCTCGGTCAACAGCTCCCAAGCCCACTTTAAACTGTCTCTTTTAAAGTAGTCCCCAAAGCTCCAATTGCCCAACATTTCGAAAAATGTGTGGTGTCTGGCGGTGTACCCCACATTCTCCAAGTCATTGTGCTTGCCGCCTGCCCTTAAACAAGCCTGTACTGAAGTTGCTCTCACATAGGACCTGCGATCAAGCCCTAAAAAGACGTCCTTGAACTGAACCATCCCCGAATTGGTGAACATCAAGGTCGGATCGTTTCCAGGAACCAAGGAGCTCGATGGAACCACTGTGTGGCCTTTGGTCTCAAAAAATTCAAGAAAAGTTCGGCGGATATCGGCCACTGACAGCTGAGCAATACTCATCTTTAAAAACCCGTTAATCTGTTTGCCGCCTCACATGCTAAAAATAAGCAAGTAAGACGGTAAAACAATGAAAGAAATGAATCCAATTATCCCCGATACGCCAAGCTTGACGCCCCAGTTGTGCTTTTGTCTCACTATAATCAGACATTGATTTGTTATAGTCTCTTCAAAACGCTACAAACACCTAAATCAAAAACACTGTTGATGAGGTGATTAAAAACAAGGTTTTAGA
>CAIMTJ010000038.1 GCA_903844385.1 uncultured Burkholderiales bacterium
ACCCCATTGGCTAAATCACTCTCAGACAGCTGCGTGAGTTCAGATTCTTAGTAAGGGGTAACTATGAGCGAGCAGTTGGTGTGATCCTCAAACGGATCACTTGTGATGGAGGTGTAACGTTTGAAGCAGATTGGCAAAGTAGCCCAACTTTTCGCATCGCCATCGTGGCTTGCTTTGATGTGGCGCTTCTGATAAAAAAACGTGATCAACCCATCCATGGGGATGCTTCAATTACAGTATATGAAGGGGACTATCTAGGAGCAGTCTAAGGGCAGTTTCGAGTCCCCTGCAGGAGGTCATTGGGTCATGACGGTCGGTGGCTCTATGGGGGCTTCTTGGATGGGGAGGTTGACCAAGGCCGCCAACAGGGCCAGTACCATGTCGGCGTACCACATCCATTGGTAGTCACCGTCTCTCAACATGACCAAGCCACCCAAGTAGGCTCCAAAAAATCCACCAATTTGGTGCGATAGCAAGGTCAAGCCAAAAAGCGTTCCCAAATAGCGCACGCCAAAGAGCTTGGCCACAATGCCCGCTGTGGGTGGAACCGTTGCTAGCCAGGTGAGTCCAAGGCCCACGGCAAAGAGGTAAAAGGTGAGGGCGGTTTTGGGGGCGAGCAAGTACAGGGCGATGAGAACGGCACGAGACGCATACATCCACGCCAAGATGTATTTGCTGCGGTAGAGATTCACGCAACTCCCGGCCACAATGCTGCCCACGATATTGGACAGGCCAATGATGGCGATCGACCAACTCGCAACGCTGGCGGGCAGGCCACACAAATTGACTTGGGTGGGCAAGTGGGTGATTAAAAAAGCAATGTGAAAACCGCAGGTGAAAAACCCCAAGTGCAGCAGCAAGTAGCTGGGGTTCTTGAGCGAACTCTTGACCGCATGCGACAGACTGCCGTCTCCTGTTTGAACCGGGTTGGGTGGCGGTTGATTTTGGGTCAAGCGCACAATCAGTGGGCATGACAAGAGGGTGATCACTGCCATCGACCACATGGCGCCCATCCAGCCCAAGACCTCAATCAAGCGCTGCAAGATGGGAGGAAAGACAAATTGCCCGATCGAGCCGCCGGCATTGATGAAACCTGAGGCTGAGCCGCGGGCATGACCTGGGATGCGCTGCGCACTCGCACCAATCAACACCGAAAAGCTCGCCGCCCCCGCGCCAGCAGCACTGAGCAGTCCGAGGGTGAACATCAGTCCCAGGCCCGACGATAGCCAAGGCGTCAAGGTGTAGCCCAGGACCAAGAGCGCCACCCCCCCGAGGAGTACGACTCGTGGGCCTTGGCGATCGGCCACAGCGCCTGCCACGGGTTGGATGGCACCCCAGACAAATTGGCCCACGGCCAAGGCCAAGCTGATGCTGGCCATGCCCAGACCGGTTGCGGTGTTGATGGGCCCCACATACAGTCCCATGGACTGGCGCGTGCCCATGGTGATCATCATGATCCCGGAGGCCAAAAGTGTCGTCCACAAAACAGTGGGGTCTTTGAAAATTTTAAACATAGGGAAATGACTGGGTGGCCCAATTCAGCCGAACTCAACTTAATTCAATTCAATTCAATTCAACCCAACTCAGCCAAGCTGAGCGCGTTGACTTTTTAAAAACAGTATTTTATCCGCGACCCACAAACGGCATTTGGGTCGCCATGATGGTGGTGAAGAGCACATTGGCCGAGAGCGGTAAGGCGGCGATGTTGAGCACAGTTTGGGTGACACTGTCCATGTCCATGCGCGCTTCAGGCTTGGTGCTGCCGTCGGCTTGGAGGATGCCTGCGGCCATGGCCGTGGTCATGTCGGAGGCCACATTGCCGATGTCAATTTGGCCCACCGCAATGTTGAAGGCGCGACCATCGAGCGCCGCTGCTTTGGTCAGTCCCGTCATGGCGTGTTTGGTGGTGGTGTAGACCATGGAGCCAGGTCGCGGGGCATGCGCTGAGATCGAGCCATTGTTGAGGATGCGACCCCCCATGGGGGATTGAGACTTCATCAAGCGAAAGGCGTTGGAGAGGCAGTAAAAGGAGCCGTTCAAATTGATGTCGACTGCGCGCTTCCAGTCTTGAGCCTGAATGTTCTCGGGGCTTGCGCCGGCCGGAAAAACCCCAGCGTTGTTGAACAAAAAATCAAGCCTTCCCCAGCTGTTTTGGATCGCTCCAAACGCTTCGCGTACCTCTTGCTCATTGGCAATGTCAGCACCCAAAACCAGAGCCTGAGACGCCTCAAATTCCATATTCTCCAACAACTCGTCAATCACCTGCGTTCGGCGAGCCAAGAATGCCACGTGCCAGCCGGCCTTTAAAAGTGCTGTGGCGCAGGCTTGTCCGATGCCGGAACTCGCGCCAGTGACCAAGGCGTAGCGGGGGGTGTCAAGTGGGGTTTGCATAGAGAATTCTGATCGAGAAAATAAGTGAGCAATGATACGTCGGTTTGCCGCGCTTTCATCTCGCCGGTGCGCAAAACACTCCAGTGAGTGCGTGGGTCCATAGAAGGCGCTGCTCGGGACTTTGGCCGTCGCGAGGGGGGACAAGGATCTCCAAGCTTGGCGCTACACTGGTGGGCCTTGAGATTCAAACTCCCCTCCGTTGTCCTCCCACATCCAACTTGCCATGCCCACATTCAAACAAACCGTGCTCTACACCGCCCAGAGCGGCGAGGCTTTGTTCAAAGAAGAGCTCATCGCTCTGGATCAAGGCCAGCCGCAATCCCAATTGTCGGCCCTGATGCCCAGTCAGGGCTACCAATTGCGCCACAGCCCCGTTGGGTTTGCGAGTGCGTTTCATTGCACCACCACGCCCCAGTGGGTGTTTATTTTGCAAGGCCAAATGCAAATCAGTTTGCACAGCGGCGAGTCGCGTGTCTTTAAGCCCGGCGAGCACTTTTACTCGGCCGACACGGCGCCTCCTGGCGTTGAGTTCGACCCCAGTCGCCACGGCCACAGCTCCAGGCAAGTGGGCGATGAGCCCTTGGTGACGCTTTTTTTGAGAGGCTAAAGCGTCGCTCGAGGTGCCAGACCCCGAGCGGCTTTCAGCCGGTGCACCCCAAGTGCCAAAGGCGACAGTCCCTCAGCGGTTGATCAAGGCGGCCCCTGTTTTAGCGACCAGTTCGTCTTGCGAACCCGTGCCTCCAGAGCAGCCGATGGCGCCGATCAGTTTGCCATTGTCCACGAGTGGAATGCCACCGCGAGAGGCGATCACGTCGTCCAGGGTGGCGACATAGGGGTTGGTTTGGATCGCGATTTCAAACAGCTTGGTCTCGCGCCGGTATTTCGCTGCGGTGCGCGCTTTGTGCATGGAGATGCTGATGGAGGCGAGTTGCGCGTTGTCCATTCTTTTGAAGACGACCATTTCACCCGATTGGTCCACCACGGTGCAAATCATTTTCCAATCGCGTTGGTTGGCTTCTGCGATGGCGGTGTTCAAGACGTGCTCGGCTTTTTCTAGGCCAATGGGTGAGCCAAACGGAATATTGAAGGGCATTTTGTCAGGAATCGTGTCTTGTGGATTGGCTGCACTTTGCGCCCAAAGAGGGCTTGCAAAGAGGCCACAACTGGTCAAGGCTGTGGAGAGGATGAGTCTGGCGGTGATTTTGAAGGTCTTCATGGTGCAGGTCTCCTAGGGTTGTTGTGATCGAGCCTGGCCATATCAACACAAGTCTTGGCCACAAGCGCTAGGGCTTACCCTTGAGTGGACGTTGAAATTTTTTTAGAAACCGAGTCATTCACCTGTGAAGTCCAGAGCGCCTGTCTTTAAAATTAGACCTTTCATCCACCTCCATGGCCTTATCGGATCCATCATGCTCACCCATTGCCCCAGAACACCTCAGC
>CAIMTJ010000039.1 GCA_903844385.1 uncultured Burkholderiales bacterium
GCCCATGATGGCCGGCGTGGTCGACTGGGCGCTCAGGGCTTGAGTTTTCTGACAACCCAAGGCACGACGACCGTTTTCATGATTTCCTCATCTTTGAGGGTTTTGGAGCGGCCCATGTGACCGCCCTCTGGGTTGAACCACACCTCTTTGGGAGAGCCGGTTCGCATGAGCAAATACAAATCTTCAATGGGCACTTGGCTGTCTTTGGCACCATTGATCAACAGCATAGGAGCGGACGCTTGTTCTAGCCAATGCTCATCTTTGATGCTCATCTTCGGTCCATAAGCCAAAAAGTCATCCAAGGTTTTAACGCCATAAATGGCGGCTCTTGCCTGGAACAAGCCAAACAGGTATTCCGTATTGCCCAAGGCCTTTTTTTGCCACTCGGGTTGAAAGTATTCGTGCACGGGACCGGCTTGCACCACCACGCCTTTGAGACGGTCTTTTTCAGTAAAGCCCACTCTGGCAGACCAATGTCCACCCCAGCTGCCTCCAAAAACCACGATGCGACTGGCATCCACGTCCGTTCGTTTTTTGAGCTCATCGATGGCCACAGAAAACACTTTTTCCGCACCCGGTTCAATTTTGATTTTGCTCTCCCCCGTGCCTGGCATGTCCATCGACAAGAAAGCCACGCCGTGCTTCAAATACTCACCCTCGCGAATTGCATTGCTCTCCTTGCGACTGTCTAGTCCACCGACTGTGATCACGATGGGTGGCTTGGCAACCCCTTTGGGCTTTCTCAAATAACCCGTGATGGTTTGGCCTTGGAACTGAAAACTCAAGGACTCAAACGGTGGATCGACCAAGCGGGCATATTGCTTGAAAGCCTGGCGAGCCAGTGCATACGCTTTTTCAGACATGGGGGTGTCCTCTACCGGAAAGCGAGCAAACAAATAGTATTGCAAGGCCTTTTCATATTCACGGGCCGCCTTGGCTTTGTCTTTGCCTTCAAGCGCCTTGCCCGCTTGCATGTGCTGGTCCCCCACCGGAGTCCAGGCTTTGGCCCAATCGTCATGATCCAGGCTATTGAGATGGGACAAGGCCTCTCGAGCACCCTCAGGATCCAACTCTGCCAAGGGGTAAGCACCCCGATTGGCTCGCTCTTGTGTTTCAAGCTTTAACTGCTCAAGTGTCCGTGCCGGTGCAATTTGAGCGTGGACTTGAACACTGGACAACACCAAGCTTGCCGCCAACATACAATTCAAAGACAAGGTTTTCAAAGGGCACTCCCAAAAGTGATCGAGATTTTAAAGAGTGAATATAGAAGAAATTGCGCTCTCTCCCAATGAGGTAAACCATTAGCGTGTCAGGACTGAGGGTTGCGAGAATGAAGCCCCTCCCCGCTGATGTCCAATGCGCCTGGATGGTGCATTCGCTGCGGGTGCTCAAAGTGAACACTTATTCACCCGATCGAAATCCCGATACTTTTCGCATTGGACCCGTGATGGACGTGCAACACAGAGAACATCAAGGACCCGAGTCTTTGGGTAAAATGAGCTCAACACGGGAGATGCGCCACGCATCCAGTACTTTTTTGATTCATAGCCAATCCAACACCATGCCCACAACATCCACCGCCCCCAATGACGACTTCACCTGGAGTGATGAATATTTGCTCGGCTTTGACGCCATTGACGCGGTTCATGAGGAGTTTGTCCAAGTGGTTCACCAACTGCTCCACAGCAAGGATGAAAATTTACTCGCTCACTTGGATGAATTTGCTGCTCACGCCAAATCACATTTCGACACGGAAGACCAATGGATGAGGGAGACCGCGTTCCCGCCTGCGCAGTGTCATATCGATGAACACGCCGCTGTCATGCAATCCTTGCAAGAGGTCAGACAACGAGTGGTCCTTGGAGACTATGATGTGGGGCGCAGTTTCACCCGCGAGTTGGTGAAATGGTTTCCGGGGCATGCCACTCACTTGGACTCGGCCCTGGCCCAATGGATGTTCAAGCGCGAGCATGGCGGCAAGCCCGTGGTGTTTCGAAGACAAGCCGCCTCTTCTCAAAAAGCTTTTGGCTTGTAAGTCTTTCGATTCACGCCAATGGCAAGAAAGTCGGTGAAGTCAGCACCCACTTGGGTAAGTTCTAGGAAAGATTGAGTTGTGCGCTTTAGGCCAACTCAAAGCGAACTTCCTGGGCTCCCTCCCATAGGATTTTCTTACCCAAGGCAGGCAACTGTTCACGCCCTTGAACAATCGTCAAAAAGTGGTTGCCAGCCAACTGACCCAATTTACTGGCAAAGCAGCAAGAGCCATAGGCCAAGATAATTTCTGTCTCGCTGTAGCCGCCTGGATAAAACAAAATATCCCCCACGGATGGATGCGATGTGTGGTTCTCAAAGTCCACCCCCAACTTCCAGTCTCCCAAGGGTACCCAAACGCCCTCGCCACTCCAACGGACATGGATTAATTTTTGAGTGTAGGGCAGCAGCTTTAAAAAAGCTTCGACTGTTTTGGGGGCTTGCGCATGGGTATGAGCCATGAAGGTCATGCCTGCACATGTGATCTTGAGTTGTTGAGTTTTCATAAGTTCACTTTGGTTTCACAAAAAATTTCAGGGCACAGGGGCATCGATCCATTTGTCCACTGTTGGCGCTTGCCAAGAAGACAGGGCCTTCAAGAGGAGCGCACTGTCTTGTTCAAACAAAACCGTGTCTCTCATTTGGGGCTTCATGAATCCCTCTTGAATGGCTTTGTCCATCAAAAGTCTCAAAGGCTCGTAAAAACCCGCGATATTCAATACCCCACAGGCTTTGGAGTGCTCGCCGAGTTGCGTCAACGTTGCGGCTTCGAGAAGCTCTTCAAAGGTCCCAAAACCGCCGGGCAAAGCGATAAAAGCATCAGAGAGTTCGCTCATTTTGGCTTTGCGCTCGCGCATGTTAGGGCACACCATGTGGTGCGTCAAATGGGCATGAAACTGGCCCTTTTCGTAAAGCTTTTGTGTGATGATGCCGGTGACTTGTCCACCCAAGCCCAAAACCGTGTCGGCAATCACCCCCATGAGCCCCTTGGTGGTGCCGCCATAAACCAACGCAATCTTCAGACGCACCAATTCGGCACCCAAATCTTGAGCGGCCTTTTTGTAAAGAGGAGAGTAGCCAAAATTAGAGCCGCAAAAAACGGCCACACTCTGAATTGCAGTCATGATCAAATGATACACGAACAAAATGACTTGGCGGCTCTTGAAAACACCATCCGCAGCAATTCCTGGGCAAGTTCGGAGTTGAAATGGCACGCCCACTCGCAAGCAGTCCAGTGGTGAGCGAACGGCCAGTCGACCATCAAACTTGGCTTACTTCTTTTTCTTCCTCAGTATTTTTTCCATTTCATCCATGATCACGTTCATGCGAGCAGCAATCGCCTCATAGGGTGCTGGGGAGGCCAAATCCACACCTGCTTTTTTCACAAGTTCGTAAGCATCCTGAGATCCACCCGATTTAAGAACATCAAGGTATCGATCCCTTGCACCGGGAATGCCTTTTAAAATTTCTGCCGCAAACATGGAGCCAGCAGCAACCGATGTCGCATATTGGTAGACATAAAAAGAATTGTAAAAATGCGGTATGTAAGCCCACTCTATCGCATATGAATCATCGATCTTCATCACGCCTTGGTCTTGACCGTGGTACTCCTTGAGTAATTTTCTATAAATGAGCGTGAAATCATGACCTGTCAAAGACTCACCTCGGTCCACTTTGGCATGAACCTCACGCTCAAAATCAGCGAACATGGCTTGTCTAAAAAAAGTGCCCCTCAAATTTTCCAGCGCAGAGCCCAAATAAAGCAATCGCTCACCATCACTTTTTGAGTCTTGCAAAGCAGAATCCAGCAGCAAAATTTCATTCGTTGTTGAAGCAATTTCAGCGGTAAAAATGGGGTAATCGGCGTTGACATAGGGTTGAGTGTGATTGGCCAGATACGAGTGCATGGCATGGCCCCACTCATGCGCCAGGGTCGAGACCGATTCATAGTTGTTGTTGTAGTTGAGCAGCAAATAGGGGTGGACATCATAAGCAGCCCCGTTCATGTAGGCACCTGAACGCTTTTTAGCTTGAGGATACACGTCCATCCAACGATCGTTCACTGCAGATTTCAAGACGTTGGTGTATTCCGCACCCAGCGGCTTGACAGCCTTTTCCATCATCTCAATGCCTTTGGTCAATGGATAAGAATCTGATGAACTCACCATCGGGGGGTAGATATCGTAATAAGCCAAATCTTTAACACCCAACATCTTCGCTCTTAACTTAAAGTAGCGATGCAAAGTGGGGAGGTTTTTTCGCGCATTGTCAATCAACGTGTCGTAGACCTCAACAGGAATATGATTGGCATCCAAAGCACGGGCAATTGAGTCAGGATAATGGCGCAATTTCGCGAACACCAAGTCTGACTTCAACTGCTCATAATAAGTCACTCCAAAGGTGTTTTCAAAGCCGCTCCATTGGGACCAAAATACGTCAAACACGCGTTTTCGGTCTGCTCTCGATTTAACACTTCGATAGGCCGTATAACCACTCGGATCAACAGTCACACTACGCCCGTCTGTCAACTTGACTTTGGGCCATGGCATGTCTGAATTGGTCAAAATCGAATAAACGGCCTGCCCAGCACCGGAGGACATACCAAATTGAGCCAACATGGATTCTTCAGTGGACGTTCTCGTGTGCGGGGCCGCTCTCAATATCTGATCCAACATCCGAGAGTAAATCAACAAGGCAGCATCCTGTGCCACCATTTCTCCAACCCGTTTGCCGCCTATCTGAAGAACTTCAGGCGCAAAAAATGCCGTCGACTTCGCAATTTGATTTTCATAAAGATCGACCTTTTGAACCAAATCGAGTCCAGCATTGAGGCTGGTATCTTGGTCGTGAGAGAGGCTTGCATAAACGGCGATGCGAGCAAATTTTTTATTGAGCTCGACATAAGTCTCGAGGCAATTTTTAAACCCCGCCGGCGTGTCGCCAAGGTGGTGTTCGCATTGAGCCATTTTTTGAATTTGGCTTTGAAGAGACTCTCCATCGGCTTTCCAGGCCTCCATGGTCGGGTAAAGATCGGCCAAGTTCCAATGTGGATCAAAAGCCTGTGCTTGAGGTAAAACAACCCATAATATTGAAGCGGTTAAAGCTTTGAAGAAAGTTCGATGCATAGCGCGGATCTTGAACTGTTGAAATTGTAAAAGTTTGATTTTAAACCTTGACCAAACGGATTAAAAGGATGCGCTTGCGCGTTGCCACAAAGGATGGACCCGACCTTAGAAACAGCATTTTTTCGCGCCAAGTCGTCCCTGCTCCTCAACTCACCTGGCGAGATCAGACACTGGAGCGATATGCAAACAGTTGCTGCACCCTGTACGGTAATTTTCAGGCTTGTTGTCGTCTTTCACCCGGGCAGTGGCATGGATGCGGATACCGCGCTCCAAGTGCCGACCACCTTGCGCCTAGCGGCTGCCCTCGAGAGGAAGCGGCGCTGAAAGCTTGTGAATTGCCGACTGGATCGGATCCCCAAAATTCTGGCCTCGATGCCTCAAATTTGGGTCTGCAGGTTTTGGATGATCTGCTTGCCCTGCTGAGTTTTGCTGGACGGGCATGCCTGCCAGTCACCTGGCTGTTGAAGGCACCTGGTGGCATTCCCCCAATTTTGTAGCCATTCACAAAGTTTGCCTACAGATTGCCTACAAGTGCCCCAAAAGCAAAAAGCCCAACCGATGATGGATGGGCTAAGTGCTTGTTTTATATGGGGTGGCTGATGGGGCTCGAACCCACGACAACAGGAATCACAATCCTGGACTCTACCAACTGAGCTACAGCCACCGCTCACCAGATTATAACTGATGATGGGGATCCAGCGTCAATGACCTAGCCCTCCTCTTTGTTTACTTTTGGATAACCAAGGGCTCTAAGGGGTTGGTCTTTTTAATCGTTGCTTTGTACCGGTCTTTCAAATAGTCGTAATACGCAGCACTTTCAGCATCCGATAACCAGGCTGTGAGTTGGGCTTTTTCCCGGCTACGGTCGCCAGCCATCGCGTCAGAGGGGTCAACCTTCAGGATTTTGACCACAGAGTAGCCTTCAGTTCCTAAATCGACCCCAATCCAAACGGGCAAACTCGTCGCAGGCGCTCTGAGCACCGCTTCAATAAGCTTAGAAGACCATTCCTTCGATTTCTCTCTGGAGACGGTCACCGCGCTGGGTAAATTGGCCGATTCAGGCTTTTCACGCCAAGCTTTGAGCTTTTGCTCTCCCATTTGCTTGGCCAGTTGTTCAGATTTTTCTTTTTTCCAAAGGACTTCAACCTGGGCCTTGACCGCCTCAAAATCTCGAACTCGAGCAGGTTGATACTCGCGAATTCGAGCCGCTACCAAGGTATTGGAGCCGACCTCCACAGCCTGGGTGTTGTGCTTTTTCTCAATCGCATCGGCAGCGAAAATGGCGGCCAAGAACTTGGGATTTTTGATCCAAGAAGGCTGCCCATTGGCCACAGGTGCCGGGTCACGCTTGACATCATTCAAGCTCACGATGTCCAACTTCAATTTATCCGCTGCAGGCTTCAAACTGTCAGGCTGCTCGTAGACCAAGTTGGTAAACGTCTCGGCCAATTCCGCAAATTTCTTTTGTCCCTCTTGACGTTTGACCTCGGCCTCAATCCCAGCGCGAGAGGCTTCAAAACTGACGGTCTTGGGCGACTTGATATCGGTCACTTTGATGATGTGGTAACCAAAATCAGTCTCTACCAAATCACTTGTTTGCCCCTTGGACAAAGAAAAAGCCACGTCTTCAAAGGGTTTGACCATCGCACCTCGTCCAAAGAAATCCAAGTCGCCACCTTTGTTTGCGGAACCAGGGTCTTGGGAATATTGTTTGGCCAGTGATGCGAATTTTTCAGGCGACTTCTTCAATTCGTCCAAAACCCCTTGGGCTTTTTGTTTGACTTTGTCTTTTTCAGCAGTGGCTTGGCCGCTGGCAATTGTGAACAGAATATGACTCACTCGTCGGGTTTCTTGACCACTCAATTTGGATTGGTTTTGCTCGTAATAGGTCTTGAGATCAGATTCAGCCAACGTGATACCCTTGAGCACAGAGGGCATGTCAAGCACAACGTACTCAATGCTCGCTTGCTCGGGGGACTGAAACAATGCCGAATGGGCCTTGTAATAGGCTTGCAAGTCTTCAGTCGAAGATTTAATCTGACCGAGCTGCTCTGAGGGGGTGAATTTAATCACCTGTGCTTCACGCTTTTCGTAGTAGGCATTCAAAGCTGTCTCGAGCATGGCGTTATTGCTCGTTCCACTCGCACTCACGCCCATCAATACTTGCTGCATGGCCAAGTCCACGCGCATGCGCGACTCAAACTGCTCGGGACTCATACCTTGAGAGGCCAACAGCCCTTGGTAACGCTCCATGTCCAAGGTACCATCAGCGCGTTTCAATGAAGCAATGGTGGGATCAGCCGCCAAAGCACTGGCCAAGCGTTGGTCACTGACTTGGAGATTCAATTTATCCGATGCGACGGAAAGCACTTTTTGTTTGACCAATTTCTCCAATGTGGCGAATTTGGCCATGGGTGAATCAAACATCTTCACATCCAAATTGGGCATGGACGCGCGCATGCGGTCCACCTCATTTTTATGGGCGTTGTCCCATTCTGGTTGATTGATTTTTTGACCGTCCACGCTCGCAACAGTCTCCCCTTGGTCTAAAAAACGGTTGTAGCCATCAATACCGAACAAGACGAAAGACGGGAAAATCAGCAGAAACAACAAGAACTGCATGATTTTGGTGTGCTGACGGATGAAATCAAACATACAACCCCACAAGGAGAGAGAAACAATAAAAAAGGCGAACATCGTTCGCCTCGGGCTGTTTGGTGGGTGCTGACGGGCTCGAACCGCCGACCTACGCCTTGTAAGGGCGCCGCTCTACCAACTGAGCTAAGCACCCCACCTTTAACCGATCAATTCAGGGCTTCTTTCAAAGCCTTGCCAGGACGAAACTTAGGTACCTTGGCGGACTTGATTGTAATCGCTTCGCCAGTTCTTGGATTGCGTCCGGTGCGCTTGGCACGCTTGGTGACCGCAAAAGTTCCAAATCCAACCAAGGATACGGTGCCACCTTTTTTCAAAGTGGTTTTAACTGCGCCCACTGTAGCCTCTAGTGCTCTTGAGGCCGCAGCCTTAGAGATATCAGCGTGCTTGGCAATATGTTCAATCAATTCAGATTTATTCACAAAAAAATCCCCTGCCTATAGGTGTGACGTTTATCAATTGTTTGGATCCAAATTTTTTGATGAAAATTCTTGACGAAATTTCAAAAATTTAGGACGACGCGCTGGACATTGAATGCTTTAAAAATTGATCAAATGGCAATTCTAAAAACCCACAAAAAAGTCTGAGCGCGGGAGGCGATTCTAGACCATTTAAGATAATTAAAAAAATAATTGATCAATATTTTTGGCAATTCAAAGACTTTCAGTAATGGCTTTCCCTAAATCGGTTGTTTTGCCGCTGCCACCCAAGTCTGGCGTCAAGGGTGCACCATTTTGAGGAAGTAATGCACGCTCAATGGCCTGCAAAATGCTGTCATGGGCCTCTTTGTAGCCCAAAAACTCCAACATCATGGCGCCGCACCAAATTTGACCAATCGGGTTGGCAATGCCTTGGCCCGCAATATCGGGAGCTGAGCCATGCACCGGTTCAAATAACGAAGGCATCTCGCGTGTAGGGTTTAAATTGGCAGACGGTGCAATGCCAATGGTTCCAGTGCATGCTGGCCCCAGGTCACTCAAGATATCGCCAAAAAGATTGCTCGCAACCACCACATCAAAGAAGTCAGGTCTTTGGACAAAATGGGCAGTCAAAATATCAATGTGAAACTTATCAACATGGACATCGGGGTAATGATGGGACATCGCCTGCACACGCTCATCCCAGTAGGGCATGGTAATGGCAATGCCATTGGATTTGGTGGCGCTGGTGAGGTGTTTTTTCGCTCTGGACTGGGCCAAATCAAACGCAAATTTCAAAACACGGTCGACACCCACGCGTGTCATGATGGTTTCTTGCATGACCATCTCGCGTGAGGTGCCCTCAAACATTCGACCACCAACAGCCGAGTACTCCCCTTCTGTATTTTCGCGAACAATGTACATATCAATCTCACCTGGCAAGCGCTTGCTGCCGTCTTTGCGAACCACGGGAGCAGTGATCCCAGGCATCAAACGAGCAGGCCTCAAATTGATGTATTGATCAAACTCACGTCTAAAGAGCAACAACGAGTTCCAAAGTGACACATGGTCAGGGATTTTTGCGGGCCAGCCGACGGCGCCAAAAAAGATGGCATCGTGCCCGCCCAAGAGATCTTTCCAATTGTCGGGCATCATTTTGCCGTGTCGCTCAAAATACTCCCAGCAAGAAAAGTCAAAATGATCGAACGCCAAGTCGATCCCAAATTTGTCTGCACAAGCTTGCACCACCCGCAAGCCCTCGGGCATGACTTCTTTTCCAATACCGTCACCCGCTATGACTGCAATTCTTTTTTTACTCATATGGCCCATCCTTTTGTTTCATTTTTCTTGGTCCAAAGAAGCTCCTCGCAACTTGCACAGGGTGACCTCTTAAACGGCTTGTGTATTCTTGATGGCCAAGTGCACACCATAAGCCGTCAAGACCACACCCAAAATAGTGGTCGCCGTGATGGCTTCGCCAAACAAAATCCAAGCCAACAGGGCCGTGCAAGGCGGCACCAGGTACATCAAGGACGTGACAGAGGCCGCTGCACCTCTTTGAATCAGTATATACAAAAGCGAGCTGCCCCCGATGGTGAGCACCAAGACGGACCACGCTAGGGCAAAAGCCGATTGTGCATTGAGAACAAACTCACCACCCAGACTCCACGCCACGGGCAAGGTGACCAAAGCTGCGGCCATCAATTGAACGGAATTGGCTGTTCTCACATCACAAGGCATCACAAATCGTTTTTGATACAAGGTCCCCACCGTGATGGACATCAAGGCCATGATGGCCAAGGGCAAGCTCACCCAATTGATTTCAAGACCGAGCTCCAGCTTGTGCCAAAGCACCAGGGTCAGGCCAACAAAACCCAGGATTAAACCAGCCCATTGCTTGGCGTTGATCACGCCTCCGCGAGAGGATAGCCACATGGCTGTGAGCACCGGTTGAAGCCCCACAATCAGAGCAGACAAACCAGAGCCCATGCCTGACTTGACTGCAGCCCACACACCGCCCAAATACCCGGCGTGCATCAAGACCCCCGTTAAACCAATGTGACCCCACTGGCGAGGAGTACTTGGCCAAGGCACGCGGCGCCAAAAAATCCAGGGTAAAAATAAGGCCAGCGATAAAACGTAACGCAGCTCTAGAAATGCGAAAGGCTCCGCAAAGGGCTTGGCCAACTTCGCCACCACAAAGCCAGTGCTCCAAATGAGGACAAAGACACTGGGCATGAGCACCACCCAACGCTGAGCCCAGGGGGAGGTTGACTCACTCATCGAACATGGGCGCGAATGGCCGGAATGGCTTTTTTCAAGTAGTACACCATGGACCAAACAGTCAATGCCGCAGAGACCCAAATCAGAACCCAACCCACCTGGGCGGTATCAATCAGCCCGAACAAGCTTCCATTGAAGAGTAAAAACGGAATGGCAATCATTTGAGATGTGGTTTTCAATTTGCCCAGCATGTGTACCGCCACACTCTTGCCTGCACCAATTTGAGCCATCCATTCGCGCAGTGCAGAAATGGCGATTTCACGTCCAATGATGATGAGGGCCACAAACACATCGGCTCGGCCCAAGTGCACCAAAATCAACAGGCAAG
Source organism: uncultured Burkholderiales bacterium (assembly GCA_903844385.1). GTDB lineage: Bacteria > Pseudomonadota > Gammaproteobacteria > Burkholderiales > Burkholderiaceae_C > Limnohabitans. The sequence continues at coordinate 10,842 of CAIMTJ010000039.1, forward strand.
CACAAACCAAAAACTTATCGGCCACGGGGTCTAAGAAAGCGCCGAAAGCCGATGTTTGATTCATGCGACGGGCTAAAAAGCCATCCAACCAATCCGTCAACGCAAAAATGACAAACATCGAAGTCGCAATGATGTTTTGCGAGGCGGCGTCCATGGGCCAGTAAAACACGGCCACGATCAACGGGATCGCGACAATTCGAGTCCACGTGAGCAAGGTGGGGATGGTTAAAAACATCGGGGCTTACTCATAAACGATTTGAAGTTGGCCCTCGTGCGCTTGAACCATCCAACTGGCCAAGGCTGCATCACTGGGGAAGAAGCGGGCGTTTTTACCCAATTGAATTTCTGCACTGACTTGACCGCGCTCCAAGCTCAATCGAACGGGCAAGCCTTTGACCAACTGACCTTGCTCGGTCATTTCAATTTTTGCGGGATGGTCTTGAATGACACGGGCAATATCGGGATTGGCGCCATTCACAGCCAGCTTCAAGTACTTGCCAAATCGACATCGCGCCGAGGGCAAATCCCAGATTTGGTTCACGCTCAATCGCAAGCCCGCGCCAGAAAAGCGATCGGGTTGGACCTTGCCCATGACCACCACGATTTCATCGTCTTTGAACAAGTCTCGATTGGCCTGCATCAATGCGTCATCGACCCGGGCCTCAATGAATCCAGATTGATCATCGAGTTTAAACAGACCGATCCTGCCATTTTGTCCATTGATGGCCTTGAAGTCACCAATCACGCCAGCGAGCAACTGCGGCTCACGCGAGTCCATCAAATCTGCAATCTGTCGCTTGGCAAAGCGGCGCACCTCGGTTTTGACGGAGTCAAACAAATGGCCCGAGAGATAAAAACCCAGGGCTTGCTTTTCCATCATCAAGCGCTCTTTGATATCCCAAGGTATGGTGTTGACCAGTTCAGGCTCTTTGGTGCCCGAACCGTGTTCATCGGGCGCATCAAAAAGGCCAATTTGCTGCGCATTGGCTTGTTGCGACAGGGCAAACTGAAATGCCAAATCGATGCTCGCCACAAGCGAGCTGCGATTGCGGTCCAATCCATCAAACGCCCCAGCTTTGATCAAGGCGTCCAATGTGCGTTTGTTGAATTTGGAGCGGTCTACTCGTACACAAAAGTCAAACAAGGATTTGAAGGGACCGCCCTCTTCGCGAGCTTGCACAATGGCTTCAATGGCTTGCTGACCTGTGCCTTTGATGGCGCCCAGGCCATATCGAATCTCAGAGTCCGTGATGGGTGTAAAAACATGAACCCCGCGGTTAACGTCAGGCGCCTCAAACGTGATACCCATTTTTTTGGCATCTTCAAACAAGATTTTGAGCTTGTCCGTGTCATCCATCTCCACCGTCATGTTGGCACAAAAGAACTCTGCGGTGTAATGCACTTTGATCCAGGCTGTGTGATAAGCCAAGAGGGAATAAGCAGCCGCATGCGATTTATTGAAGCCATAGCCAGCAAAACGCTCCATCAAATCAAAAATCTCATCGGCCTTTTCTAAAGAGATATCCTTTTGAGCGGCGCCTTCCCGGAAAATACTTCGGTGCTCGGCCATTTCTTCGGCCTTCTTTTTACCCATGGCGCGGCGCAATAAATCAGCACCTCCCAATGAATATCCACCCAAGATCTGGGCCACTTGCATCACCTGCTCTTGGTAAACCATGATCCCGTAAGTTTCTGACAAAACCGATTCGGCCAAGGGGTGCGGGTACTCCACCTTTTCACGCCCATGTTTACGCGCCACAAAGCTTGGAATCAAGTCCATGGGACCAGGACGGTACAAGGCGTTCAAAGCGATCAAGTCTTCAAGACGGGTGGGCTTGGCGTCTCGCAGCATGCCTTGCATGCCTCGACTCTCAAACTGGAACACCGCTTCAGTCTTGCCTTCTTGAAACAACTGATAGGTTGGGAGGTCGTTCAAGTCAATGTTTTCATATGAAAAATCTTCTTGACCAGGGTGACGGCGCACAATCAAATCTTGGGCAATTTGGAGAATGGTGAGCGTGGCCAATCCCAAGAAGTCAAATTTGACCAAGCCGGCGGCCTCGACATCGTCTTTGTCAAATTGACTGACCGCCGATTCGCTGCCAGGCTGCTGATAGAGAGGGCAAAAATCCGTGAGTTTGCCCGGTGCAATCAAAACACCGCCTGCATGCATCCCCACATTGCGAGACAAGCCCTCGACGCGTTGGGCCATGGAGAGCAAGGTCTTGACATCCTCTTCCTTGGCAAAACGCTCGGCCAATTGCGGCACTTGCTCCATCGCGCCAGCAATGGTGATGTGCTGGCCGGGTTTATTGGGAATCAACACAGACAAGCTATCGCAAAAGGTATAGCTCATGTCCATGACACGCCCAACGTCTCGGATGGCGGCACGCGCGCCCATGGTGCCAAAAGTCACAATTTGACTCACCGCATTGAAGCCATATTTTTGCTTGACATAATCAATCACCCGGTCTCGATTGGCTTGGCAAAAATCAATATCAAAGTCAGGCATTGACACCCGCTCAGGGTTCAAGAATCTCTCGAAGAGCAATTTGTATTTCAACGGGTCCAAGTCGGTGATTTTGAGGGAGTAAGCCACCAAGGAGCCAGCCCCGGACCCGCGTCCTGGTCCCACAGGGCAGCCATGTGATTTGGCCCACTGAATAAAGTCACTCACGATCAAAAAATACCCGGGGAAACCCATTTTCAAAATCGTATTGATCTCAAACTCAAGGCGCTCGTCATAGGCTTGTTGAAAGCGTGCGCGCTCTTCGGAGTTGGGGTAAAGGACTTGAAGCCGCGCCTGAAGTCCTTCACGAGAAGCGAGCTTGAAGTATTCAGCGATGGGCATGCGTTGGCCATCGAGCTCCGGCGTCGGGTAGTCAGGTAATTGGGGCTTGCCCAAAGTCAAATTGATGCTGCAGCGCTTGGCAATCTCAAGTGTGTTGGCAATAGCGCTGGGCACATCGAAGAACTTGTCCTGCATTTGGGAGGCGTTCAGGAAATACTGCTCTCGTGTGAATTTCCTCACTCGCTTGGGGTTGGCCAATATCTCACCCTCGGCAATACAAACACGCGCCTCATGAGCGTCGTAATCGTCTTCGAGTGTGAACTGTATGGGATGGGTGGCCACCACCGGCAACTTCAAGCTGTGCGCCAACTCGACCGCCGCTTCCACATGGCGCTCATCATCTGGACGACCCGCGCGTTGCAGCTCCAGGTAAAACCTGTGAGGAAAGAGGCCAGCCAAACGCAAGGCCAACTCTGAGGCACGGGTTGCGTCCTTTTGAACCAAGGCCTGCCCAACCGGTCCGGCTTGCGCACCCGAGAGCAGGATCAAGCCTTCATTGAGCTCTTCGAGCCAAGTCCACTTGAGCAAGGCGTTTTCCCGCTGCACATTTTGCGTCCAAGACCGCGTGATGAGCTCACACAAATTCAAATAACCCTGAAGATTTTGCACCAGCAAAATCACACGGCTGTTGCTACCTTGATCAAGCCCAGGCGGCTCCAACATCACTTCTGCGCCCAGAATCGGTTTAACGCCATTGGCGCGGGCTTCTTTGTAAAACTTGATGGCACCAAACAGATTGTTCAAATCCGTGATGGCCAAAGCAGGTTGACTGTCTTTTTTCGCAATATTGATCAACGTCTCAATGCGATTGGTGCTATCGACCACCGAGAATTCTGTGTGAAGTCTTAAATGTACAAACATGGTGTCATTGTAGGCAAAAGTCCTTGCTTGAACTTGAACTTGGGGCGCAAAATAAAAATATCTTTTCCACGGGTTAACTCCAAGTTATTTCTAAGCTCAAAGTATGAAATTTCATCGTTTATTGGCGATTGTTTTTTAGACAAACCGCTTGAACACACACGGATCCATGACAAGCTCTTGACTTTCAACCTTGCATCACGTGATGCTCTTGGCAGCGACCTTGAACACGCGGATTGGCACCCCTATAAATTGCAACTAAAATATCGCCGTGAACTCAATATTAAACATTTCAGCCTACTTGTTTGTCAGCTTGGACGAGTTACAAGAGCGCAAAAACAGTTACCTGAGCGAATGCCTTGAGCGTCATCTCAAAGGAACCATTTTGTTGTCAGAAGAAGGCATCAATTTGTTTTTAGCCGGCGCGCCTGAGGATGTGCGAGGCTTTGTCGAGTCTTTACGAAAGGACCCCCAACTTGAGCCCTTGTCCCCCAAGGAGAGCTGGTCTCAATACCAACCGTTTCGCAAGATGATCGTCAAGGTCAAGCCCGAGATCATTCGCATGAATCATCCGGCCATTCAGCCTCAATCGGGAAGAGCCCCCAGTGTTTCCGCGAAAACCTTGGCACAGTGGCTGCGCAATGGCGTGGACGATCGTGGCCGAGAGGTGGTCTGCCTCGATACCCGAAATGATTTTGAAGTGGAGATCGGCAAATTCGTGGGCGCGGTTGATTTCAATATTTCACATTTCAGTCAATTCCCACAACAAGCACTGGCCCATCAAAAAGCTTTCGAGGATAAAACCATTGTGAGTTACTGCACGGGTGGGATTCGCTGTGAAAAAGCCGCTATTTATATGCGTGAGATTGGCCTTGAGAGCGTTTATCAGCTGGAGGGTGGGATACTCAAGTATTTCGAAGAAGTTGGCTCCGATCACTACCAAGGGTCTTGTTTCGTTTTTGATGAACGTCGAGCACTGACACCCGACCTACTCCCCCCAAACCAGCCAAACCAGTCAAAGAAGACCTAAAGAGCTCAAGTTCCAGAGCACTCGAGCTCTAGCCTGATCTCACTCAATCGTTCATTTCAGCTTTTTGCGTGCAAGCTTTGGGTCAGTTGCAAAAGCCTTTGGCCATAGGCTTGGGCCGTCTCCAAGTCCCCGACAGGGATCTCCGAGGCACTTTGTGTGGATCCCACCTGAGCCATGACGCCGCTGTAGGAACCCAGTCGGTTCAACCCTCCTTCGCTGTGTGAGGATTGGCCAACCCAAACCATCCCATGCTGCATGGCCAAGGTCATGAAGTACTGCAGTGTCGACAATTTGTCCCCACTCAAGTTCGCAGAAATCGTAAAGCCCCCAGCAACCTTGTCTTGCCACCCACGGCTGTACCACTGTTTCGATGAAGAGTCGGCAAACCGTTTGAACTGCCAAGACACCACCCCCATGTAGGTGGGCGAACCAAAAATAATGCCCTGTGCCTGATCAAGCATCTCCCACCCCTCATCGCTGACCAAGCCATCTTCGTTGATTTCGACCAAACTGGCCTGGGCACCCTGCGCCACGAATTGAGCCAGGCGCTGTGTATGACCATAGCCCGAGTGAAACACCACCACCATCTTTACCATGTGAAACCCACCTTTTGAAATGATTAAAACATTGAATTTCAGTTGCCCGACAAATCAAACACCAGCACCTCAGCCCCTTGACCTTGAGACAACTTCAATTGGGTCTCGTTGGACATGAGAGCGGCGTCTCCGGTTTGTAAGGCTTGTCCGTTGACGCTCAGCTCACCTTTGATCAAGTGGACATAAGTTTTGCGCTTGGGGTCGAGGTTCATCTCCTGGGCTTCTAGGCCATCAAATTCACCTGCCCAAAGGGTGGCATCGGCATGAATTTTGACCGCTTCGGGATAATCGTTCTGGGAGGCCACCGCCACCAATCGACCTCTTTTGAGGCTAGGGGGGACGGTCTTTTGCTCATAACTCGGCTCAATGGAATGCACATTGGGCAGGATCCAAATTTGTAAAAAATGCGTGAGTTGATTGGGGGCATGATTGAACTCACTGTGCTCAACACCGCGTCCTGCGCTCATGCGCTGAATATCGCCTGGTGGAATCGACACGACATTGCCCATGCTGTCCTTGTGTGCCAACTCGCCCGTCAACACGTAGCTGATGATCTCCATGTCGCGATGACCGTGGGTCCCAAATCCCATGCCCGGTTCAATTCGGTCTTCGTTGATCACCCTCAAGTTTCCCCAACCCATGTGAGCCGGGTCGTGGTAACTGGCAAAAGAAAAACTGTGAAATGACTTGAGCCAACCGTGGTCGGCGAATCCTCGATCGCTGGATTTTCTGAGCGTTAACATGCTGTATGGCCTTTGCAAAGCGCAAACTGTACAACAAACCACAAGACCATGCAGATTGGATAGAGAATTGTCCAAGGATCAGAATTACACTCTTTCATCAAGTTCAAGCGCCTCAGGAAAAAGCCAGCTCATCGAGTGGCATGAATCAATCCCAGGGTTTTTTGCGCCCACCAGGGTCAAAATTTCTTTCAAGATTCGGGCAAGCGCCCTTGAAATCTTTCCTGACTTTGATAAAGTGCAATGTCTCATTTTTACTTTTAAAAGAAAATTGACCAAGGACGTTCACACTCAGGATAAAGGCTTTACCATGGAGGTGTTTGCAATGAGAACGAAGCACTGAGCGTGTCATTTTTGTTGTTGCTGATTCCTTTGATACTCGTCTCAAAACTCTGAAAGCATGGCCTCATGAAAAAGATTGCAATCATTGGTGCCGGAATGGCAGGGATTACCGCTGCCAGAACCCTCAAGCAAGCAGGCTTTGATGTGAGCGTTTTTGAAAAAAGCTCGCGCCCAAGCGGTCGGATGTCCGCCCTGTCCACACCGCTGGGATCCTTTGACCAAGGTGCACAGTACTTCACCGTCAGAGATCCGCGCTTTCTCCAAGCACTCAGGGATGTTCCCGGCACCATGGAGCTTGTGCGAGCTTGGAGCGCCACCGCGGTCAGGGTTTTAGATGCCAGGGGACGTGTGCTAGAAGCATCCAACCCCCCGCAAGAGCCCCATTTTGTCGCACAACCGACTATGGGTGCTTTGGTAGAGCATTGGGCTCAGCCCTTGGTTCAAGATGAGCAAATTGTCTTTGGCGCCCAAGTGCACAGCATTCAAACTGATCAAATCAACCCCAAGCTTTGGCAACTCAAGCTAGAAAATAAAGTCGATTGTGTGGCCTCTGGATTTGATGGCGTGATCTTGTCCATCCCAGCACCTCAGGCGAAAAGATTGATCGAAAACTCGACTGCCACGGTCTATAACAGTGGATTACTGAAGTCCTTTAATAACGTAAAAATGGGACCCTGCTGGACCATGATGGTCGCATTTGCACAGGCACCCCAACTCGCCTACTTGGGGCCACAATGGAATGCGGCGAAAAGCATCCATCACCGCATCGCATGGCTCAGTCGCGAGTCCTCAAAACCATCGCGCTCGCACGTTGAACGCTGGACCATTCAAGCCAGTACGACTTGGTCTCAAGAACATTTGGAAGATGACCATGAGCGCATCCAAGCCAAATTACTCAAAGCGTTTTCTGAGCTGACCGGTATTTACACACAACCCAGCCAAGTTAACGTCAAACTTTGGGCCTACGCCAAAACACTCCAACCCTTGGGCATCAGCCACCAATGGGATTCATCGCTCAACATTGGCACTTGCGGTGACTGGCACTTGGGGCATCGCGTTGAAAACGCTTTTGTGAGTGGCTTATCACTGGCCATGAACATGATCTAGGGACTTTTTCAGCGCCAATGAACTACATTGGAAGGTTTGCGCCCTCCCCGACGGGACCCTTGCATTTGGGCTCTTTGGTCAGCGCCTTGGCCAGTTGGCTTGACGCTAAGGCCCATGGGGGTGACTGGCTCATTCGCATCGAAGATATTGACGCCACCCGTTGCAAACCGCAGTGGAGTGATTTTATTTTGCGCCAACTCGACGCGTGTGGCTTACACAGTGATGGCCCCATCGTCTTTCAATCCCGTCGCGACTCACTCTATTTGCAATACCTGGAGCGCTTGATGCCCACCAGGCGCTTGTACCTTTGCCACTGCTCAAGACTTCAAATTCAGCAATTACAAGCCCAGTCCCAGCCCACGAATACCCTGCTGGCAAACTTACCCTCGAGCTTGAACCCCTCGGTTTATCCTGGCACTTGCCGCACTCGCGCGCCGATTCAACCATCGGATTACACCGATCCACGCTCAGCATCAGACGACTCGCTCAGTCCTTTGCTGCACACCCACGGGGGGGCCAATTTCTTGCGTTTTTCACAAGACCATAGTGTTCGCATCACCGTGGGGGACCCAGTCATTGAATGGAGTGACCGCCTTATGGGCTCGCAACAACAAAATCTCAATCTGGAAGTGGGTGACTTTGTGCTTAAAACCAGAGACAACCACTTCAGCTACCAGTGGGCTGTGGTGGTGGACGATATTGATCAAGGTGTGAGTGACGTGGTGAGAGGCGCAGATTTGGTCGATAACACCCCGCGCCAACTCTTCCTGTACGACTTGCTGCAGCATGCTAGGCCTCGTTATTTGCACGTCCCCTTGGTGCTCAACGAGAATGGCGACAAGCTCTCCAAGCAGACCCAGGCCTTGGCCCTCAACCCCGCTCAATCGAGCATCGATTTGAACCAAGCGGCTGAGCATCTGGGTTTGAGCTCTAGTGACGCCCCCATCTCCGAGCGGCTTCAGAGGTGGGTTCAGGCGTGGTCACAACTCCACACCCGCTCCTGCACCAGTGCCACTAAAATGGCCTGACATGCAAGACACCACTCACCCCCTTGAGCACCCCACCAAAGAGGTGGCTTTTCCCAAACGCATCAAAACCTTTGTCATGCGTGCAGGGCGAACCACCTCGGGGCAGACTCGCGCCCTAGAAGTTTTGGGGCCTCAGTTTGTGCTCCCCTATGAAGCCGACAAGCTCTTTGATTGGGGCATGTTGTACACACCAGAGCGATCCCATCTTCCCGTTATTTTTGAAATTGGATTTGGCATGGGCGACGCCAGCGCTCAAATCGCCCGTCAACAACCGATGAGCAACTACCTGGGCTGCGAGGTGCATGAACCAGGGGTAGGGGCATTGCTCAAAAAAATTGAGGAATTCAATCTGAGCAACATCCGCATCATTTCTCACGATGCGGTGGAGGTCTTAGAAAAAATGATCCCCGACAGTAGCCTCACAGGCATCCACATTTTTTTCCCCGACCCATGGCACAAAGCACGTCACCATAAACGTCGCTTGATACAAGCCCCACTGGTCGCGTTGCTGGTCAGCAAATTAAAAACAAATGGCTATGTTCACTGTGCGACCGACTGGGAGCCCTACTCCAAGCAAATTCTCGCGACACTGAACGCGAACCCACATTTGGTCAATCAAAGCGATCAAGACAGTGGGTTTAGCCCAAGACCGGACTACCGACCGGTGACCAAATTCGAACGACGCGGACTCAAGCTCGGGCATGGGGTTTGGGATTTAATTTTTAAAAAAATCAATGAATCGACATTGATCACAGGCGCTCTTTGATCCACCCCGTCAACGATGCCAACGCTTGGGGCAGATGTTCAACCTGGGTGCCGCCCGCCATCGCCATATCGGGTTTGCCGCCCCCTTTGCCGCCGACTTGTTGAGCAGCAAAATTCACCATTTCACCTGCCTTGACTTTACCCACCAAGTCGCGTGTCACGCCTGCTGCGAGTTGAACCTTGTGATCTTGAACAGTGGCCAAAACAATCACTGCGCTTGAAAGTTTATCTTTCAAGCGATCCATCATTTCTTTGAGCGTTTGCGCATCAGCACCTTTGAGCTCATGAATCAAAATATTGACACCCTGATGATTTTCACAATGCGCAACCAAGTCGTCAATTTGAGAGCCCACATTTTGACTTTTCAGCTGTGAAATTTCTTTTTCGAGATTTTTTTGGTGATCTAAAGTCATCTTAACTTTATTGACCAAATCTTCGGCAGGTGAGCGCAAAAGCTCGCACATCACTTGCAATTGAGCCTGCAGGGATTTGACATAGTGCAAGGCTGGCTCACCCACCACCGC